>JBPCPS010000205.1:0-8085 GCA_050998915.1 Gemmatimonadaceae bacterium
GCCACCTGATAACCGCAGCAACCGGTACCTCCCCGGTGCGTCGCCGAATCGGGGTGAAACACAAACTGCACGGGCAGGCGATTTCTGGCGGGCACCGGCTTCGCGATCCACCCCGCTGCCGCGCTCACCGCGATCAGGACGAGAGCAGCGGCGGGCAAGAGCCACCTCCTGTGGCGGGCGCCTGCCGGGACCGTACCAGGCGCGGTCACACGTGCAGCGGTTTCGCTGCGCGGATCGGTGAGCGCCGTGAGAAATTCGCTCGCCGTCCCGAAACGGTCGGCAGGCAGCTTCTGCAACCCGATGAGGACCGCTGCCTCCACGTGCGACGGGATAGTCTTTCGCAATTCGCGCGGCGGAACAGGATCGTTCGTCATCACCTTGGCGACAATCGCTTGCGCGGTCGGGCCCGTGAACGGCGGCTCGCCCGTGAGCATCTCGTACGTGACGGCCGCCAGCGCGTAGATATCGGCGCGATGATCTACGTCGCGCTCGCCCATCGCCTGCTCCGGGGCCATGTACTGTGGAGTGCCGAGCGACATCCCGGTCTGCGTCATCCGGGTGCCGCCTGCGTGCTGCACGGCGAGCGCAATCCCGAAGTCAGCGACCAGCGGACGGCCGTCATGCAACAGGATGTTCTCCGGCTTGATGTCGCGGTGCACTACCCCCCGCTTGTGTGCATACCCCAGCGCGTCGGCGACCTCGGCGCCGATGCGAACGGCGTCGGGGATGGGGAGCTGACGCTCCCGGCTCAATCTCCCGCGCAGGGTTTCGCCTTCGATGTACGGCATCACGTAGTACAACAGCCCGTCGGCACTGCCCGAGTCGAACAGCGGGAGGATGTGCGGGTGCTGCAGGTTGGCGGTGAGCTCGATCTCTTTCAGAAAGCGATCCGGGCCGAGCATCGCGCTGAGCTCGGGGTGCAGCACCTTGATCGCGACTTTGCGGTGGTGGCGGACGTCCTCGGCGAGGTACACCGTCGCCATTCCCCCTTCGCCGATCTCCCGCTCGATTACATAGCGGTCCGCGAGCGCGGCCGACAACCGATCTACAGGGGTCGTCATTGCGCGAGGCGCGCGCGGATATCCCGAAACCAGTTATCCACGCGCACCACTTTCGTAGCCCGTGAGCCCGGCAGTTGGCGCGGGCCTATGAAAACAAAATGTCCGTCCGGCGTCACGTCGTACGACTGGTGGAATGGATCGAGAATGAATCCGGTACTAGGGAATAGCGGTTGAAGGCCGGTAACCTCGAACGCCGGTACCGCGCGTACCTGTGCGCTCACCAGCTGGTTGCGTCCGTCGACGAAATAGAGATCCCTGCCGTCGTGAGACCAGCGCGGCTGGCCGCCTCCACCGGTTGATATCTGAAACAACCCGCCGCTGGTCTCGGGAAACGGTCGAACGTAAACCTGGTTCGGCCCCGATTCGTTCGAGGTATATGCCAGCCATTTTCCATCAGGCGAAACGGCTGGATTGAGCTCCGTGAAAGCGCTCGCCACGAGCGGGACGGGTGTCGAATCACCGGTCGTGCGAATTCCTACCAAATCGCCGGCGCCCGGTCCGGAGTTGTCGGTGCGGACGACTAGCCACGCTCCGTCCGGCGACCAGGTCACTTCCTGAATCTGCTGCGGCAGGCGCACCAGCACGCGGTCGCTGCCCGTCCCGTCGGCGGGACGCACGACGACGATTCCGGTTGTCAGGGTATCGCGAACGAACGCGACCATCCGTCCATCCGGTGACCATGCCGGCCTGCGGTCGCGGCCGCCGAACGTCAAGCGCGTCAGCGGGCCGCGGTCGAGCTGCTTGACCCAGATGTTCAACGCGCTCGCCCCGAGCCCTACGCCGACGGCGAGCCGCCTTCCATCGGGAGAAGCCGCGATAGAATTGAACTGCCCCGCCCAGGAAGTGTCCACCGCTGTGGCCAGACCCTGGCGCGTCACGCGCATCACCGAGTTGTCCCGGGCCTGAGCCCCGCCCGACACGTACACCAGGCTGCCCGACCGCGACCATGCCAGCTGCGCGAATGTGGCTCCCCCGACAATGCTCTCCAGAACCGGTACAGATCCGCCGGAGATCTCGAGCTTCTTGAGATCGAACGGCGCGACGAGGGCTGCTCCATCGCGTCGCACGTACAGGATGTGGCCGGTCGGGAGATACCACCCCTGCACCGCGTCTTCGACGAGTACCTTCTGCGTTCCGGAGCGGAAATCGGCCACGTGCAGGCTGGAGGTGACACAGACCCCGGAACAGAGTTGGAACAGAACTCCGCGCGAATCCGGCAGCGCCGTCGGATTACCCATTCCCCTGCCACCCAGCGCCGTATCCCGTAACACTACTGAATAACTGCCGCCCGCGCTGCTCACCCGCCGCAGCTCGGACAGCGACGGAGCGACGTACACCAGCGTCCCGTCGTCCAGCCAGGCCGCTCCGCCGAATCCGCTCAGCGCCGAGTCGGAGAGCGTGACCGCGGCACCACCGCGGACGCTCACTTTTTTCAGGCGGCTGTCGGCCATGAAGGCGATCCAGTCGCCGTCCGGCGAGAACACCGGATTCTGGGCGCGCTCCGTACCGGCTATGGCGCGGGCATCCAGCTCCCCGCGATGCTTGATCCAGAGCCGGCTGTCCGGGATGTTGTCGCGAAATGCGATCGTGCCACCGTCCGGCGACAGCGCGAGCGCGGGGAAATTGAGGTTCAACGTGACGCTGTCGTGCAGCTCTACGTATTGCCAGTTGGCGGATGTATCCGCGCCGTCCGCTCCGCGCGACAAAGCCCACGCGGCGAGCGCGAACGCGGCCAGTGCGATGCCCGCCGCCGCCACGAATGCCATTCTCCAGCGGCCTTCACGAGGGGAGACAGCTGCCGGCGCAGCTACGGCGGCACCCGGTCCCAGAGCCGGCCCGCGCCCGGCGAGCGCCTCGGCGAAATCCGCAGCGCTGGCGAAGCGATCCGCAGGCATCTTTTCCAGCGCGGTCAGGACCGCGCGCTCGACATGGACGGGAACCGATCTGCGCTTGGCTACGAGCGACGACGGATCCGTCGTGAGTATCTTCGCAACCACCGCTTGCGCGTTCAGGCCGGTGAACGGCGGTTCGCCAGTCAGCATCTCGTACGTCACCGCGCCGAGTGCGTAGATGTCGGCGCGGTGGTCCACTGCCTTGTCGCCCATCGCCTGCTCGGGAGCCATGTATTGCGGAGTGCCTAGCGACATCCCCGTCTGCGTCATTCTCTCGCCGCCCGCCTGCTGCACGGCGAGCGCGATACCGAAGTCGGCGACCAGGGGCCGTCCCTCGTGCAGCAGCACGTTCTCCGGCTTGATGTCGCGATGCACGACCCCGTGCTTGTGCGCGTACTCCAGCGCGTCCGCGATGTCGCTTGCGATCCGCACTGCTTCGGCGATCGGAAGTTGTTGCTCACGCGTCAGCCTTTGGCGCAACGTCTCGCCTTCCACGAACGGCATGACGTAGAACAGCAGATTGTCCGCGGCGCCGGAATCGAACAGCGGCAGGATGTGCGGGTGCTGCAGGTTCGCGGTGAGCTCGATCTCGTTCAGGAAGCGCTCCGGCCCGAGCACCGCCGTGAGCTCCGGATGCAGCACCTTGATCGCGACCTTACGCCTGTGTCTTACATCCTCGGCGAGATACACGGTCGCCATTCCGCCGGCGCCGATCTCGCGGACGATCGAGTACCGGCCTTCGAGGGCGGTGGAGAGGCGATCGAGGGTTGTAAGAGGGGCAGGCATCGCGCGCAAAAATACGGATTCGGGCGCGATTCAGCTAATTGCGAGGAGGAAAAGCCAACGACCGGTTCGGGCAACGCCACTTCCAACAACGGGTTCGTTCAGCCGTTCAACCGCCGGTCTCATCTCCCTGCTCTTCCCCGTCCCTCGGAACCGGATGCTGGCCCGTGTACTCCTCCAGCTCCTCCTCCCGATCCAGCTCCGCGTTCTCCCGGTCGATCGCTTCCCGCTCCGCCCGGTACCGGTCGTACCACTCGCGCGTGACCTCGCCGGCGAGATCCCGGTTGCCGAGCCCGAATGCCAGCGCCAGCGCGAGCGACACCGCGCCGAACAGCAGCGCGAACGCCGTGGTCACGATCTCCGTCGCGATCCCCAGCTCCTGCAATGCCATGAACACGGCGAGCAGTACGACTCCCGCCTTGCCGACGCGCGCGAGGGTCGGGCCGCCGTGCAGTCCGCCGGCCGACGCCATGATCAGACCGCCGACGAAGCTGCCGAGCACGATGCCGATGATGATGATCGCTATCGCCGCGATCACGCTCGGGATGTAGCTGACGAGCTGGGAGAACACGTTCGCCAGCGACTCGAGTCCGAGCGCGTTCGCGGCGACGAGCATCCCGAGGAACATGATGAACCAGAAGACGACGTGCGCCGTGACCCGCGTCGGATTGAGATGCGATCCCGACCGCTCCACCGCCTGCATCACCCCACCGCGCTCGAGCAGACGGTTGAAGTGGATCTTCCGCAGCAGGCGCTCAACTCCCTTTTCCACCAGTCGCGCGAGCAGATACGTCGCGAACAGGATGACCAGCGCACCGAACAGCGCGGGCACGTACTGGTACAGCTGCTCCAGGCTGTAGCGCAGCCGCTCGCCGAAACCCACCGGCTCTTCATCCGGCAGCGAGCTCGGGAAAGTGTCCGTCAACTGGGCGAAGAGAAGGCGCATGTTCACGGTGGGAAGATAGCAGCTTTTGGTGATCACCAGTCAGTTCCTCGTCCCCCGCTTCAAATCGAACAACGCGCTCCGCTTGCACCCCGGACAGATCAGCCATTCCCGCCGCCGGGCATACCCTAACCCGAACGACCCCCCGCCGATCGGCCGCCGGGTCAGCCGCGCTCCGCACCGGGGGCACTCGGGCGGCTGCTCGCCCGAGTACGCGTGGCGGATCCGGTCCACCTCGGCGGCGGTGTATTGGGCCTCGTCACCCGCGTGCTCTTCATTCATTAGAGACGCGCACCACGACCTTGCCGAACTGGCCGGCCGTCTGCAGCCGCTCGAACGCCGCCCGACCGTCCTCCAAGTCGAATACGCTGTCCACGGGCGGGATGAGCCGGCCCTTCTCCAGCTCGTGGACGATTGCGTCGAACTCCGCATCGCTCCCCATCGTCGACCCGAGTATCGTCCACTGATTCCAGAACAGCTTGCGGACGTCGGTCTCGACTTTGGGTCCTGACGTCGCACCGCACGTCACCAGCCGTCCGGACTTCGCCAGGGCGCCCAACGATTTCTCCCACGTCGCCGGTCCGACGTCGTCGACAACCACGTCTACTCCGCGCTTGTTGGTCCGGGCGCGCACTTCGCGCGCGACGTCGATCT
The DNA here is from genome assembly GCA_050998915.1 of Gemmatimonadaceae bacterium. GTDB lineage: Bacteria > Gemmatimonadota > Gemmatimonadetes > Gemmatimonadales > Gemmatimonadaceae > JACDCY01. The sequence goes on from JBPCPS010000205.1 coordinate 5,334, forward strand.
TCGAGTGGTTGAACGTGTCGTCCGCGCCCAACTCGCGCGCGCAGGCAAGCTTCTCGTCGCTGCTCGAAGTCACCCACACGGTCGCGCCGCGCAGCTTCGCGATCTGCATCGCCGCGATCGCGACCCCGCCGCCGATCCCCCAGACGAGCACCGTCTCGCCTGGTTGTACCCGCGCGCGCGACACGATCATGCGCCATGCGGTGAGCGTCGCCAGAGTAAACGCCGCAGCGACCTCCGGCTTCACGCCCGTGGGAATCGCACGCACGTTCGTCGCGGGCACGATCACGTATTCGGCGAGGGTGCCCGGGAAGTGCTCGCCGACCAGGCCGAACTTCACGCACAGCGAGTGCTCGCCGCGCAGGCAGTACTCACACCGGCGGCAGCTGATACCGGGATTGACGACGACGTAATCGCCGACCCGTGCGTGCGATCCCGTGACGTTTTTGCCGAGCTTGTCAACCACGCCCGCGGCGTCGGCGCCAAGCGGCCAGGGTGGCGTGATCGTCACCCCGGGGAGGCCGGTGAGCATCCAGATGTCCAGATGGTTGAGCGCGGCCGCGCGGACGCGTACGCGGACCTGCCCCGGTCCCGGCTCGGGCACCGGCAGATCGGTACGGTACTCGAGCGAATCGAGTCCGCCGTGGGTGGAGATGGTGAGTGCTCGCACTTTGATTGCGGCTATATTTTGGGCGGCAGCTGTTGGCTGTTGGCTATTGGCTGTTGGCTGGTCTCAATCTTACGGCTCTCTGCGATTTCCCGCTCCCCGGCTCAGAACGCATGATCTCGCTAAAAGTCCCACCGCTCGGCGAATCGATCGTAGAGGCGACGGTGTCGCGCTGGACCAAGCAGGAAGGCGAAGCCGTCGCGGCCGGCGACACCGTGGTCGAGCTGGAGACCGACAAGATCACCGTCGAGGTCCCCGCGCTTAAGGCAGGCGTCGTCGCCCGCCACGCCAAGAAGGAAGGCGACGTGGTGAAGGTCGACGAGGTGCTGGGCGAGATCGACGACACCAAAACCGCCGGCACGGCGCCGGCTGCGGCTTCCAAGGCAGAAGCTCCGAGCGCACCGCCCACTGAGCCTGCGCCAGCCGCGCCCACCACGGCGCCGACCACGGCGCCGACCACCGCGCCCGCTGCCGCGGTGAAATCGTCGCCCGCCGCGCGCCGGGTGGCCGACGAGTCCGGGGTCGACATCAGTGCGGTTCAAGGAACAGGGCGCGGCGGCGTCGTGAGTAAGCCCGACGTCCTCGAAGCTGCGCAGTCCGGTGCCGCGACCGGTACCAAGCCTGAAGGGCGGCGCGACGCCGGGTCGGCGGAGGCGGCGTCTTCGGCGACCAAGGAGCCTGCACCGCAGGCTCCGCCGGGAGCCAAGCTAGCCGCCGCAGGCGACCCGGGTCGCGGCGCACGCACGCAGACACCAGCCGCCGACGGCCCGCGAGAGACTCGAGAGAAGATGTCGACCAGGCGCAAGCGGATCGCCGAGCACCTGCTCGAGAGCCAGCACTCGACCGCGCACCTGACCACGTTCAACGAGATCGACATGAGCGCGGTGATGTCGCTGCGCGACCGGCTGAAAGAGCGCACGGAAAAGGAGCACGGCGTCAAGCTCTCCTTCATGCCGTTCTTCGTGAAGGCCGCCTGCCTCGCCCTCAAGAGCTTCCCGAACATCAACGCACAGGTCGACGGCGACAGTATCATCTACAAGCATTACGTGCACATGGGTATCGCCGTCGCCTCCGACCAGGGGCTCGTCGTCCCCAACGTGAAGGACGCAGACAGCAAGGGAATGATCGAGATCGCGCGCGACATCAGCGACGTGGCCAAGCGCGCGCGCGACGGCAAGCTGGCGATTGACGATCTAACGGGCGGGACGTTCACCATCACCAACGGCGGCGTGTTCGGCTCACTCGTCTCCACGCCGATCATCAACTATCCGCAGGTCGCCATACTCGGGCTGCACAAGATCCAGGACCGCCCGGTCGTGGTCGACGGGAAGATCGAGGCGCGGCCGATGATGTACGTCGCGCTCTCCTACGACCACCGCATCGTGGACGGGCAGCATTCCGTTCTGTTCCTCGTGCGGGTCAAGGAGCTGATGGAAGATCCGGCGACGATGCTGGTCGACTAGCGGATCGTGGTTCGAGGTGTATGGTTTGTGCGACTGGGCCCAATCTGCCCAAACCAGAGTCCAATCACCGTACTCCCCCACCCGAGGTCCCCATGCGGAAACTGATTCTCGCAGCACTAGTGCTCGTCGCGTGCGCCAAAACCGACGATGCGGCAGTCGACACCACCGCGGTTGTTGAGCCCGCGGCGCTGACGCCTGTGCAGTCCATGTACGTGGGCACGTGGAACGGCCGGTCGCACCGCACTGGCGCGGCGGCGTCCGACACTGGATCTGCCTGGACGATGACGTTTACCGCCGCCGACACGGGGCTGACCGGCACTCTTCGCCTCTCCGGCCAGACCACGGACATTCCGATCCGGGTGGAGGAAGCGAATCACTCGAGTATGCGCAGCTCGTTCGGACCGTACGCGAGCCCGGTAGCGGGGAACGCCGAAGTGAGCACCACGACGGACGGCCGCATGGATGGGGACTCTCTGTTCGGCACGTTCGTCGCTACGCCGACGGCAGGCGGGTCCGCGATCAACGGACGGTTCGTAGCCAGAAAACAGTAGAGAAGCCGGAGCTAACAGCCCGGGCGGGGGGGGGGGGGGGGGGGGGGAAGCAAAACCACTCCAGCGCGCGAAGA
>JBPCPS010000034.1:0-2948 GCA_050998915.1 Gemmatimonadaceae bacterium
GCTTCTTCGCCGCGATCTCGATCGGCACGATGTCCGGCGTGCCACTGCCATCGTACGGCTTGGGCTGCTTGTACGTGAACCGCTGACCCTGGAAGTTCCGGAAGATCACCTCATCATCATTGATCTCTTCCACGTACTCCGGCAGCAATGGCACCTTGCCCCCGCCGCCCGGCGCGTCGATCACGAACTGCGGCACCGCGAGCCCGCTTGTCCAACCGCGCAGCGCCTGGATGATCTCCAGCCCCTTCTGCACGGTCGTCCTGAAGTGCTCGCCGCCGGCGACCTGGTCGGCCATATATATGTAGTACGGCCGCACCCGCGCCTTCAGCAGCTCGTGCATCAGCTTCATCATCACCTTGGGATCGTCATTCACGCCGCGCAGCAGCACGGTCTGGCAACCGAGCGAGATACCGGCCTTCGAGAGCCGGTCCAACGCAGCCACAGCGGCCGGCGTCAACTCGTCGGGATGATTGAAGTGCGTGTTCATGAAGATGGGATGGTACTTCTGCACCATCTCGCAGAACTCGGGCGTGATCCGCTCGGGCAGGTGCGACGTGATTCGGCTCCCCAATCGAATAATCTCGATGTGCGGGATCGCCCTCAACCGCTGGAAGATGTACTCCAGCCGCGAATCGCTCAGCATCATCGGATCGCCACCGCTCAAAATCACATCGCGAATCTCGGTGTGCTCGGCGAGATACTGGAACGCGGACTCGTATTCCTTCAACGAAATCTTCTCGGGATCGCCCACCTTCCGCCGCCGCGTGCAGAACCTGCAGTACGTCGCGCACACTGGACTCACCAGGAACAGCGCGCGGTCGGGATACCGGTGCGTGATGTTCGGCACGGGCGAGTCGCCATCCTCGTCCAGCGAATCAATCATGCCGTCCACCACATCCAGCTCGGCGACGGTCGGGATGTACTGCTGCCACATGGGATCGCCGACTTCCTTGATCTGATCCAGCGCGGCAGGCGTGATCCGCATCTGGAAGTTCTCAAAGGCCGGACGCAGCGCCTCGACGTCGATGTTCTCGGCGCCGAACTTCTCAGCCAGCTTCTCCAGCGTGGCGATGCTCTCGTCCCTGAGGGTCTTTTGCCACTCGCTCATCAGCGGTTTACTCCCTGGTGCTCTTGTGTGTGGCGTGCGCTCCCGGCAGTCGCCGGCGTGAGACGCTTGGTGAAGATGATCCGGTCGTCCGACCAGGCGTAAAAGTCAGCCACCCGCCCGGCCTCGGTGTAACCGCGACGCGCGTAAAACCAGCGCGCCGCCTCGTAGTCGTCGCGCGACGACGTCTCCGCGACAACCATCCTTGCATCCTTCGTGCGCAGACGCTGCTCGACTTCCGTAAGCAACAGCGTACCGGCGCCGGTTCCAGCGAGCGACGGGTCCACGGCGAGCCAGTACAGATCGAAAGTGGCGTCGGTGTCAGGCGTCGGACCATAGCACGCGAAGCCCGCGAGCTCGCGCTCCGGCGTGAACACGCCGACAAAGTTGTAGTCGGGCTCCACGCCAGCGGCGGGCGCCGACGCGGACATCGCTTCGTCGAACAGCTCGAGCGCCACAGCGACCTCCGAGTCGTTGAACGCGCCGGTCGCCGCGAGCAGCTCGGCGATCCGGCCGCGATGCGCGGCGGCGACGGGGAAGACGCGCAGCTCGGCGGTCAACCGACTCCCGAGAGCTGGAGCGTGCGCTCCCAGCGGTCGGTGCGATCGATTCCGCGCTTGGCGAGCGCGACATCGACGATCGCGAGAATCAACTCGGGGTAGCTCATGCCGGCGACCTCCGCCATCCGCGCGAGTCCCGCGTCCGCCGAGATGTCGGCGTTGGCGTTCACCTCGAGCACCCACGGCCGGCCGCTCTCGTCGATCCGCAGGTCCACGCGGCCGTAGCCCGAGCCGCCGACGGCAGACCACGCGGCGAGCGCGATCTGCTCGATCTCGCTCGCGAGCTCTTCCGGGAGGTCCGCGGGACAGCGCGGTGCGGTGCCGAGGTCCTCGACGGAGCCGGTCGCCCACTTGGAGCTGTACGACACGATGTTCCACTTGCCGCGCGGCATCGCGCCGAAATCGATCTCGGAGATCGGCAGCACGCGGTCGCCCACGATGCCGACGCTGATCTCACGGCCCGTGACGAACCGCTGAATGAGCACGGCGTCCCAGATCTGGTGCATGGCCGCAACGCGGGTCTTGAGCGCGCGCATGCTGCGGACCACCGAGCGCTGCTCGATGCCGAGCGACGCGTCCTCCGCGGCCGGTTTGCAGATGGCCGGAAAGCCGACGCTCTCGATCTCGTAGCCCGGACGCGCGACGATCCAGCGCGGGACCGGGATGCCGGCGCGGTCGAGCAGCGTGTTGACGAGGTCCTTGTCGAGGCAGAGCTGGAGCGTCCGCGCTGACGCGCCGGTGAAGGAAACGCCGAGCAGGTGGAGCACGCCGATGGACGGCGCCTCGAGCTCCGCGATCCCGTCGATCCCCTCGCACAAGTTGAACACGAGATCGACGCGCGCGCGCCGAAGCCGCTCGACCCAGCGCGCCTCACCGTCCACGGGGAAGCGGACGCAGTGGTGCCCGGCGTCGGCCAGGATCGTCTCGATCTGCTCGACCGATTCGAGGATCTGCACGTCGGGTTGGGGTGCCAGCGCCGACATCCCGTCGAACAGGATTCCGATCTTCATCTTGGCGGCGGTCAGGCGGTGACTAGCTGCGGCCGGCGCCGGAGCGCGAGGCCGTACCGCTTGGCGCCGGCGAGCAGGCACGACTGGATCAGCTCGTCGTAGCCGATGCCGGCGGCACGCGCGGCCTTGGGCAGACAGGAATTCTCCTCGGGGTTCGGGAGAATTCCCGGGAGCGGATTGACCTCGATCACATTCGGGACGCCCGCCGAGTCCAGGCGGACGTCTATCCGGGCCCAGTCGCGGCAGCCGGTCACATGGTACGCGTCGAGGGTG
>JBPCPS010000046.1:0-5105 GCA_050998915.1 Gemmatimonadaceae bacterium
TCTCGAAAAGCTGCGGCGAAAAAACCGCCGATAAGCTCAGCCAGAACACTCACTTAGCGTCACCTCCCAAAGGGTAGTCATACTCAGCGCTCGCTGACGTATGCTGTCTCGGTTGGCTCCGCTCTTAACGCTTGGCCTTGCTACGCTCGTACTCCGCTCTTACCGGGGTCGGGGGTTCCTTTTTCCTCTAGTCGTCTCGACTCTTGAAGGTCGCAGGCACGCACGCGCGAACCCGCCTCAAAACCAATCGCTACCTGTTGTATTCCAGCCAACGGTTCGTCGCGTCCAGGACCGCCAGAACGCTCGCTGTCTCCGCGCTCTCCCGAACCTCGCATGTCCCCGTCAAAATCCTGTTATCCCGGCCCACATGAGCCGTTACACCCGCAAACACGATGGTCCGGTCGAACACGTCCATGACCTTGACCCCCTCGAACACCAGCTGCTTGTCGCCATAGGCCCGCGAGATCGCCAGCAAAGTCGCCCGCGCGGCCAGCTCGACCCGCGAACGCTCGCTCTCGACCCCCTCGGCCTCCCCTACGAAAGCATCTGTTCCCTTCCGCAGCGTCACCCGGCAGGTCGTACCCTTCGCCCGGGACCCGCGGACCTCCACATCCTCGAAGTAAATATGCCGTCCGGCTGAAATCCGGCCAGAGTTTTCTGCCGTCTCGGTCACCTTGGAGACAGATGACTCCGGCCGGCCGGTCTCGCTCGTGATCGCCACCGACACCTTCCGGTGGTCCACCCGCATCCCGAGGTGCGCGATCAGCGCGCTCTCGATGTTCCGGACGGTCTGCTTGGCCGGGTACTCGGCCGTCGTCAGAACGTGGATCTCGTTCACCGACCCGGTGTCCCCAGCCACAATCCGCGCCGAAATCACACCCGGAAGCGTCGAGATAAGATCCTCGGCACGCTTCAGTGGCAGGACACTACCGGCGATCGGCGATTGTGGAGAGGTCAAGAAGCTGGTCGTGATGAGAGCACTTCCGGATAAGACCGGCCAACTAAAAAACGCGCCGCAAAGTTTTCTTACCACGAAACTTCGCGCGCGCGGCGGGAGCAATATGAGGTTTCGGCTGGCGGAGTGCAAGAAAAAATGCACCCCTGAAAAGCTCTCAGCTCACCTCGATTTCTGCCTCGACCAGGCCATAATCTCGCAGTTTGCGGTACATCGTCCGCTCGCCGATACCGAGCATCTGCGCGGCACGCCGACGGTTACCGCGCGTCTCGTTGAGCGCCGCTTCGATCGCGGCCCGCTCTATCTCGGCCATCGTCATCCCCGGCTGAATCGTCACGGCGTTGGACGGCGGCGGCTGGTCCTGCGGCTCGATGGCGCTCGCAATCTGATGAAACCGCCCCGCGCCGGAGATCTCCCGCAAACCGTCCACGGCTTGGTCGTCCATCCGCCGGCGAAGCTCCTCCATCTGCAGCTTGAGCTCCACCAGACTCCGCAGAATGAACTCGAGCTCACGGCCGTGGGCGGCCTCGGTGTCGCGCATCACCGGACCCACGTGCACCGGGAGGAAGCGGGCCACCCCGCCCTCCCGTATCTGCCGCGGGATGTCCTGCGGGCCGATCTCCCGCCCGGGCGCCAGCACCACCATGCTCTCGATCAGGTTCCGCAGCTCGCGCACGTTGCCCGGCCACGGATACTCCACCAGCAGCTGCATCGCCTCCGCAGAAATACCGTGAAACGGACGGTCGTGCCGCTCGGAAAACTCGCGGATGAACCGCCGCACCAGCAGCACGATGTCCTCGCGCCGATCGCGCAAAGGGGGCAGGTAGATGCTGAGGACGTTGAGCCGGTAATACAGGTCGGGACGGAAAAGCCCCTCCTCGACGCGCTGCCGCAAAGGCTGGTTGGTCGCGCTCACCACCCGGACGTTGACGGGGATCGTCGCGGTGCCGCCGAGCCGGGTGATCTCGCGCTCCTCGAGCACGCGGAGGAGCTTGACCTGGGTGGCGACGGGCATGTCGCCGATCTCATCCAGAAAGAGCGTCCCCGTGTTGGCCAGCTCGAATCGCCCTATCCGCCGCTCGGCGGCGCCGGTGAACGCGCCCTTCTCGTGCCCGAACAGCTCGCTCTCCAGCAGCGTCTCGGGGAGCGCGCTCACGTTCACGGCGATGAACGGCTTGGACCGGCGCGGACTCAGGCGGTGGATCGCGCGCGCGACCAGCTCCTTGCCGGTTCCGCTCTCGCCCTCGACGAGCACGGTGCTCGTGACCGGCGCCATCTGCTCGACTTTCACCAGCACTTCGCGAATGGCCTCGGACTCACCGTACAGGCCGGTCTCGCTGGCCAGCCGCACGCGGTCGAGGTGCCGGCGCACCACGCCGAACAGCTCCTCGGGCGAGATGGGCTTGGTGTACACGGCCGAGAAGCCCGCGGCGCGCAGGCGGTTCTCGAGATTCCTGTCGGCGATGTCAGCGAGGCCGATGACGGCCACGCCGCTCCAGAGCTGCTCCTTGGCGATGTGCAGGTTCATCGGCTCGGCGAGCCCGCCCGTGAACACGATGAGGTCGGGCTTCTCCCGCTCTATCTCCCGCGGCATGTCGTCCATCGGCGACACCAGCGCGGTGCCGACATCGCTCTCTTCCAGCAGCGCGTTCAACCTTATTGCGGCTTCGACGTCCGCGAGCGTGATGAGGACTTTCATCGTTGCCCGCAGTCTGCCGGGCGTTGTGTCGCCCAGTGGTCCCTACGCGAGCAAACTGCGCTCGCTAAGACGGGACCTTGGGCGACACAACGCCCTGCAGACTGCCCCTGCATTGGTGTCATACGCCGCGTCCATGAACTGCAGTTCCGCGTAATACGTCGCACGCGTGGACGACGATCGGATCGAGCGCGGACAGCGCGTCGCGCACGCCGTTGGGCGAGCCCGGGAGATTCACGATCAAAGTCTTGTGGCGCGCGCCCGCGAGCCCGCGGGAGAGCGCCGCGCGTGGGAAGGTTGCGAGGGACAGCGCTCTGATGCGCTCGGCGATGCCGGGCGCCTCGCGCTCGATCACGACGCGGGTTGCCTCGGGAGTTACGTCCGTCGGGCTGAGGCCGGTGCCGCCGGTCGTGAGAACGAGATCTACCGCATCGGTGTCGCACCATTCCGTGAGACGCGCGATGATTGCGGCGCCGTCGTCGGAGACCAGCTCGCGCGCGGCGAGCGTGTGCTTGCCGGCGTTGACCCAGGCCACGATGGTGTCGCCGGATGTGTCGGCGCCGTCGCCGGCTGAGCGCGACGTGGAGATGGTGAGCACCGCGACGCGCACGAGTGCGGCGCTAGAGGTGCGTGCCGTGCGTGTAGAACGGCAGCTTCTGCACGGTGCCCTCGACGCGGCGGCCGCGGATCTCCACTTCCAGCTTCGCGCCCTCCGCGGCACCGTCCGGCGGCAGATACGTGGTCGCAATCGGAACGTTCAGCGTCGGGCTCATCGTCCCGCTGCGCACGACGTCCACCTGCTGCCCTTCATGAAACACCAGATAACCGTGGCGCGCCACGACGCGCTCGGCCAGCGTGAATCCGACGAGCTTCCGCGGAATCCCGTCGCTCTTCTGCTTGAGCAGAACATCCCGCCCCACGAAATCCTTCTTCTTCAGCTTCACGAGCCAGCCAAGATTGGCCTCCAGCGGCGTCACGGTGTCGTCGATGTCGTTGCCATACAGCGCCATTCCCATCTCGAGCCGGAGCGTGTCGCGCGCGCCGAGTCCGGCCGGCGTGACCGCGCCCGTCGCCATGAGGGCTGCCCAGATGGCGGGGCCGTGCTCATTGCGGAAGTACAGCTCGAAGCCGTCCTCGCCGGTGTAGCCGGTGCGCGAGATCGTGACGTGCCGCACGCCGCCGACGGAGCACTTGTCGAACCAGTAATACTTGATCTTCGACAGGTCGGCGTCGGTGAGCGGCGCGAGAATCTCCGCGGCGCGCGGGCCCTGGAGCGCGAGCAGCGCGGTCGCGTCGCTGATGTCCTCGATGACGCACTCGAACGACGCGCTGTACTTGCCGATGTGCGCGAGGTCCTTGGCGCGATTGGACGCGTTCACGACGAGCATGTAATAGTCGTCGGAGCGGTACACGAGACAGTCGTCCTCGATCGTGCCGCGCTCGTTGAGGATCGTGGAGTACTGTACCTGGCCGACCTCGAGCGCGCCGACGTCGTTCGTCGTGACGTAATTCAGAAAATCACACGCATCTGTGCCGCGCACGATGAACTCGCCCATGTGGCTGACGTCGAACAAGCCGCACGCGGTGCGAACCGCCTTATGCTCGGCGGAGATGCCTCCCGGGTACTGGATCGGCATGACGTAGCCGGCGAACGGGACCATCCTGGCGCCCAGGGCGGCGTGAATGTCGTGGAACGGGGTGCGCTTGGGCTCGGGCGTGGCAGGAGAGGGCATGAGCTGAAATATCCCCGGACAACCACGCCCAAGCTACCCCGGCTATGCCATTTCGGCGGACGGGCTGCCGTCAGTTGAGCTTAGTTTGGCCCGCCGCCGCCGGCGATGAGCTTCACCTGCAAAACCACAGGGATCACATGGCACTCGTCTTTCGCGACGACGACGTTGTTCCGGATGAACGCGAAGTAGCCCGGGTGCCCGATTCGAACCGTATAAATGCCGGTTCGCTCCGCCGCCGCGGACAAAACCGACAGTCCCGGCCCGACAGAGTCACGGTAAGTGCCTTCGGTGGCCACGAGATATGCGCCAGAAGTGATGTCAGCGTTACTCGACGCATTCAGCGCGGTCGCACGAATACCGGGAACGATGTTGTCGGTGCACGCCACCATCCCGACCGGGTCGCCGCCGCATGCGGCGACGGCAACGGTCACGAGTAGCAGCCGCGGCTGGGGCGCGCGACGCGGGCAAGGGGACATGTGAGGCCGGCTCAGTTCGCGCCGCCGGGGTCGGGAGCGCGAAACAGCCTGGCTTGAACCGTGACGGGGATAACGTGGCACTGGTCTTCGTTGACGACGACCGGAGATTGCGTAAACGGCACATAGCCCGCATGACCGACCGTGACCGTGTATCTGCCCGCCCGCTCACCCGCGGCAACCAGCTGTCCTCCGGCATTCACGCCGACTGAATCCTTGTAGCTGCCCTCGGTCGCAACGAGATACGC
>JBPCPS010000125.1:0-2850 GCA_050998915.1 Gemmatimonadaceae bacterium
CCCACATGGCGAGCGCTGGCGGGACGATCCCGCGGCTGCCCAGCGACTGCCCTCCGATCAGAGCCACGTAGTACAGCCCGAACACTCCGAGGCTCACGCCGATCGTGAGCCCGACCCCGCCGCGCGGAAACCGCAGCGCGATGGGTGCACCCAGCAGCACGAACACGATACACGCGACGGCGAGCGCGAACTTCTTGTGTATCTCTACCGAGTAAAGGTTCATCACTCGCGCGGCATCTGTCATTCGAATCCTGGAGCCCTCGATGAGCGCCGGGAGCATTCCCGGGGCCTGTGGCGAAGCGGGGTCCGCGGTGGCAGCCAACGCGCCCGCGAGACCGGGCGATTTACGCCTGGCCTTGGGAGGGCCGCTGTCGTCGGGCGCCACGTCGAGGCGCGCGGTCGCTCCCCCGGCCGGCGAGGCGTCGGCAGGGGGTGCGTTGGCGGCCTTCCCTGAGTCAGCCCGCCCCCCACCGAGAGTGCCTAACAGCGCGCAGTACGCCCCGCTGAACGACCATTCTCCCGGAGGATCCAGATTCGTCCCGCGAACTTCCCGGCTCAGTGCCACCTTCGCCTTCCTGGCTTCCCCCAGGCGCTCGGCGAACTCGGCCTGCGCCGCGGTGTAATTCGATTGGGCCTCTCGTCTGGTCCGGTCCATCTCGCAGACCGTCATTTCCCGCTCGCCCTTATACGAGTCCGACTGGCCTTCCTTGAATTGGTTTCCCACGCCGCGCACTCTCACGAGATCGACCTTGAAGAAGAGCCGCTGCAGCTGCATCGGGTCAGCGACCGGCACGTCCTGGAGCGTGCCGTCGTACAGCGTCATGAGAAGATCGGACTGGTCGCTCGACATCGCCATGTTGCCGCTGTCGGCGTGAATCGTTCGTCTCCGCCCCACATCACCGAAATCATAGATGGTGATCTCGCGCATGCGGTTGGAGTTCTTGTCGATGTGGCCCGCGCGCAGGTAGAACTTTCCCGGACTGAGCTCGTTGATGACCTGCTCCCTGAGCGCGAACGTGGGTTTCTTCTGCGCGATGTTGCGATGCAGCACCGCAAGCCGGTGGTTGGCGCGCGGCAACACCTGGTCGTTGAACAGGATCATGCCGAGCGTGATCATCGACGCGGCGAGTATCACCGGCATCATGACCCGTCGTAGCCCGACGCCGCTCGATTTCAGCGCGGTGATCTCGTTATCGGCGGCGAGGCGGCTGAAGGCGTACAGCGTGGAGATCAGCACGGCCATAGGCAGCGTCATCGCGAAGATGAACGGCACGGTCAGGCCCACGAACTCGCCGATGACCGCCCACGGCAGTCCCTTGCCGGCGAGCTCCCCGAAACGCTTGGCGACGTAATTGAGGAGCAGCATGGACGTCAACGCCGAGATGGCGAAGGTGAGGGGTCCGACGTGCTCCTTGAGAACGTACCGATGAAGTATCTTCACGGCGTGAAATATACGGGTGGGCTGTTCGCGCTCATCGCGGCGGTCTCGCTCGCCGCGGCGGGCGAAATCACCGTCACATCCGACATACCCCGCCGAGGGGTTGTTCCCGATACGCTTCCGCCCGCCCCCCGGGACACGTCCAGGCGCGTCCGGCCCGACACCGGCCGGCCTCCGAGGGACACGCTCCCGCCGTTGGGCGTGCGCCTCAGGATCGAGCTGGACTCGGCTGCGTTCCGGCTTCCGACGGTGCGATCGTTGAGCGAGCGCGAGTCGTTCCGGCTCGCGCAGGAGCAGATCGCGGCGGCCCGTGCTACGGCCTTCCAGCAGAACGTTCGCAGCATCATCGAGGCGACCTGGGGACAGGTGCAGGCCCGTAAGTTCGCAACGCAGTCGCGGGCGGTGGCTTTTCCCGAGGAGATTCCGGCGCGACCACCTTCGACCGTCGCCGAGCGAGCCGCTACGTTGCTGGGAGACTATACCGATCTCTCCGTCCACCTCGACGGGCGTGTTGAGTTCAGAGCCGAGCGTGCCGTCAACGAGCGGTGCTCGGCCACGGGTGGTTTCGACCCGGTCATTGGCTGCCGTACGGGTTTCGAGCCCCTGTTCGATTTCCAGGCCTCGCTCCGCTCAGGCGGTGTGGTAGCGAATCGCATCCACGTGAATGTGGATTACGATTCGCAACGCGAGTTCGACGCGAGCAACAACATCTCGATCTACTATCAGGGGCGTGAGAAGGACCTGCTCGAGAGATTCGAGATCGGTAACGTCACGTTCCAGCCGCCGCGATCCCGCTTCATCACCGCCGGCATTCCGAGCAACAACACCGGCTTGCAGGCCATCACGCGGCTCGGCCCGATGCGCCTCAAGACGATCATGGCGCAGCAGAAAGGAAACATCGTAGCGGATCGCGTCTTCACCGTGGGCGACCGCACGCTGCAGGAAGTGGACAGGAACATCGAGGACTACCAGTTCGAGCCGCGGAGATTCTTCTTCACCGTGGACCCGCGCAACATTCGCCGCTACCCGAACGTCGACATCCTGGATTCGCGCGCGCTGGCTGCGTCCGCGGCCATGCTACCCGATACGCTCCGCCCCACCCGCATCTTCGTGTACCGCCTGCTCATCGGCGCCCAGCCGGCCACGCCCAGCGGACCGCAATTCAAGCTGCTGGGCGACCCGCGCTCCCGTCGCGGGCAGGTATACGAGTATCTGCGCGAGGGCGTCGACTACTACGCGGATCCGTCGTTGCTGTGGATCGCGCTCGTGCGTCCGCTGTCGATCGACAGGGAGCGGCTCGTGGTCGCGTACCGGGTGCGGATCAACGGCCGCGATACCACGCACGTCACGACCGGTGGAACGCCCGAGCTGGAGTTCTCCCCGGATCGCGAGCAGTTCGCCAACCTGCTCTG
>JBPCPS010000149.1:0-22330 GCA_050998915.1 Gemmatimonadaceae bacterium
TACGCGCAACATTCGGGAGGAAGCGTGAAGTTCATGAACGTCAGCACCTCCATCACGGACCCCAGGGTCGCCTGCGCGCCATCCTCGCTTCCGGTAATGACCACGCCGGCGACCTTGTTGAGGAGCACGCTGCGGCCCCCCTCCATCGCCTCTTCATCGAACGCGTCCATCCGCTCGATCACGCGCTGCAGCAGGCTCGACCTGCCTCCCCACCAGATTGGAGTCGCGAAGATTACGATGTCGGCGTTTTTGATCCGCTCGACGATTCCCGGCCAGTCATCGTCCGGAGACTCGCGAAACCCCAGACCCACCGGAAGCTTCTGGTCTGCGAGTCGCACCGTCTCGGCGACGATCCGATGCTCGCGCATGTTCTCGATCACCAGATCGGCGAGCTCGCCGGTGTTCGAAAGCCCGGCTGCATGCTTGAGCGAAGCGTTGAGAACCAGGACGCGGAGCTCCTCTTCCGGAGCGGGCATGGCGCATGAACGACACGGTTTCGGCCGGTACATGATCCTCTCGATGACGGGGTTATCCGCCCCCGCTGCGCAATATCAGGGCCTCGATGTCTGAGCTGACCACGCCCGACCAATCGCGCACTGCGAATGCGCCGGCCGACGAGCGCATGCTGCGCGATCTCCGCTTCGGGCTCTCGCGTGCGCAGAAAGAGATACCACCCACGTATTTCTACGACGCGAAAGGCTCAGCGCTCTTCGACCGGATCACGCGGCTCCCGGAGTATTACCTGACCCGTGCGGAGCGCGCGCTGCTCGAGCGCCACTCCGCTACGATCGCCGACGCCGTCCGTTCGCGCTCTCTCGTTGAGCTGGGCGCCGGCAGCGCCGACAAGTCGCGAATTCTGATCGGGGCGCTGCGCGCGCGCGGAGCGTGCGATATCTACGTGCCCGTAGATGTCGACCCGGTCACGCTCGCTGCTACGGAAGCTGCGCTGCGGCTGGAGTTTCCCGGTCTCGAGGTGGCTCCTGTAATCGCGGACATGCGGTTCGCGTATGAGCTTCCCCCGGCCACGCCCCGCCCGATCCTGTGCGCTTTCCTCGGCAGCACGATCGGCAACTTTGCGCCCGCGGAAGCGCAGCAGCTCCTGTTGCGGCTGCGCGAGCAGATCGGCGCGGACGGCTGGATCCTGCTCGGAGTCGATCTCGTAAAGGATGCGAAGACCCTGGAGCGCGCCTACAACGATGCCGAGGGCGTGACCGCTGAATTCAACATCAACGTGCTGTCCGTGTTGAATCGTGAGCTCGGCGCCGACTTCGATCCGGCGATGTTCCAGCACCGCGCATTCTACGACCCGCGTTTGCGCCGGATCGAGATGCACCTCGTGTCGCGCGCGCAGCAGCGAGTCGCGATCCCGGCGATCGGCGAGGTCGAGCTCGGCGAGGGCGAGACAATACGTACCGAGATCAGCTGCAAATACGATCGTGCATCGGTGGAAGAAATGCTGCGCGCCGCCGGGCTCAGGCTGCAGCGCTGGATGGAAGCCGCCGACGGGAGCTTCGCGCTCGCCCTCGCGGCCGCTGCGGCCGCTGCGACCGCGCGGAGCTAGGCCGGCGCAGGCGGGCGCTCGAGCGCCCGCCGGTCCCAATCCCCGAGATGCGCGACGGTGTCGTACGCACTCTGGAGGAAGCACCAGGCGTTACTGGACATCGCGGCGCGCTTCGGCCGATAGCGCCGGCTTGAGAGCCACAAAAAAGCCCGCCGGATCGGCAGGCCGTCGATTGAAGCTACGTTTACGCGATCGAGAAAGCGGGCGACCGGACTCGAACCGGCGACGTCCAGCTTGGGAAGCTGGCATTCTACCAACTGAATTACGCCCGCGTGAGTTGAAAGCTAAGAGCGCTGTTGGCTGTTGGCTATTGGCTATTGGCTATTGGCTATTGGCTATTAGCCTCTGGTTTCTGGTTGGTTCTCCTGATACCTGATAGCTGATACCTCTTAACGGCCTTTCACGGCAGCCATCCCTTGAGGCGGTAGTTCACCGTTCCCGCCATCTCGTAAATCCAGAGCTTGAACGCCTCGATGCGATCGCCCGGCGTCGCGAGCGTCCTGAACGCCACCTCGCGCGATTCCGCCGGTACGCAGGTGACTCGCAGGCCGCCTTTCTCGAAAGTTCCGCACGCCCTGCGCGAGTGCGACGGGGATGTCACGACCGCCACGCGACCCCACCTCTGCTGCCGCGCGAGATCGCGCACGCGCAGCGCTTCATCCCGAGTGCTGAACACATCGGGAACGACGAACAGCCGCAGCCCCGAGCCCAGCAGCTCGACGAGGCGTTTCTGATCGGCATCCGAGCTCACATCGAGGTTCGCCGGATGGCGCACGCGCGTCGTCACAAGCACGGCGGTGCCGGTCGATCGGGCCAGCCTTACTCCGGACAGCAAACGCTCGATCCCGCTATAGCCGACTAACCCGTCCGCAGTGAGGCCGCCCGACAGCACCACCACCGCATCGAGCTTGAGCGGCGGAGACGGAATGGGATCCGATCGCACCAGAGCCTGCGCCGGTCGCACGACAATTGGAGTGAATGCGACAATCGCGAACAGCGCGGCGAGCGCGCCACCGACCAGCCATAGGACCAATCGATATCGGGTAACCCCGAGCAATGCGCCGAGCAGAGCCGCGGCAGCCAGGCCGCTCGCGGCCGACAGGTGCAGCGTCGCGTGGAGGCCGAGTGTCGTGACGGCCAGCCACACCAGCGCGCCAAGCACGGCGCCACTGGCGAATTCCCTGACGAGCACGGGTTTTGTCCGGCGCGCGACAGAGCTGCGATGGGTCTGGACATCGGTGGGTGGCACGTCGAAAAAATAGCTGCCGGCCAACGGAGCCGGGTGTGCCGAGTGGTACGGCGCGTGCTAATACAGTTCATACACGAATCGAACTAATCGGGCCGAAGCGCCCCCGACGCATCAAAGGAGATCAACATGCCCCGCGAATCACTCCAGACCCTGTACGAACACGAGATCAAGGACCTTTACAGCGCCGAGCAGCAGATTCTGGAGGCGCTACCGAAGCTGATCAAGGCCGCGAGCAATCCGGACCTAAAGGCGTCACTCACCGAGCACAAGGCGATAACCGAGAAGCAGGTCGAGCGGCTGGACCGGATTTACCAGGAGCTCGGCAAGCGTCCGGAGAACGAGAAGTGCAAGGGGATGGAAGGCCTCATCAAGGAAGGCGACAAGGCGATGGAGGAGTTCAAGGACTCCGACGTCCTCGATGCGGCGATCATCGCCGCCGCGCAGCGTGTGGAGCACTACGAGATGGCCGGCTACGGCTGCGCTCGTACCTACGCGAACATGCTCGGCTTCGCCGACCAGGCCGAGCTGCTGCAGATGACGCTCAACGAGGAAGGCGAAGCCGACCACCGGCTCACAGATCTCGCCGAGGAATGCGTCAACGTGGAAGCGATGAAGGTCTGAACTGCAACCGCAAAAATAGAGAAGGCTCCCGGCAGCGGGAGCCTTTTCTTTTACCTAGCGATTGTGATCAACCACGGAGCCGGACTGTACCACGTGGTTATGAAGCCGCCGCGCAGGCGTTTACTGCCTGCAGGGCGCGTCCGGATTGGGGGCCGGCTTGTCGAGCAGGAACGGCCGGTCGCGGTTGGCGATGTTCTCGCCCAGAACCTTCATGAAATTCGATACCTTCGACAGCTTGGCGAAGTCGATGTACTGCGATTCGTCCGTCACCATGTGGTAGTCCACGTGCGAGCCCGTGTGGAAGAACGCGATCGGGATCCCGAAGCGCGCGTACATGTAGTGGTCGCTGCGGCAATAGAACTGCTCCGGGTGTCCGGGCGCGTCGAAGGTGCGATCCAGATTCCACGTGAACTCGGGCCGCGCCGCGACGGTGTTAACCAGCGCATCCAGCTCGGACGATCTCCGGCCGGAGCCCAGCACCTGTAGATAATTCGGTCCGCCGTCCGGCGCGTCCTGCGCGGTGCCGCGGCCGATCATGTCCACGACGATGGCCGCGATGATGGAATCACGCGGCACGGTCGCGTTCCTGGTGAACCAGTCGGCGCCGATCAGTCCCATCTCTTCGGCCATGTGCCAGACGAAGATCAGCGACCGCTTCGGCTTGACGGGCTGGGCCGCGAACGCTTCGGCGATCTCGAGCAGCCCGACCGAGCCCGACGCATCATCGTCCGCGCCGTTGTAGATCGAGTCGAGACGCATCGGCCGAATGGCTCGCAGGCTGTCGAGAATGGCGCGCATCCGCTGCATCCCCGCGGGCGACTCGGGCGCGGTGCGCGGTCCCGCGCCGTCGCGGCGGTACACCATGTTGTGCGCGCGGAGCGAATCGTGATCGAGCGCCTGGTCCGTTCCCACGTGATCGCTGTGCGCGCCGAACGCGACGTACTGTCCTGCGAGCGCTGGATCGCTGCCGCGAATCTTCGCGACTACATTGTAGGTGGGGATGCGCATCGGCATCTGCCCGAACGCAGGCTGTCCTGAGACCGGCCGGCCGACGTGTCCGGGCCGGATGTCAGCCGGATCATGCCCCACCAGCTTTCTCACCGCCTCGGCGGACACGTACATGTAGAGCGGGGACTGAGGAGCCGGTCCTTCCGGCCGCGCCAGTCCGGCCTGCCCTTCGCGCAGCGCGGCGATCGTACTGGGCGGCAGTCCTTTCGAGCCCGCCGACCGCGATCGCGGCGGCGCTCGAGAAGCGAGCGGTCACGGCGCCGCGGTTCGGCAGCCCGGCCACTCCGGGGACGCCCGGGGCGGGCATGATCACCACGACCTTCCCCGCCGCCTGCTCGCGCGAGATCAGCGAAGCGGTGTCGCCCCAATTCCCGCCGTAGATCGCCGTGGATCCGTCGAGCGAGCGCGGCATCGTGCCCGCGTCGCGCGGGAGGTATTCCGCCCACAGCGTGAGCGGCTGGCCATCGACTTTGATCTGCCGGGCTTCGTCGTACCCGCGCTGCGTGAGCGGGACGAGCTGGTAATAGGTGCCGCCGTCACCGGCGGGCTCGAGTCCCATGCGCGCCGCTTCGGCCGCAAGGTACCGAGCCGCCTTGAGCCCGCCCTCGGTCGCCGCTTCACGGCCCATCATCGAGTCGTGCGCGAACGCGTACATGCGCACGGAGAGATCGGCGGGAGTGATCGAGGGGGACGAGCCTCCGCCGGAGCCTGAAATGACGTCGCCGGTTTGCGGGAGGGGCGCGCATGCGAACATGGCGACGGCGAGCGACAAGCCTCGAACTGCCTTCATCAGGTGGCTCCGTGGGCAGGTGGGACTTCGGATGCGCAACGATTGTACTGCAGAGAGCCACAGGTCGGGATTGAACCGACGACCGCTCGATTACGAATCGAGTGCTCTACCACTGAGCTACTGTGGCGGGGGAACTGCGCTGTTGGCTGTTGGCTATTAGCTCTTGGCTGAACTGCCTAACACATCCGCCGTCGCGGTCCCGGTCCTGCTTCCGCCTGGCCAATAGCCAACAGCTAAGAGCCAACAGCGGTTCTTCCATGCCCTGGCGCGGACTCGAACCGCGACGCCTTGCGGCACCACCCCCTCAAGATGGCGTGTCTACCAATTTCACCACCAGGGCAAAAACTGCAGCCATGTAGGTATTAGGTATTAGTGAATGCACCTTCTAATGCCTCATACCTAATACCCGCTTCTCGTACGGGGCTGACGGGGATCGAACCCGCGACCTCCGGTGTGACAGACCGGCACTCTAACCAGCTGAGCTACAGCCCCCAAAAGCATGCTGCGTGCTGCGTGCCGAAACTCGAACTGGGCGGGTAGCACGCAGTACGCAGCACGCAGCAATTGTTCATAGCCCCAAGGGGAATCGAACCCCTCTCTGCACCGTGAAAGGGTGCCGTCCTAACCGATAGACGATGGGGCCGTACGCCAATCCCCTCGACAGCGCCTGCAACAACATAGCGGTAACGGGATTCGAACCCGTGTTTGAGCCTTGAGAGGGCTCCGTCCTAGTCCCCTAGACGATACCGCCGAAAACCAAAAGCGCTGTTAGCTGTTGGCTATGGGCTCTTGGCGACTGCGTCACCATGCTGCAATGGCCATCAGTTTTTTGCTCCAAGCCAACAGCCAAAAGCCAAGAGCCAATAGCGCTTCTCTCACAGGCCCGGCAGGACTTGAACCTGCAACCCCCGGTTTTGGAGACCGGTGCTCTACCAATTGAGCTACGGACCTAACACGACCTCCAACAGCGACCGCTTTTTTCAGGGTGGCTGACGGGAATTGAACCCGCAACCCCCGGTGCCACAGACCGGTGCTCTAACCAATTGAGCTACAGCCACCATGCACTGATCACTAATCACTAATCACTAATCACTAATCACTAATCACCCTACTTCGCCCTGTCGAGATACTCTCCCGTATTCGGGTTGACGCGAATCTTCTCGCCGGTCCCCACGAACTCGGGCACGTTCACGGTCACGCCGTTCTCCAGCTTCGCCGGCTTTGCCGAGGCCGTCTTCGTCGCGGTCTTCATGACCGGCGACGTGTCCACGATCTCGAACACCATCGAGTTCGGCAGCTGAATGCCGATCGGCCGGCCGTTGTAATACTCGGCCTGGATCCGCATCCCCGGCTGCATCCACTGCGCGTTGTCGCCCAGCGCTTCCTCTTCGAGCTCGATCTGGTCGTAGTTCTCGGTGTTCATGAAATGGTACGTGTCGCCGCCCTGGTACATGAACTCGAGGTCGTGCGTCTCCATCGACGCCTTCTCCACCGTGTCTGACGCGCGGAAACGGTGCTCGAAGTTGGATCCCGAGCGCAGGTTCTTGAGCTTCGTCTGAATCATCGCGCGCAGATTGCCGGGCGTGTGGTGACGGAACTCCACCACGCGGCAGGGCTCGCCGTTGTGGACGAGCACCATGCCCCGGCGGATCTGGGTTGCGGGCATTGCCATGACAGTTCTTCCTTCAAAAACGTTAGCTGCACCCGCCCGAAAGCGCGTGCAGCGGCCATAAACCAAGACAGCCTTTGAATTTAGCGGACTTGGGAGAGTCCTGCAACGGCTCCCGGACTCGGCTTTCCCCCCATGAGCGTGCCTGAGCTCAACCCACCCGGCCCAGCGTCAAGCCGCCGGCTCCGCCCCCGCGACGACTGCCTTGAGCGTCTTCCAGACGTTCGCCGCAACCAGCTCCGCGCCGCGCTGGTTGGGGTGAATCCCATCCGCCTGGTTCAGCTCGGGCAGTCCGGCGACGCCCTCCAGCAGGAACGGCGCGAGCACGACACGCTCTTCCCGCGCGACATCGCCGTACATCGCGCGGAACCGCCGTACGTAGCCAAAGCCGTAGTTCGGCGGCGCTTCCATCTGTACCAGCACGATCCGAGCGCGCGGCTGTGCCGCCCGGATACGCCCGATGATGCCCTCGAGATTCGCGCGCGTCGAATCTGGATCGAGCCCGCGCAGCGCGTCGTTCGCCCCCGTCTCCACGACGATCACGTCCGCGGGCGAGCGGAGCACCCATTCCATTCGACGCAACGCGCCGGCGGAAGTCTCGCCGCTCAGCCCGGCGTTCATCGCCTCGATTGGCAGGCCGTCGGCTGCCGCCAGCTTCGCTACGACCGACGGGTACGCCAGCTCCGGCGTCAGCCCGTACCCGGCTGTGAGACTCGTTCCGACGAAAAGCACCTTTGTCGCGGACGCGCGCGGCTCGCCCGCGGTCGCGCGGCCGTCGCGGGTTCCGCCCGCGCCAACCTGCCCCGCGTCCGCGCGTGCGGTCATCTTTTCATCGGGCGCGCACGCAGCGCCTGCCGTAATCAACGCGATCCAAAGGATTCTCATGCTCGTCGCCACCAATCTCACGAAGGAATACCAGAGCGGACCATCAAGCTTAACAGCGCTCCGGGATGTCAGCTTCAGCATCCCGCAGGGTGACCTCGTCGCCATTTCCGGGCCGTCCGGCAGCGGCAAAACAACGCTGCTCGGCCTGCTCGCAGGACTGGATACACCGACCCGGGGCACCGTGGTCCTCGACGGGGACGACATCACGGCGATGTCGGAGGACGGACGCGCCAGGCTGCGTGGCGCCAAAGTCGGGTTCGTGTTCCAGAGCTTCCAGTTGATCCCGGCGCTCACCGCGCTGGAGAACGTGCAGGTTCCGCTCGAGCTGCGTGGCGAGCGCGACGCTTCCATCCGTGCCCGCGATCTCCTCGGGCGCGTGGGACTCGCCAAACGGGGCAGCCACTTCCCCGCCCAGCTCTCCGGCGGCGAGCAGCAGCGTGTCGCGATCGCGCGGGCGTTCGCGAACTCCCCGCGCATCCTCTTCGCGGACGAGCCCACGGGCAACCTCGACGGTGCGACCGGCGAGATGATCATGGACACGGTCGTCGAGCTGAACCGCGAATCCGGAACAACGGTCATCGTCGTGACGCACGAGCATACGGTCGCGAGCCGGGCGCGGCGTCTCATCCGCCTCAGCGACGGCGCGATGGTCGAAGACCGGCCGGCCTGATGCGGCTATGGCGCTCGATCGCGCGGCTCGCCTGGCGCGAGAGCCGGACCGCGCGCAGACGGCTGCTGCTGTCGATGTCGTCCATCTCGCTCGGCGTGGGCGCGCTGGTCGCGATCGATTCCTTCGCGGCCAATCTCACTACGTCGCTGCGGGAGCAGTCACGCACGTTGCTGGGCGGGGACATCCTCTTCGGCTCGCGCCAGCCGTTCCGGCCGGCCGCGGACTCGCTGTTCGATTCTCTTGCGCGCGACGGTGTTGAAATCGCGCGCGTCACGAAGTTTCCCTCGATGGCCGTCGCGCGGAGGAGCGGGAACTCACGCCTGGTTCCTATTCAAGCGGTGAGCGACAACTACCCGCTCTACGGTGAGATCACCACCGAGCCCGCAGGCCGTTGGAGCGCGCTGCGCGCCGGCCCGCACGCCCTGATCGATCCGTCCCTCCTCGTCGCGCTCGACGCAAAAGTCGGCGATACGATCTCCATCGGCTATGCGCACTTCGCCATTGCGGGCACGGTCTCGGATGTGCCCGGCACGCCTGAGATCGCCGAGATGATCGGACCACGCGTCTTCATCCCGGAGCGATACCTCGCCGAGACGCAACTGCTGCAGATGGGCAGCACCGCGAGCTATGACGTACTGGGCAAAACACGGACGCCGGCGATCGCCGCGCGGATCGCGCGCGACGTGCGACCCCGCCGCCGCGCGCTCGACGTCAACATGAGAACCGCCGAGCAGGCCGAGCTGAACGTCAGCGAGGCGATCGACCAGCTTTCGCAGTTCATCGGCGTCGTCGGGCTGGTGGCGCTGCTGCTGGGCGGGCTCGGCGTCGCCAGCGGCGTTCACGCATTCGTGGCTCGCAAGATCGATACGGTCGCCATCCTCCGCTGCCTCGGCGCCACGAGCAGACAGGTTCTGGCCGTTTACACACTCCAGGCAGCGGTGATGGGGCTGCTGGGCGCGGCGTTCGGTGTCGCGCTAGGGCTGGGGATGCAGCTGCTCGTGCCGATGGCGTTGAGCGACATCCTGCCGGTCGACGTCAGCGTGCGGCCCGAGCCGTCGGCAATGATCGCCGGGCTGCTCGTCGGCGCCTGGGTCGCGCTCGCATTCGCGCTGCGGCCACTGCTCGCTTTGCGGAAGATCTCGCCGCTGCAAACTCTGCGGCGCGACACGGACTCCAACGTTCTTCGCATGCACTGGCGCGATGCACCGCGGCTACTGGTGAACGCGGCCATTGCCGGAAGCGTCGTGGCCATCGCGGTCATGCGGACCGGCTCGGTGAAGGAAGGCGTTGCCATGAGCGCCGGTGCCGGGGTCGCGCTGCTGCTGCTCGGGCTGAGCGCCGGCCTGCTGTCCTGGGTCGCGCGCAAGGCCGTGCGTCCGCGCTGGCCGTACGTGCTCCGCCAGGGAATATCCAACCTTCACCGGCCCGCCAACCAGACGCGGCCGGTGATCCTCGCGCTCGGCTTCGGCGCGTTTCTCGTCACGACGCTGTACGTCGTCCAGTCGAGCCTCCTCCAGCGCTTCTCGCTCGGAGTGGGCAGCTCCAGCGCGAACGTCGTGTTTTTCGACGTGCAGCAGGACCAGCAGCCTGGCGTGGACTCACTCGTACGCGCGGGTGCGGAGCGGATCGTTCAGCGCGCGCCGGTGGTGGTCATGCGCGTCAGCTCGATCAACGGCGTGTCCGTCACCGATGACCGCATCGAGAGAACCCCGGACGGCTCGCGGGCGCGCTGGGCGCTGCGCCGCGAGTACCGGTCCACGTTCCGGGACACGCTCGTGTCGTCGGAGCGGCTGGTCTCGGGCCGCTGGGCCGGGACCACGCGCGCGACGTCTGACACGAGCTCGATATCCGTGGAGCAGGATCTCGCGCGCGATCTCAAGCTGGAGATCGGAGACGTGATGACCTGGGACGTGCAGGGCGTGTCGATCCCGACCAGGATCACGAGCCTGCGCGCGGTGGACTGGAACAGGTTCGAGCCCAACTTCTTCATCGTGTTCCGTCCCGACGCGCTCGCTGCCGCGCCGACGCAATACATCGTGACCGCTAGGACGCGCGACCCCGCCGAAACCGCACGCCTGCAGCGCTCGATCGTGGCTCGCTTCCCCAACGTGTCGAGCATCGACCTGTCGCTCATCCAGAATACGATCGGAAAAATCCTCGACCGCGTGACGGTCGCCGTGCGTTTCCTCGCGCTGTTCAGCCTCGCGATGGCCGTGCCGGTGCTGATCTCCGCGGTGGCCGGAGCCAGACGTGAGCGGGTGCGCGAAGGAGTGCTGCTGAAGACGCTCGGCGCGACCCGCGCCCAGATCGCTCGCGTGATGCTCGCCGAGTACGGCGCGCTCGGCGCGCTCGGGAGCGCGACGGGGTTGCTGCTGGCCTACGTCGCGGGTTGGGCGATCATGCGGTTCGTGTTCGACACCGCCTTCTCGCCCGCGATCGGGTCGAGTCTGGGGATCGCGGCGCTGATGATCGCGCTGACGGTCACGATCGGGCTGCTGGCGGGCCGGGAGGTGTTTCGGGAGACCGCAATGGCGGCGCTGAGGAGTGACTAGGTGAACCACGCTGCGTGCTGCGCACTGCGTGCTGCGCGCTGCGCCCTAACTACCCCGCAGTTCCGCTTTGCTCGCAGCTGGCCGCTTTCAGCGGGCAGCTCGTAGCGCTTTGACCCTTTTCAGGTCTTGTGGCGAAAGGTGATGCGTCCGCGCGTGAGATCGTACGGCGACACTTCGACCGTGACGCGGTCGCCCTGCAGCACCCGGATCCGGAACCGCCGCATGTTTCCGGCGAGAGTCGAGAGCACTTCATGACTCTCGCTGACGGAAACGCGAAACGTCGCATTGGGGAGGACATCGACTACCGTGCCCTCGAGCTGAATGGAATCTTGTTTTGCCACAGAGTGTATAATGGCCTGACGCATGAGCTTGCGTCAACAACGCGGCTGCAGTTTTACAGTTCTAATCACTAGTCACTAGTCACTAGTCACCTATATTTCCCAGAGCCAGAAGCTGAGGATGTAAAAAATGGCTCTCCCCCTGACGCAAGTCAGTCAAGCGCAGTCCCCCGGACTCACGACGACCAAGGCGCCTTTCATCGAAGAGGCCGTCGGCCGTGGCGAACTGTACATCCACCAGCCTTACGAGCTGTACAGCGACGGCAACCATGAAGCATGGCGCAAGCTGTACGCGCGCATGCACGACCGCTGGCTGAAGTACGCCAACCACCGGTTCCTGCAGGGTCTCGAAACGCTGTGCCTGACCCCTGACCGGATCCCCCGCCTCGAGGACGTCAACAAGTTCATGGCGCCGCGGACCGGGTTCCGGGCGAAGCCCGTAAGCGGGTACGTGCCGCCGTTTCTCTTCTTCGACTGCCTGCGCCGGCGCGAGTTCCCGACGACGATCACGATCCGGGACGGCACGACGCTCGATTACTTGCCCGAGCCCGACATCTTCCACGACATCGCCGGTCATGTGCCGATGCACACCGACAAGGCCTTCGCGGACACGCTCGTGCGGTTCGGCGAGTCGGCGCACACCGCCGTGCGGCTGGTGCAGGACATCCGCGACAAGGACGAGCAGGCGCGCCGAGCCACGAGCATCATCAAGGCGATGGCGCGCTTCTTCTGGTTCACCATCGAGTTCGGGCTGATGCGGTCGGAAGACGGCAAAGGGCTGAAGGCCTACGGCAGCGGCCTGTTGTCCTCTTACGGGGAGCTGGCGCACAGCATCGACTCACCGGGCGTGCAGCGGTATCCTATCCAGCTGGAGTGGGTAGTGAATCAGTATTTCGAGATCGATCACTACCAGCCTTTGCTCTTCGTCGTCGACGACTTCGAGCACCTTTTCGAGCTCGTCGGCCAGCTCGAGGATTGGATGAAGCAGGGCAAGCTCGACAACGTCTCGCCCGGCGAGCCCGCGCTCAGCGACGCCGACATCCGCAGCTTCATCGACGCGACGGTCTAGCGTCTACTCCGGCTCGAGCTTCAGCACCGCGGAATTGATGCAGTAACGCGTGCGCTCCGGGCCCGGCCCGTCCGGGAACACATGCCCCAGGTGCGCATCGCACGCCGCGCACATCACTTCGATCCGGCGCATTCCGTGGCTCGAGTCCTCCACGGTCTTCACGTTGTCGTTCGCGACCGGTCTGGTGAAGCTCGGCCACCCGCTCCCCGAATCGAACTTGGCGTCCGACCGGAACAGCTCGGTCCCGCACGCCACGCAGCGATAGATGCCCGCCTCTTTCGAATCGTTGTACGCCCCCGTGAAAGCGCGCTCCGTCCCCTTGTCCCGGGCGATCCGATACTGCTCCGGGGTGAGCTGGCGCCTCCATTCCTCGTCGGTCCTGCGTCTGGACTCGGGCATTACGTCGCCTCCTGTGGGTCCGCGCACGTGGTGCGCTTCTTGACTAATATCTAGCCGATGAACGGTCCTGACGGGCTGTATGGAAGCCTCGTCGCCACCACACCGGACGCCATCGTGACGATGGACGAGGCCGGCCGCATTCTGTTCGCCAATCCGGCGACGGTGCGCATGTTCGGCTATTCCGAGGCGGAGCTGCTCGGGGAGCCGCTGAGCATCATCATGCCGGAGCGGTTCCGGCAGCAGCACGCGGTCGGCCTCGCGCGATATCTGAAGACGGGAGAGCGAAAGCTCGACTGGTCCGGGTTGCGGCTTCCGGGCCTGCACCGTGACGGACACGAGATCTCCCTTAGCATCTCCTTCGGCGAGTACCGCGAGGACGGCCGCAAGATCTTCACCGGGATCCTCCGCGACATTTCGGATGATGTACGGCGAGAAGCGGAGAACGCGCGCCTCTACCGGTCAGCGGAGGCTGCGCGTGTCGCCGCCGAGCAAGCCAACGCGGCGAAATCCGAGTTCCTCGCGATGATGAGCCACGAGCTGCGGACTCCGTTGAACGCGATCAGCGGCTACGCGGAGCTGCTCGAGACCGGTG
This sequence comes from Gemmatimonadaceae bacterium, assembly GCA_050998915.1. Lineage (GTDB taxonomy): Bacteria > Gemmatimonadota > Gemmatimonadetes > Gemmatimonadales > Gemmatimonadaceae > JACDCY01. Next base: position 13,404 of record JBPCPS010000149.1, read on the forward strand.
TACGCGGCGAGCTGACGGAGGAGCAGCTGGCGGACGTTCACAGCATTCAGCGCAGCCAGGCCCACCTCCTCTCGATCATCAACGACATGCTGAACTTCACCAAGCTGGAGGCGGGGAAGGTCCAGTTCTCCTATGTGACGCTGACGCTCGATCCGCTGCTGGGCGGGCTCGAGGAGCTGGTGCGTCCGCAACTGCTGGAGAAGAATATCGAGTACGAGTACACGTCGTTCGACAAGCGCTCGACCGCCACGCTGGACGGCGAGAAGTTCCAGCAGATCATGCTCAACCTCCTGTCGAACGCGATCAAGTATACCGACTCCGGCGGTCGCGTCCGCCTCGGGTGGAAGATCGAGGAGCCCGACGTCGTCGTCCACGTGGGCGACACGGGCCGGGGAATTCCCGCGGACAAGCTGGAAGCGATCTTCGAGCCTTTCGTGCAGGTGGAGCCGCTGCGGACGCGGGTGACGGGCGGAGCGGGGCTGGGCCTGGCAATCAGCCAGGACCTCGCGCGCCAGATGGGAGGTAGCATCTCCGTCGAGAGCCGCATGGGCGACGGCTCCACGTTTTCCCTGCGTCTCCCGCGCGTGCGTCCGCGCGACGAGGTCAGCGCGCCGGCTGCGGGCTCCCCACCCTGAGCGCACTGGTCGGAACCGTCTCCACTTCGAGCGGAGCTCCGTTCCGCCGGACCACGTAAGCTTCCATCGCGAAATACTCCGGCAATCCAAGCCGGTCCACGAGGTGCGCCGTGTTGCGGTTGCGAACTTCCACGCGCTGCCAGAACTCGCGCTCGTCCTGCCCCGGAAAGGGCGCGCGGTCCTTCTGCGACTGGTGCTGGAAGATCGCGCTGATTTTGGCCCGCAGCTCGTCCTCCGACAGCGGCACGAGCACGTCCGCCTCGCTCACGCTCCATTCCTGCCAGGCGCCGCGGTAGTACCACATCTCCGGACATTCGCCGCGGAACGACGCCAGCGCGCGCTCGACCGCCTCGAGACACATGCGGTGCGTGCCATGCGGATCCGACAGGTCGCCGGCGACAAAAATGAGATCCGGCATCTGCTCCTCGATCAGCTCCAGGACGATGCGCACGTCCTCCTCGCCGATCGGATCCTTGCGGACCTTGCCGGTCTGGTAGAACGGCATGTTCAGAAAGCGCGCCTGATCCCGCCGCATGCCGAACGTGCGGATCCCGGCTACGGCCTCGGCCTCGCGGATAGTTCGCTTGAGGATCAGAACTTCCTCGCTGTCCACCTCGCCCGGATGCTTGGCGTCCAGAAACTTCTCGATCGTGGCGAGGCGGGTCGGCGTCGCGGGCTCGGCGACCTTGAGCTCGAGGCCAGCACGCCGGATGAAATCCACGTACCGCCGGACTTCGTGATCGAAGACGGCGATGTTCCCCGAGGTCTGATACGCCACCAGGATGTCGTTGCCGTTCTGGTGGAGCTTGTGCAGGATGCCGCCCATCGAGATGACGTCGTCGTCGGGGTGCGGCGAGAAGACGATGATGCGCTTCCCCATCGGCAGCTTGCTGCGGCCGCGGATCTTGGAGACGAGGGCATTGAACACCTCGCCGTTCAACGGCCCGGCCGAGCCGTAGCGGGCGAGCAGCGAGCTGAGATGGTGCTCGCGGTAGTCGAGTGCGTCGAGCTTCAGCACGGACTTCTGCGTCACTCGGCTGAGCCAGATCACAGCCTCGATCTCCTTCTCGCGGGTCCACCGGACTTCCCCCACGACCCACGGCGTCTTGACGCGCGTCAGCTCGGCGGCCGCGGCCGGGTCGCGATAGAACACCGCGTTGGGATGCTGCTGGAGGTACGTCGCGGCGACGTCGGGGTCCGGCTCGCCTTCGACCGCGCGCAGCACGATCTCCGACTTGTGCTCGCCGGTCGCGACGAGCGCGACCTCGCGCGCGTCCATAATCGTCGCCACGCCCATGGTGATCGCTTCTGTCGGGACGTTGTCCTCGCCGAAAAAGTCCGCGGCCGCGTCCCGGCGCGTTACCGTGTCCAGCGCGATGCGTCGCGTGCGCGATTCGATGCCGGAGCCCGGCTCGTTGAAGCCTATGTGACCCGTCTTGCCGATTCCGAGGAGCTGCAGATCGATCCCGCCGGCGTCGCGAATCGCCTGCTCGTACAGGGTGCACTGTTCATCCACCTGCTCGCGCGAAACGTCGCCGCGCGGGATATGGACGTTCTCCGGGCGGATGTTGATGTGCGAGAAGAGATTCTCCCACATGTACCGGTGATAGCTGTGGATGCTGTCCGGCCGCATCGGGTAGTACTCGTCCAGATTGAAAGTCACGACGTCGGAGAAGTCGAGTCCCTCCTCCCGGTGCATGCGGATCAGCTCGCGGTAAATCCCGATCGGCGTGCTGCCGGTGGCGAGTCCGAGCACGGCACGGGAGCCGGAAGAGCGGCGAGCGGAGATGATTTCGGCGATGCGCCGGGCAAGCCTTGCTGCAATCGCGTCATACTCGACGATGGTGACGGGGACGTGTTCGCGGGAAGCCATCAACTGGTGATTAGTGATTAGTGATTAGTAACCAAGAACCCACTGCGCGATGAATCGTTGTTGCCGGCAAGCGTTCGTACCTCTCCTGCGCTACAGAATTGGCGATTGTTTTCAGAACCGCACCAGGGAATACCATGCAGGATTTTCGAAAACTGAAGGTCTGGAACAAGGCCCACGCGTTCGTGCTCGACGTATATAGCATAACCAAAGGGTTTCCGAGCGTCGAACGGTTCGGCCTTACGGCTCAGCTCCGCAGATCGGCGGCCTCGATAGCGACCAATCTGGCTGAAGGTTGCGGACGTAGCTCGATCGGTTCGTTCGGAGCCCTGGTTCAGGTAGCGGCTGGCTCTGCTTGCGAAGCCGATTACCAGCTGCTGCTGGCGCGCGACATAGGCTACCTCAGGGAGGACTCCTACAACGTCTTGTCCAAGGAAGTCGCCGAGATCCAACGCATGCTTGCCGCGCTACACCGCACGATTGCTCTCAAAGCCGCGACGCGAGGCCGGTAGGGTAGTTCGCAGTCACTAATCACTAATCACTAATCACTAGTCACCAGTCACCAGACCCTAGTCCCCTCCCACTCCACCAACGGCGCATCCATCACCGCCCACTGCACCGCGTCGGCGACGTCTCGCCGGAGCTGAAACACCCGGCTATTCTGCCGGGTCGGATTTACCCGATTGGTCAGCAGCACCACGTACAGATCCTTCACCGGATCGATCCAAATCGATGTCCCCGTGAACCCCGTGTGACCGAAGCTGCGCGGCGAAAAATAGCGGCCTGCGCTCGACCGGCCCGACGGCGTGTCCCAGCCCAGCGCCCGGCTGGTGTCGGCGTCCTGTCTGGACGTCCAGCGCGCAACCGTCGTGGGCCGGAGGATTCGTACGGAGCCGTAGTGCCCCCCGTTGAGCATCATCTGCGCGAAGATCGCGAGATCTCGCGCGGAGGAGAAGAAGCCCGCGTGGCCCGAGACTCCCCCGATCGCGCGCGCGTTTTCGTCGTGCACGACCCCGTGAATGAGCTTGCCAGTCGATGTCTGCAGCTCGGTGGGAGCAACGCGCGACAATACCGCCGAATCGGGATTGAAGAAGCTGTCCGTCATTCCGAGCGGGCCCGTGATGCGCTCCCTCGCGAAAATGTCCAGCGACTGTAGCGTGATCCGTTCGATCACCAGCTGCAGCAGGATCATGTCCCAGTCGCTGTATATGCTGCGCTCGCCCGGCGGATACCTGAGCGGCCGTGAATTGATGGCCGTGAGATACTCGGCCCGCCCCCGAGCGGTGCTGAACAGCGGCCCGTATGCCTCCAGTCCGCCGCGATGCGTGAGCAACATGCGCACGGTAATCGCGGCCTTCGCCGAGTCGTTGAACTCCGGCAGGTACGATGCGACGGTGCGATCGAGATGGAGGCGTCCTTCCTCCTCGAGGATCATCGCCGCGGTCGTCGTCACGACGACCTTCGTGAGCGAGGCGAGATCGTAGATCGTGCGATCGTCCACCGCGGGCGCGTCCGTCGCCCAGTCAGTGCGCCCGTAGCCGCGCATCAGCGCGTACTGGCCATATCGCCCTACGGCGACCGAACCGCCGGGCGCCGCGCGTTCGGAGATTCCCACCGCCATCACCGAATCGAGCAGCGCCGGAAGGCGCTCATCGATGCCGCCCGCCATGGCCCGCCGCACCGGCTCGACCGGGGCCGGCGCCGCCCGTGTTCGCGTGGCAGCGGGCGCGCAACCCAGCGCCAGCGCCGCGCCGCCCATTATCACGAGGCGGGCGCGGCGCGCGATGTTGCTCCGGCTGCTACGCGGCGATCTGCGTCCCGGCCGCAATCGCCTCGAGCTGCTGCACGCGCTCCGCCGTGGGCGGATGCGTGGAGAACCACTTCAGCATTCCGCCGCCGTGCGCCGCGAGGGGATTCACTATCGCGAGCGGCGCAGCCGCGGGCGACACGTTCATCGGAATCCGGTGCGCGCCCGCGTCGAGCTTCTTCAGCGCGCTCGCGAGGTCCAGCGGGCGGCCGCAGATCTCGGCGCCGGCGGCGTCGGCCTTGAACTCACGCTGCCTGCTGATCGCGGCCTGAATCACCATTGCCGCGAGCGGACCAAGGATCATGAGCCCGATGGCGACCACTGGGTGCACATTGCGGTCGCGATTGCCTCCGCCGAACATAGCCAGTCTCGGCAGAAACGAGATCGCACCCGCCATCGTCGCAGTGATAGTCTGGAGCAGCATGTCGCGGTTCCGGATGTGCCCCAGCTCGTGGGCGATCACGCCCTCCAGCTCTTCCTTCGAGATCAGCCGCATGATGCCCTCCGTCACGCACACGACCGCGTGCTCGGGATCGCGCCCCGTGGCGAAAGCGTTGGGCTGCTCGTGCGGCGCGATCGCCACGACCGGCATCGGCAGGTTCGCGCGCTGGCGCAGGCGGTCCACCATTCCGTACAGGTCCGGCGCTTCCGCCGCGGTCACGATCCGCGCGCGATACATCTTCAGCACGATCTTGTGCGACCAGAAATACATCGCGACGTTCATCACTCCCGCGAACAGCAGCGCCGTGGTCATGCCGCCATCGCCGCCCAGATACAAGCCGATTCCGGCAAGCAGCGCCGTCATCCCGGCCATGAGGGCGAAAACCTTCACGTTGTTGTACATCACGGATCTCCGATTGTGCTCGTCATGGTGACGCCGGCTGGTCCGTCGCGGGTGGCGCTGGCGTCGTGGGACGCGCCGGCGTCGGCTCTGGTATCGGCGTTGGCGTTGGTGGTGGAGTAGGAGTCGGCGTGAGGGGGACCTGTGGTGGGACCGTGTCCACGATCACGCTCACTGTTTCGGCCTGTACGCCGGCAGCTGCTCGCGCGGCGGCGATGCTGTCGGCGATCTGCTGAAACTCGCCCGCCTCCTCTCCCGACTCGATCTCCGCGCGGTTCTGCTGCGCGAACTCGACGTTGCGCGCCGGCACGCCGCGGAACGCCTCGCCCGTGATCGGGTCGATGCCCCGAGTCGCCTGAAAGAGCGCCACCGTCGCCACCACGTAGTGCCTGGGACTCATCCCGGCTTCCTCGATGGCGCGCCGCGCGGACGCGTTCCCTTCGATCCTCGCCACGGACCGCTCGATCGACTCGCGCGTAGGTCGCGCGCCGATGATCGCCGTCTTCAGTGCGCGTGACTGCGACCGTCCAAGCGCGCGGTCCAGGGCGAGCTGGGCGCGCTTCCACTTCTTGAAGACGTCGGACGTTATCTCGTAGTTGAGCGAGAGGAGCCCCTGCACACCCCCCGCTTCACTGTCGGCCGTGAGCAGCGCCTCCTCGGCGCGGCGCTCGTCGGAATTGGCGCAGGATAATGCGATGGCGAGCCACGCGAGCGCGGCGGCATTTCGAACGAGTCGGCTTTGATTCATGGCGATCCCAGTGAATTATAGCGCGCGGCGCCCGCGCAACGGGATCGCAAGAATCCGTGCTACGGCTTCTTCGCTGCCTCGGAGCGCGCTTCCAGTGCCGCCTGCGCCGACGCCATCTGCCGCGACGCTTCGGCGAGCATGCGCTCGAGAACGTCAGCGTTTTGGATGAGCGTCTGCTGGGCGATGGCCAGCGCGCCGGCGGCGAGCTTCAGCGCGGTGAGACGGATCTCAGGATTGTTCGCGGTCTGCCGGACCGTCTGCTCCACTGCCCTGGCGAGCTCGGCGGCGGCGCGCTCCAGCTCGCGCAGCGCCGAATCGGCGGAAGCGGACAGCCGGGCGCACTGCGCCGACAGAGAGTCGCACGCGGTCGTCTGCGCGGGCGCGGATTGCGCCTCGGCGGAGCGTGCGCTGGCGAACGCGAGCATCAAAGTGGTCGAGAGCAGCAGGATCGGTTTCATGGCGGGCCCATGCGTGTGAGAGCCCGGCCCGGGAGATCCGGACCGGACTCTTTGTAAGTACCCGCGCTCGGCCGAAGGGTTGCGGGTCAGGCGGCGCGCCGGACAGGAATCTGAGCCGGACGGCTGTGGACAGTTGCGGGCGCCCGCCGACCGATCAGCGCGTCGAGCGAGTACTTGCCCGCGCCGGTCACGACGAGCGTGGCCGCGGAGGCGAGCAATGCCAGCGGGAACTCGATGCCGTTCGGCGCGAAGAACCCGGCCGGAAGGTGCACGAGCAGTATGGCGCCGATCATCGTGAGCGAAAGACGGACAACATGGTTGCTCCTTAAAGGAATGTGAGACGGCTATTGCGTATGATCCTCTTTGATGTGATAACACCTTTATGGTCGAAAGAAATCATGCCGGGTTCCTCGCCAGGGTCAGCAGTGCGGTGAGCGTCGAGAGCTGCTTCTCGGACAGGTGTCCCAGCAAGCTCTTGTGCTCTCGGGCGACGACCGGATCGAGCTCGTCCACGAGCTGCCTTCCCTTTCTCGTCAGCCGCGTGGTCACCAGGCGCCGATCGTCCTGCTCGCGGGAGCGCGAGATGAGCCCGGCCTTCTCCATCCGGTCGAGCAGCCGCGTGGCGTCCGGCATCCTGGTCAGGAGCCGGTCCCGCACGTCATTGCGGCACAGGCCTTCCTGGTGCGCCCCGCGCAGAATGCGCAGGACGTTGTACTGGGTGGCCGTGATCCCGTAGGGCTTGAAAACCTGCTCGAAGTCCGAGCCTAGCAGCGCGGCGGTACGCACGATGTTGAGCGCCGCTTCCTCGTGGGCGCTCTTGAACGGCTTCCGCTGCTTGATCTCGTCCCGGAGGGTTGGGGTCATGCAATGATTATAAGTGTTATGACACCTAGTGTCAAGGTGGGCACTCTCCTCTTCGCACCGCCGGGGCTGGCGGAGTCGCCGCTGAGCGGAGGAAAGCCCCGTTCACCATGTAACTGGTGACGGGGCTTTCGCTTATCCCAGTGGGCCTGCGAGGAGTTGAACCTCGGACCTCACGCTTATCAGGCGTGCGCTCTAACCACCTGAGCTACAGGCCCTTACCCGACGGAAAGACATTCGGGAAGAGCCTTTAAGTTTATCGCAGAACAGCGGGCGAGTCTACCCTGCTCCGTGACCACAGCAGGCCGAGCACGCCATGCATCGCGATCAGAGTAGCGAGCGTGAGCATTCCCAATTCGTACTCACCCCGCGGGTGCAGATTGTACCAGACGACCCGGGTCTCCCATCAACCTGTCTCTCCATGCGCCAAGTCCTCGCGATAATCTCATCTCTTGTAGCGGTCGCTGCCCTCCCGGCCGCCGCAGCCGCCCAAGCGCGGCCGTCCGGCGACTCCGCCTTCCACACGGTAGGCGGCGAGCGCCACGGGATCAGCTTCTTCCCCAGGGCCCGGCATCCGGAAGTCGAATACGTCGCCGGCAAGCGGCTCACCTTCGACCGCTACCACACGGTGGACGTCATGTACACGTGGCTGCGCCGGTGGGCCGAGCGGTATGCGGAGATCGTGGAGCTGTACGAGGTGGGCAAGAGCTTCGAGGGACGGCCCGTGCTGCAGGTCACGCTCACGAAAAAGAGCACCGGCAAGGCGACGGACAAGCCGGCCGCGTTCTTCGAGGGCGCCCGGCACAGCGGCGAGATCACGGCGAGCGAGTCCGTACTCTGGCTCATCCAGCATCTGGTGGAAGGCTACGGCAAGGATCCGCGCATCACCCGGCTGCTCGATACCAAGGCGATCACGCTGCGCCCGCAGAACAACCCCGACGGCTCGAACCTGTACCTGTACACGGCGCAGGCGAACCGCAGCACCGTGCGCCCGCACGACAGCGACCGTGACGGCCTGCTCGATGAGGATCCGCCGGAAGATCTGGACGGCGACGGAATCATCTACTCGCTGCGCTGGCGCGTCACGGCGGCGGCAAGAGACAGCGGGAAAGGCACGTCGACGCTCGACCCGCGCGACCCGAGCGGTCGTCTGATGCAGGGCGCGCTCGACGGCGAGGGCGACTGGCGCGTGATCTCCGAAGGGATCGACAACGACGGCGACGGCGAGTTCAACGAGGACGGGATCGGCGGGCTCGACCTGCACCGCAATTACCCGGAGAACTGGCGGCCCGACACCGGCGGCGACCGAACCAGCCGCGGTTACACGCAGTTCGGCGCCGGTGAGTTTCCACTGAGCGAGATCGAGACGCGCAGCGTCGTGCTCTGGCTGCTCGCGAATCCGAACGTGTCGGTCGTGAACTCGATGGATACCGCGGTGCCGATGCATCTCCGCCCGCCGTCGACGTCGTATAGCGCGGACCGGATGTACCAGCAGGACCTGCGCTACTACGAGTACTTCGACACCGTCGGCACGCGCATCACGGGATATCCCTGGGCCGGCGACGTGTACAACGTGTACCACACGCGCAATCCCATCAATCGTGTCACCGGCGACTCGACCAGACCGTCACCGCTGTTCGGGCACGGCCCCGACTTCGGCTATTTCTACTACGGCTCGATCTGGTATGGCGACGAGCTGTGGAACGG
>JBPCPS010000158.1:0-3597 GCA_050998915.1 Gemmatimonadaceae bacterium
CCACGACGGCTCCGGTGCCGATGACTGCGTACTCCTCGATCGAGACACTGGCACCTACGTGTGCACTGCGTCCGAGCTGAACAGTGGGGTGCACGCCGGGAACGTGCCGCGGCGCGACATACAGCTTTGGAAGGAGAGTCAGCACGGCGTCGTGCGGCTTGTCCACGACGATCGTCGCCAGCGCGGCGGTCGCGGTCTCCGCCAGCTCCCGGCTGACGAGCAGGACCCCGGCGCGCGTCTGCTCGGCGGCGCGGACGTACCGTGGCGCCGCGAGGAAGCTCACATCCCCGGCCGCCGCGCGGTCGAGCGGCGCAACGCCTGATATGACGGCGGCCGGATCTCCGCGCAGCTCTCCGCCTACCAGCTCCGAAACGGCTTCAGCGGTGATGGTGCGAACACCATCACCGCTGACTGAGGAATCACTACCGGTGGAGGATGGCGCCGCGCGCGCCATTACTGTCTCGGTCGAGTCACTCCGGCCGGCTGCGGCGTGGTCGCGGGCGACGTTGCCGGCGCGGCCGCTGGCGGTCCAAGCGCCACGAGGCGGGCGATCACACGATCCGTGAGATTGAGCGTGGTGTCGGCTGCCACGATGGTCTGGCCCGCGGACGACACGTCGAAGATGAATGCGTAACCTTCGGCGCGACGGATCTCGTCGAGCACGCGGTTGAGCTGGTCCATGATCGGGCGGACCAACTCCGCCTGCCGCTGCTGCATTTGCTGATTGAGCTGCGCGGCGCGCTGCTGGAATGCCTCCTCCGTGGCCTGGAGGGACTGGGTGCGCTGCTGCCGCACCGCGGGCGTGAGCGCCGCCTGCTCGCGCTGAAACGTCTCGCCCATGACCCGGAGCGAATCGTCCATGCGCTGGATCTGCTGGCGGAAACTGCCGACTTCGCTCTCGAACTGGCGCTCGGCGGCCTCGCGGCCGGGAGCGGTAGATAGAATCTGTTGCGCGTTGATATAACCCAGCTTGACCGATGCCTGGGCGTAAGCCGGCGTCGAGCCCGCTGCGACGAGCAGCACGGCGATCGCGGCAACTCGGGAAATCATCTTCATCAAGACTCCAAAAAGGAAATTAGAAAAGTTGACCCAGCTTGAAATGCAGCTTCCAGCCCGGCGCGGGCCGGCCGAGCAGATCCGTCTTGTCGAGTCCATACCCCAGATCGATACCGAGAGGTCCGAGCGGGCTCAGCGTCGCGGCGCCGAAGCCCACGCTCCTGAACAGTCGTGTCGGATTGAAATTGCGGGGGCTGTCCCACACGTTCCCACCTTCAGCGAACGCGTGCACGTACAGCGCCGACGACAGTCTCAGTCCGAGCTCGGCCGTGGCTGTAAAATACGCGTTTCCGAACGATTCGCGACGTGCCGAGCTCGTTTCGGCCGTCGGGTCGTACCCGCGCGGCGTGATCGAGAACTCGTCGTATCCGCGCAGCTGCTCGCCGTACTGCGTACCGCCGAGGGCGAACGACTGTGAGTAGAAGAACGGACCCGGGTTACCGAACAGCACCCCGCCCTTGGCGCTCAGTGCCGTGACCAGCTGCAGCGGCTGCCCGCCGAAGATCTGGTTACCGAAGGCGGCGAGCGGCGCGTACGACCGCAGCTCGGCGGTGTAGCGCTGGAAGTTCGAGGTCCCACCGAGCGGCCCGCCGTTGAACTGCGCCGCGACGGTTTGCAGCCCCCCGTCCACCGGGAACGGCAGTCCGATGCGCGTGTCGTGCGTGCCGGTGACGCCGAGCGTCGAGCGGAAGCAGCTCTTGCAGTCGCTCGCGAGCTGGCCGAGCAGCGTTGAATTCTCCTCGGAGTACCGCACCGACTCGCCGCCGTATGAGACGAACAGTCGCGTGTAGTACGACCACGGCACCGGGAAGCCGAACTGCAGCTGTCCGCCCGTGCGCGTGCTCTGTCCAAGGTCTGCGATCCGGAAGCGCGAGCGAGTGTTATAGGCGGTGACGCTGCCCGAGATTCGCGTCTGCTTGATGTTGGGATCGGTGTACGTCCCGTTGAAGTCGTTGATGTAGCGGCCGAACTGCCACTGCACCTCAACCTGCTTGCACCGGCCGAACAGGTTCGGCTGGTTCATCCCGACGAAGCCGCCGAGTCCCGTGCCCTGCCCCATGGACGCGCCGAAGTTCAGGTTGCCGGTGCGCTTTTCCTTGACGTTGAAGACGATGTCCACGTCGCCCGCGTCGCCAGCCGGGCGCGTCTCCGGCGCCGGCATCGGCGACTCGAAGAAGTTCATGTTGGAGATGTTCTGGTAGCTGCGGATCAGCGATTGCCGGTTGAACACCTGGCCGGGGATGAGCACGAGCTGCTCTCGAATGCACGTCTCCCACGTGTAATCGTTGCCGGCGATGTCTATCCGATTCACGATGGCCGGCGACCGCTCCTCGATCTCCCAGCGCAGGTTCACCGTGCGCACCGAATCTCCGCTCGGAACACGCTCTACCACCGGGTTTACCCGGGCGTAGATGTACCCCTCGTTGCTGTACGCCTCCATAAGCTTCCCCTCGGCATCGGACCACTTGGTCGCGTCGAAGGTGTTGGGCGGATTGCGGTGACCGCGGCGGAGCAGGCTCGTGGCCCTACCGGCCAGCGTCGGCGACTGATCGCCGAAGGGGTAGAACTCCTTCACGGCTTCCGTCGGAAAGCGACGGTTGCCGAGCACCTCGAACGAGCCGATCCGGTACCGCGGGCCTTCGACGACGGTGATGTCGATCATTGCCTTGCCGAGCTCGCGATCGACGATCATCGAGTCCGACAGGATCCGGAAGTCGATGAAGCCGCGGCTGCCGTACAACTGCGGGATTCGCTCAGCCAGGTCGCCCGCGTACTCGATCTCGTCGAACTCGCCGGAGCGGTGGAACAGGAATCCTTCGGGCTTCGTCTTCATCGCGCCGACGATATCGTCGTCCCGCACCTTGTTGTTGCCGATGATGCGCACGCCCGAGATCGCGAGCCGGCGCCCTTCGTCCACGACGAAGCTCAGCGTGACCTGCCCGTTGGTCATGGTCGAGTCGACGCGGATCTTCGCCAGGTAATAGCCCTTGGCTTCGTACAGCGAATCTGCGCGCTGCAAGCCGAGCGCGAGCTTGCCCGGATCCAGCGGCACGCCGACGGGCTGCTCGAGGCGCTCCTTCACGTCCTTGTCGGACACGCGGTTGACGCCGGTTATCGTGAACCCGGAAAGCAATGGGCGCTCACGCACGGTGATGACAAGCGTCGCGCGCGAGTTGTCATCGAGTGAGCAGTTGATCTGCACGTCCTCGAACTGTCCCGAGCCGAACAGCAGCTCGATCGCGCGCTGGATGTCGCGGTACCCATAGGTGTCGCCCGCGCGCAGACCGGCGGTCGTTAGGATCGTGGCCTCCGTGACGCGCGAATTGCCGGTAACGGCGAAGGCCGCCGGCGTGGCGCACGGTCCCGGCGCGCCGGACACGTTCTGCGCTAAGGCTTCTCTGGCTCCCATCGCAAACAACGCGAGCAGCAGCAGGCTAAGTCGATGCATCCGTGAAATATAAGGGCTATTGGCTATTGGCTGTTGGCTCCCGGCCAACAGCCCCGCGGGCTCCGTATTCGACACGCGCCGCCCCGAAAACG
>JBPCPS010000100.1:0-5532 GCA_050998915.1 Gemmatimonadaceae bacterium
AGAGCTCCGCGAGAAGTCAGGCGGGATGAAAGCGCAGTGGCAGGCCGAGAAGGAATCGCTTGGCGCAGTCGGGCGGATCAAGCAGCAGATCGAGGAGGGACGGAACCAGGCCGACCAAGCCACGCGCTCGGGTGACCTCGGCAAGGCCGCGGAGATCACGTACGGCACGATCCCGCAGCTCGAGGCCGAGCTCAAGCAGGTGGAGTCGCAGCTTGTGAGCAAGCAGGGAGGCAAGCGGCAGTTCCTCAAGGAAGAAGTGGACGCAGATGACGTCGCCGAGATCGTGGCGAAGTGGACCGGGACTCCCGTGTCGCGAATGATGGAGAGCGAGCGCGAGCGGCTCACGAAGCTCGAGGCGGAGCTGAGCAAGCGGGTGATCGGGCAGCCCGAAGCCGTCGCCGCCGTGTCCAACGCTGTGCGTCGCTCGCGCGCGGGGCTGCAGGATCCGAATCGCCCGATCGGCTCGTTCATTTTCCTCGGACCCACGGGTGTCGGCAAGACTGAGACAGCACGCGCTCTCGCTGATTTTCTTTTCGACGACGAGCACGCCATGGTGCGCATCGACATGTCGGAGTACATGGAGAAACACGCTGTCGCGCGCTTGATAGGCGCGCCTCCGGGCTACGTCGGTTTCGAGGAAGGCGGTCAGCTGACCGAGGCCGTCAGACGCCGCCCGTACTCGGTCATTCTGTTTGACGAGATCGAGAAGGCGCACCAGGACGTGTTCAACATCCTGCTGCAGATTCTCGACGACGGCCGCCTCACCGATTCGCAGGGCCGCACGGTGGACTTCCGCAACAGCGTGATCGTGATGACGTCGAACATCGGCAGCCACTACATCCTCGAGCGCTCGGGCGCGGATTGGGCGGAGACGGAGACTCAGGTCATGGGCGCGCTGCGGCAACACTTCCGTCCCGAGTTCCTCAACCGCGTCGACGATGTGATCGTGTTCCGGCCGCTGGGCGCGACCGAGCTCGACAGCATTATCGACCTGCAACTGGACCGTCTGCACCGGCTGCTCGCCGACAGGAAGCTCACGCTGGAGCTCACGCCCGAAGCCAAGAAGCTGGTCGCGGCCGAAGGATTTGACCCCGCATACGGAGCGCGTCCGCTCAAGCGCTCGATCCAGCGAATGCTGCAGGACCCGTTGGCGATGGCGGTGCTGGAAGGGAAGTTCGTTTCCGGAGATCACATACTCGCGACGGTGGGCGAAGGCGGCAGGATCTCGTTCGAGGCAGGCCCGGGGACGAGCTAGCCGTGGCTTCGCCGGGGGATGCCGAGCTCATGCACCTGGCGCTGAGCGAAGCGCGTAGCGCCGGGGAGGCCGGCGACGTTCCGGTCGGGGCGCTTGTGGTGCGGGACGGCGAGGTGATCGCGCGCGCCGGCAACCGTACGCTGCGCGACCAGGATCCCACCGCGCATACCGAGATGCTGGTGATCCGCAACGCTGCCGCGCAGCTCGAGCGCTGGCGGCTGGACGACTGTACGCTTTACGTCACACTGGAGCCCTGCGCAATGTGCGCTGGGGCCATCGTGCTCTCTCGGCTCCACAAGCTCGTCTTCGGAGCGTGGGACGAGAAGGCAGGGATGGCAGGCTCCGTCGGGGACGTGGTGCGCCACCCTCGCCTCAACCACAGTCCCGAAGTGCGCGGGGGAGTTCTGGCCGACGAAGCCGCAACGCTCCTGCGGGAGTTCTTCGCCGTCAAGCGCTAGCCCACAACTTATCCTCGCGCGTCTCCGCACCGGACCCTATTATGGTGGCCGCTTGATCAACTAACGGCCCCGCGCGGGCTTACGAGGAAGGAAGACATACATCCCCTAAGCCCCAAACCGCTCGCGGTAGACCGAGCGGTCACCACCAACATGCGCCGGCTCGCGATGATCGTGAGCTATGGCGTTGCGTGCGCCGCACTCCTTCTGGTCGGCGTGCCCTTCCCGCGCGAGATGTTCCTCCTGTTCGTCGCGTGGACGGGCACCGGGCTGCTGTACCATATGATGTTGCGGCGCACACGGACCGGCAGCGCGGCCAATCGCATCCAGCTGTTCGCATCCTGCGCGGACGTGAGTTTTCTGACTGGAATGTTCGCGATGATCGGGGGCGCGTGGTGGCTCGGCGCCATGGTTCACGGCTTCATTCTCACCTTTGCATTTTCGTCGATGCCGCGGCGCCTGGCGCTCGTCGTCGCGGGGTACGCGATCCTCGGGTTCTTCATAATGATCGCGGCGCAGACCCTTCGTGCGCCTGCGCCGCCGTTTTTCGGGATACCGTCGCTCGGCGGCAACTACGCATTGGCCACGACGGTGGCGCTTCTCGGCGGCATCGCCCTCATCGGGTTGGCCATCGTCCAGTCGGCGTTCGTGCAGATCATGCGCCGTGCGCAGGAGCGATACCGCGGGTTGCTGGAGACCGTGCCCGACGTGATCGTGAGCACGAATCTTCGCGGCATCGTGACCGCCGCGAACGCTGCTGCCTTGCGTCTCGCGGGGCCGCGGGCGGATGACGTCGTGGGACAACCGCTTGGCGAGCTCATCACCGGTGACGAGAAGGCCATCGGTATCGAGCACTTCCGGGTAGCCCGCAAGGGCGGCACGCGGCAGTTCGTGATCAAGGTGGATGGTCCGGATGGCGCTCCGCGATGGCTCGACTGTACCTGCAAGGCCGTGCTTGAAGGCCGCGAGACCGTGGGTGTCCTGTTTGTCGGCCGGGACATCACGCGGGAGAAGGAAGACGAGGCAGCGTTGCGCCGCAGCGAGGAGCAGCTGATCCAGGCGCAGAAGATGGAAGCGGTGGGGCAGCTCGCCGGTGGGCTGGCGCACGACTTCAACAACCTCATATCCGTTATCACCGGTTATTGCGGATTTCTGAGAAAGGATCTCGCGGGAGACGACGCGAGAATGGAAGACATCAAGGAGATCCAGACGGCCGCCGAAAGCGCGGCGTCGCTCACCCGTCAGCTGTTGGCGTTCAGCAGAAAGCAGGTTCTGCAGCCCAAGATCGTAAATCTGAACGACAGCGTCGTCCAGCTGGAGCACATGCTCCGCCGGCTGATCGGCGCGCAGATAGAGATCAAGACCCGCCTGGCGGCGGACCTGCAGCTAGTGAAAGCGGACCCCAACCAGCTCGACCAGGTCCTGATGAACCTCGCGGTGAACGCGCGCGACGCCATGCCTGGAGGCGGGGTGCTCGAGCTGGAGACCGAGAACGTGACGCTCAGCCCCGAATACGCCCGCACGCACGCGGGCGTGCGCGCGGGGCAACATGTCCAGTTGAGCATCCGCGACAACGGATCCGGGATGGATCCTGAGACGCAGGCCAGGATATTCGAGCCCTTCTTTTCCACCAAAGCGCCGGGGATGGGCACCGGTCTCGGACTCTCGACCGTGTACGGAATCGTCCGGCAGAGCGGCGGTTACATCTGGGTTTACAGCGAGCCCGGACTCGGCACCGTGTTCAAGATCTATTTTCCCGTCACGGAGGAGTCGCGGGGCGTGTCCGTCGATGCAGCTCCGTCAGACGATATGCTCCAAGGGTCTGAAACGGTGCTCGTCGTCGACGACTCAGAATCACTGCGCCCTGTGGTCAAGCGGATTCTCCGCCAATATGGCTACGAAGTGCTGGAGGCTGCGAGCGGGGATGAGGCCAAACATGTCGTGGCCGATCATTCGGGTCCCGTCCATCTGTTGCTGACGGACATCGTTATGCCCGGGATGACTGGTCCGGAGCTGGCGCGCGATCTCGCTCGCGCGCGCCCGCAACTGCGGGTCCTGTTTATGTCGGGGTACGCCGAGAACGCCGTGGTCCGCGAAGGGCTCAGGCATCCCAGCGCCGGCTTCGTCGAAAAACCGTTCTCTCCCGAGACACTTGCCCGCGAAGTCCGGCGTTCGCTCGACGCGGACTCGTCTTACGGGACCCTCGCCAACACCGGCGAGCTTTCGTTGCCCGCGCGATCGACAGCGGTCACCCAGACCTCTGACGGCCGCGCCTCGCCGGGCTCGGTCACCCAGCGAAAGGAGTAGATAGACCCGGGGACAATCGTGGTGCGCCACCTGGCGCCGGACCGCACCCGCAAGGTCCATAGCCACGGCTGCTCAGCGGCGCCGGGGCGGAACTGAACGGCTTGATCCCAGGAGCTGTCGTCTTTCGTGAGGGTGATGGTCGGGGCGACTGGTGCGATGGAATCGATCCAGGGTGATGCGGGCACAAGCGCCGGCTGCGAGTAGAGGCCGCGCGCCAGGTGAGTGGAGATCGAGTCCCGGTCCCGCATCAGCGCGCGCATGCTGAAGTGGACATTCCCGCCGGAGCCCTGCTGCGCGCGTGTGAGAAGGATCTGGCGCAGCAGCTCTCCCGCCCGCCAGCTCTGCGGACCCACGACGGTATCGGTCCGGCTGGTGAAGTTGCCGGGCCAGATGTGCCGGCCGTGGGTGTTCTCGTCCACCCACCAGCGCAGCAGCGCGCTGTAGTTCTGCCCCGGCGCGTCTGACCGCCAGTAAAGCTGGGGCGAGAGATAGTCGAGCCAGCCGTTGTTCAGCCATTTGCGGGCGTCCGCGTAGATGCTCGCGTATGCGTCGAATCCCGTGACACCGGCCGGATAGCCGGGACGCCATATCCCGAATGGGCTGACACCGACCTTCACGTGCGGCTTCACGCTCCGGACGCCGGCGAACATGTCAGCGACGAACCGGTCGACGTTCTGTCGGCGCCAATCACTCCGATCGACGCCTGCGCCGTACCGGCGATAGCTCTCGTCGTCGGGGAAAGGGATGAGCGCGTTGGTCGCGGTGTCGCGCTCCTGGTATGGATAGAAGTAATCGTCGATGTGCACGCCGTCGATGTCGTACCGGCGCACTACGTCGAGGATCACGTCGAGGGACCGGCGATGCACGTCGGGCTCGCCCGGATCCATCCAGAGTGACTCTCCGTACCGCCGCACGATGTCGGGCCGCGTCTGCGAGAGGTGGCTCGCAGCCAGCTGGCCGCGGAAAGAAGAATGCTTCGCGCGGAAAGGGTTGAACCACGCGTGCAGCTCGAGCCCGCGCTTGTGCGCTTCTTCGACCGCGAACGCCAGTGGATCGTAGAAGGGAACCGGGGCTTTTCCCATTTCGCCCGTGAGGTACGCCGACCAGGGCTCGATCTCCGACGAGTACAGCGCGTCGGCTGCCGGCCTCACCTGCAGGATGAGGGCGTTGAGATTGAGCTGGACGGCGCGGTCGAGGATGCCGAGCAGCTCCGTCTTCTGGATTTCGGTACTCAGTCCGGGTTTTGATGGCCAGTCGATGTTGTTGACCGAAGCGATCCAGGCCGCGCGGAATTCGCGCGCGATCCCGGGTGGCGGCGTTTGCGGCGCGAGTGCCGGCGGCACCGGCGACGGTAACGAAGTCGGTCGCGGCGCGCATCCGGCGACGACGAAGCCAACACTGAGTGCGGCGAGCCGTAACATTCCATTCCGGTTCTTCAAGCGTCGAACCTCCCGAGGGTGAGACAGCTCAGCGAAATTTGGCTGGCGCGCGCCACCACGGTCGCCGGGTGTAGGT
>JBPCPS010000220.1:0-4854 GCA_050998915.1 Gemmatimonadaceae bacterium
CCATGTCGGGGTCGGAGACCACTCGGACAACGACCAGTTCGCGCAGATCCGACACGTCGCTGTCGTCCCGAGCTACAAGCGAGGGATCTGCACGTCGCTTCTGCACAGGCACGTGAAGATCCTTCGCTTCGCTCAGGATGACAGCGGAGCGTTGCATCCGCCTGATCGCCCTTCCCACACGGCACGAGTGATTCGCGTTGATCGCACGCCATCCGCGCGATCGCCGTTTCCCACCGTCAGCCACGTCGAACCCTGCAACTCGATTCCGCGCCCGTGACGACGTTTACTGCCGCTCCCGACCGCGACGCGCTTTTGGAAGCCGCCGCGCGTCTCCGCGCCGAGGTCGGGCGCCGCATCGTGGGGCAGCACGCCGTGGTCGACGAGATTCTGATGGCGATCCTCGCCGGCGGACACGCGCTCCTCGTCGGCGTGCCGGGGCTCGCCAAGACGCTGATGATCAGATCAATCGCGAGCGCGATGCATCTCGAATTTCGCCGCATCCAGTTCACGCCCGACCTCGTGCCATCCGACATCACAGGGACGGAGTTGATGGAGGAGGATCAGGCTACTCATGCGAGGGCTTTCAGATTCGCGCGGGGTCCGGTCTTCGCGAACATCGTACTTGCGGATGAGATCAACCGGGCGCCGCCGCGCACGCAGGCAGCGCTGCTGGAGGCGATGCAGGAGCATCACGTTACGGCGGGCGGTATCACGATGCCGCTGCCGGAGCCTTTCTTCGTGCTCGCCACGCAGAATCCGATCGAGCAGGAAGGCACCTATCCGCTGCTCGAGGCCCAGCTCGACAGGTTTCTGTTCGACATCCGGTTGGGATATCCGTACGAGGCCGCGGAGCTGTCGATACTGCAGGCGACGACGGGTGCGATCGGCCCGACACCCGCGGCGGTCCTCACCGGAGAAGAGCTCCTGGAGCTGCAGAGACTCGTGCGCGGAATTCCGGCGAGCGAGCCGCTGCTGCGATACGCCGCCGCGCTCACCCGCGCGACGCGTCCGGGCAACGCGAAAGCGGATTCCCTCGTGGGCAAGTACGTCCGATGGGGCGCCGGGCCGCGTGCCGGCCAGGCCCTGGTGCTCGGCGCCAAGGCTAACGCGCTCATGGCGGGACGTCACGCCGCGTCGCCTGCCGACATACGGCGCATCGCGCGCCCGGTGTTGCGCCACCGGATACTGACGAACTTCGCAGCGGAAGCAGAGGGCGTGACCGCGGAAAGCATCGTCGATGATCTCCTGCGAACCGTAGAAGCGCCAAAGAGCGACATCCGGATCTAGTCGTGGTTGCAGCCGAGGTGTTTTCCTACGGCGAGATCCTGGACCAGGTGCGGTCGCTGCGCTGGCCCGCGCGCACTGCCGTCTCCGCCGTTCTTCCGGGAAGACATCTCTCGCATCGCCACGGCACGTCTGCGGAGTTTACGGAGTATCGCCCGTACAGGCAGGGCGATCCTCCGCAGCGAATTGACTGGAAGGTCTTCGCCCGCACCGATCGCGCATACATCAGACTGTCGAACGATCACGCGGTACTGCCGACGGCTCTTGTAGTTGACGCCAGCGCTTCAATGGCGTTTCCCCGGGGCAGCAACGACAAGTACGCGCGGGCATGTCGTCTCGCGACCGGCCTTGCGTCGATTGCGTTCAATAGCGGAGATCCGGTTGGCGTGATAGTCGTCGCGGGGGATGGCGTCCGTTCCTTCCAACCGCGCAGCAGGGCAGGCGTGGTATCCGAGATTGCGCGGACGCTTGCGACTGCGGAGCCGGTAGGAACGGTGAGCATGGCGGACGCGATGACCGCGGCCGCGCGATTTGCGCAGCGGGTCATACTCCTTTCCGACATGCTCGGTGATCTGGAACCGACGCTGGCCGTCGCGCGGGCGGAGCGGGCACGAGCCGGAGAGCTGTACGCAGTGCACATCATCGGCGCGGAAGAGATCGATCCGCCGCGCCTGGCGCTGGTCGAAAATCCGGAAGCCACGACACTCCGGCGAACGCTATCCGATTCATCACATGCCGAATACCGACGGCGCTTCGGGGCATGGCGCGCCGCCGTCGCGTCCAGCTGGCGCGCGGCGGGTGTCGCGTACCATGAATCGATAACCGGTAGCCCGCTGCTGCCGGATCTCCGCAGGATCGTAGGCGGACCCCGGTGAAGCTCGCGTGCTGAGCTTTGTGGCCCCGGGATATCTGGCAGCCACGCTGGCGGCGGCCGTGGCGCTGGTCGCCGCGCACTTCATCGTGCGGCGGCAACCGCGAGCGTTGATGTTGCCGACCGCGCGCTTCGTGCCGGACGCGCCAGTTCTGACCGTTGGGTGGGCGCGCGTTCCCGCGGATCTGGTGGTGCTTGCGCTAAGAGTATTGTGTGTCCTGCTCGCGGGCCTCGGGCTGGCGGGGCCGTTCCTGCGACAAAGTGGAGAGGGGATCGCACGGGTGATCCTGGCGGATCGCTCGCGCGCGATCGGTGACAGCGGTGAAGTCAGCGATAGCGTCGCGGCCATTCGCGCGCCGGAGGATGTCGTGATCGGCTACGGTCCCGGCACGTTCGAGGAATTCCCCGCAACGGTGCAGGGCTCCGCAGCGAGCACCGCATTGCAAGAGCGTGGATCGCTCTCGGCCGGACTGGTCGCGGCCGTTCGCGCTGCGTCGCGCCATCGGGATCGCGCGGATTCGGTCGAGCTTGTGATCGTGTCGTCGTTCGCGGCGGAAGAGATCGACGCGGCGACCGCTCGTTTGCGAAGGGAATGGCCGGGGCGCGCCAGACTGGTAACTGTATCGGCGCGGGCCGCGCCTCGTGCCGATAGGCGTCCTGCCCTCGAGGCCGGCGCGGATGATCCGCTGGCGGTCGCGCTCGCCATCGCGCGCCCCGTGGGTCATGCGGATGTGCGGATCGTCCGTCGAGGGCTTTCGCGGCTGGATTCGAGCTGGGTGGCGGGAGATTCGGGACGCGTCCTGGTGCACTGGCCGGTACGCGACGCGCCGGCCGGTTTCATCGCGATGCGACAGCCGCAATTCGTCGGCGGCTTCGCTACCCGCGCAACTGCTGTAATCGCCCCCTCTCAGCGTCGATGGCAACACGTGCCCGCGCTCGGTAGCAGGCCCGTTGCGTGGTGGATCGACGGGGAGGTTGCAGCTTCGGAGATCGTGCACGGGCTTGGCTGCGTGAGATCGGTTGCCATTCCGGTGGCGGCCGGCGGGGATTTCGCGCTCCGACCCGAGCTGCATTCGGCTTTGCGCGAGTTGGTCCAACCGTGCGGCGGCGCTCCCGCGTTGCAGCGTGCAGCGGCTTCGTCTCTCGCCAAACTTGCGGGGGCCGGCGCGCTCGCGACGCCCGGCATGTTCGCCCCGCCGGACCGTGATACGGCCACGCTCGCGAAGTGGCTCATGATCGCGGCGCTCTTGTGCGCGCTACTGGAGTTGATAGTGCGCGGCCGGAAGAAGGTTTCCGTATGACAGCACGCCAGCGGATTATTCGAGCGCGTGCTTACCTCGCGTTGTCGGTCGCTCTGGCGGCAGCCGGATGGGGCGTTGCAGCCGCGCTGGCTACGGGCGTGCTGCTGGTGCTGGCCGGCCGCGCGACGGGCGCGCAGTTGTCCGCCACCTTCGCCCTGATTCCGGCGCTTGCGGCGGTTCTGGCCGCCGCGTTTCTGTTTCTTCGCGCGTGGCCTGGTCGCTCGCTGCAGCGTGTAGCGCTCTGGGTGGAGGAGCAGGAGCCTGAGCTGGCGTTCGCGCTTGTAACCGCGAGCGATCCGTCGATTCAACCATCTCCATCTCTGGAGCGCGCGGCCGCGTTCGACCTGGGCAATGTTCTGCGGCGTCCGCTTTCAAGAATGCTCCTCGGCGCGGGTGCGGCGGTCGCGCTGACCGCAGCGACGGCCTGGGCCCTGACCGGACCGCGTGGCGCGCGCGACATGCTGGCTGGCCGCAGGCTGGAGGCTTCGGCGGCCGGCACCGGTGCGCCAATCGATCCTTTGAAAGGAATCCGCGCCTCCGTCGCCGCGCCGGCCTACTCGCGGATTCGCGCGACCACCGTCGAGGAGCCGTCTACGATTACGGCGCTGCGGGGGAGCAGGATCACCGTCACTGGACCCGGCTCGGACGTCGAGGCGTTCCTTGGGGACGCCACGATGCGGGTCTCGGCGGGCCGCCGGTGGGGCGTCGAGCTGACGATGCCCGCGCAGGCGGTTGCATTGACTCTGCGTCATGGCGGGGCGCGGAGAGTAATAGTGCTGGAGCCCCGGGCCGATGCCGCGCCGAGGGTGCGGCTGACCTCGCCCCCCCGCGACACCATCATGCAGCGCGCGAGCGGCGTGATTGGCGTCCTGGCTACGATCGAAGAGGACATTGGAATCGCCGACGGATACATCGAGTACATGCTCAGCTCCGGCGCGGAGGAGACGTTTTCTGCGCGCACAGTCTTGACGGGCTCCCGCGAATTTCGCGGAGAGACCCGGGGAAATCTCTCCGCGGCCATAGACATCGGTGCGCTCCGGCTCGGGCCTGGCGACCTGATCTCCATCCGCGCGGTGGCGCGCGACGCAAACAGCGTCTCGGGCAGGGGAGTGGGCGTGTCCGACACACGCACGTACAGGGTGGCGCGTCGCGACGAATACGATTCGTTGACGGTCGAAGCCGGCGCTCCGATCGTTCCCGAAAGCACGGTGGTGAGCCAGCGGATGCTGATTCTGCGCGCGGAGGCGCTGCTCCGTGAGCAGCCGGTGCTGATCCGGGACTCGCTTGTGACGCGCGTGCGTGGCATCGCGGCAGACCAGATACGGCTGCGCGAGCGCGTGCACGACATCATTTACCCGGGGCATGTCCATCCCGAGGGAGAGGTCGAGGCGATCGGCG
>JBPCPS010000221.1:0-27911 GCA_050998915.1 Gemmatimonadaceae bacterium
GGGTATCCCATGCCGGCCCTACGCTCGCCAACGGCGCGAGCTAAGACGGGCCTGCATGGGACACCCAATCCGCGCGCCGGACGCCACCGGGCATCTCGGCGGGCGATAGAATAGGGTATGCCGAAGCGCACTGATCTGCACCGCATCCTCATCGTCGGCTCCGGCCCCATCGTCATCGGGCAGGGGGCGGAGTTCGACTACTCGGGCACGCAGGCCGTGAAGGCGCTGAAGGAGGAGGGGTACGAGGTCATCCTCGTCAACTCGAATCCGGCGACGATCATGACCGACCCCGAGTTCGCGGATCGGACGTACATCGAGCCGGTCACGCCGGAGTTCGTGGCGCTGGTGATCGAGAAGGAGCGGCCCGACGCGCTGCTGCCGACTATGGGCGGACAGACCGCGCTCAACGTCGCGATGCGGCTGTCGCAGGACGGCACGTTGGAGAAGTTCGGCGTGGAGCTGATCGGCGCGGACGCACGGGCGATCGCGATGGCGGAGGACCGGGGCGAGTTCGGCGACGCGATGCGCCGGATCGGGCTCGCGGTCCCGCAGGGCGCCATCGCACACACGCTCGACGAGGCGCTGGCCGTCGTTGAGCGCACCGGCTTTCCCTCGATCATCCGGCCGGCCTTCACGCTCGGCGGCAGCGGCGGCGGCATCGCGTACAACCGGGACGAGTTCGAGGCGATCGTGGGCCGCGGGCTGGATCTCTCGCCCGTCGACCAGGTGCTCGTCGAGCGCAGCGTAATCGGCTGGAAGGAGTTCGAGCTCGAGGTGATGCGCGACGTGGACGACAACGTCGTCATCGTCTGCTCCATCGAGAACATCGATCCCATGGGCGTGCACACCGGCGACTCGATCACTGTCGCGCCGGCGATGACGCTCACCGATCGCGAGTATCAGACCATGCGGGACGCGGCGGTCGCCATCATCCGCGAGATCGGCGTCGCGGCCGGCGGCTGTAACATCCAGTTCGCGGTGAATCCGGTCGACGGTGAGATGCTCGTGATCGAGATGAACCCGCGCGTGTCGCGCTCGTCCGCGCTCGCGTCGAAGGCGACGGGATTCCCCATCGCCCGAATCGGCGCCAAGCTGGCGGTCGGCTACCGGCTGGACGAGATCCCGAACGACATCACGAAGACCACGCCGGCGTCGTTCGAGCCGGTGCTGGACTACGTCGTCGTCAAATGCCCGCGGTTTGCCTTCGAGAAGTTCGTCTCCGCGGACCCACGCCTCACCACGCAGATGAAGTCGGTGGGCGAGTCGATGGCGATCGGGCGGACTTTCAAGGAAGCGCTGCAGAAGGGACTGCGCGCGCTCGAGACCGGCCGCGCGGGGTGGGAGGTCGGCGCCAAGCTCGCCGACGACCGGATCGGCGACGACACCGACGAGGCGCTGCGCGGTGCGCTGCGGCAACCGACGCCCGAGCGAATCTTCCAGATCAAGCGCGCACTCACCGAAGGGTTCTCGGTGGAAGAGCTGCGCGACATGACCGGGATCGACCCTTGGTTCCTGTCGCAGATGGCGGAGCTGGTGGAGGCGGAGCAGGAGTTCGCGGCGCTCGCCACCGTTGCCGCGGACGACACGCGCCGCATGAAGCGCATGGGTTTCTCCGACGCCCAGCTCGCGCGGCTTCGCCGCACGACCGAGACGGAGTTCAGGAAGCAGCGCTGGGCGCAGGGCGTGCGCCCCGTGTACAAGATGGTGGACACGTGCGCGGGTGAGTTTCCGTCGGCGACTCCATACCTGTACAGCACGTACGACGACGAGAGCGAGGCGCCTCCGTCCGGGCGCAGATCCATCGTGATCCTCGGGAGCGGCCCCAATCGCATAGGCCAGGGCGTGGAGTTCGATTACTGCTGCGTGCGCGCCGCGCTGGCACTGCGGGAGCAGGGAATCGAGACGATCATGATCAACTCGAATCCCGAGACCGTTTCCACGGACTTCGACATCTCGGACAAGCTGTAATTCGAGTCGCTCACGCTGGAGGACGTGCTGGAGATCGTCGACCGGGAGAAGCCCGAGGGCGTCATCGTCCAGCTCGGCGGGCAGACTCCTCTCAAGCTCACGCGTCCGCTGGAGGCCGCGGGCGTCAGGATTCTGGGCACGTCGCCGGATTCCATCGACATCGCGGAGGACCGGCGGCGGTTCGACGCGATCGCGCGGGAGCTGGGCCTGCAGCAGCCGCCCAACGGCACGGCCACGAGCGTGGACGAAGCCGCGGAGATCGCGGGAAGGATCGGCTACCCGGTGCTGGTGCGGCCGTCGTACGTGCTGGGCGGACGCGCGATGGAGATCGTGTACGACGAGCCGTCGCTGCGGGACTACTTCGACCGCGCGGTGCGCGTGTCGGAGGAGCGGCCGGTGCTGATCGATCTGTTCCTGGAAGACGCCTTCGAGGCCGACGTGGACGCCGTCAGCGACGGCACGCGCGTCGTCATAGGCGGAATCATGCAGCACATCGAGGACGCGGGGATCCATTCCGGCGATTCTGCGTGCGTCCTGCCGCCGTACCTGATCGGCGAGGCGGACCTCGACACGATGCGCGAGCAGACCGTCGCCCTCGCGATGGCGCTGGGCGTCGTGGGGCTGATCAACGTGCAGTTCGCGATCCGCGGCGGCGTGGTGTACGTGCTGGAAGTGAATCCGCGCGGCAGCCGGACGATTCCCTTCGTATCCAAGACCATCGGCGTGCCGCTGGCATCCGTAGCGGCGCGCACGATGGCGGGCGAGACGCTGGACGAGATCGGCCTGCACGAGGAGATCATTCCGCCGTACGTCGCGGTGAAGGAAGCCGTGTTCCCCTTCGCGAAGTTCCGCGAGTTCGACCCGATTCTCGGCCCCGAGATGCGCTCCACCGGCGAGGTCATGGGAATCGCGAATTCGTTCGGCGCCGCGTTCGCCAAGGCGCAGCTCGCCGCGGACAACGAGCTGCCAACCGGCGGCACGATGTTCCTCACCGTGAACGATTCCGACAAGACGGGGGTTACGCCCATCGCGCGGCGTTTCCACGAGATGGGTTTCGAGCTGAAAGCCACCGACGGCACCGCCCGTCATCTGCGGAAGCGCGGCATACCGTGCGGCGAAGTTTTCAAGGTTCACGAGGGCAGGCCGCACGCGATCGATCTGATCGTGAACGGGGAGGTGCAGCTGCTGATCAACACTCCGTTCGGCAAGCACGCGCAGCGCGACGATTACACGATCCGGCAGGCCGCCATCGCGCACCACGTACCCTACACGACCACTCTTTCGGCCGCGAACGCGGCCTGCGACGCGATTCTGTCGCTCCGCTCGCGCACGCCGGAAGTGCGATCGCTGCAGGAATGGCACGCGCTGATTCCGGCGCCGGTGACCGCCTGATGGGGAAGCCCACGATTCACGAGTCCGCCTACGTGGACGACGGAGCGAAGATCGGCGCCGACACCAAGGTGTGGCACTTCTGCCACGTCATGCCGGGCGCAGTGGTCGGCGAGCGCTGCTCGCTCGGCCAGAACGTGGTGGTGATGAGCGGCGTGAAGATCGGCAACAACGTGAAGATCCAGAACAACGTCTCGGTGTACGAGGGGGTGGAGCTGGAGGACGACGTTTTCTGCGGCCCGTCCATGGTGTTCACCAACGTGATCAACCCGCGCAGCCATGTGCCGCGCAAGGACGAGTACCGCAAGACCCTGGTGAAGCGTGGCGCCAGCATCGGAGCGAATGCCACGATCCTGTGCGGAGTCACGCTCGGCGAGTATTGCTTTGTCGGCGCCGGCGCCGTGGTTACCGGCGACGTGCAGCCGTACGCGCTCGTCGTGGGCGTACCAGCGCGGCATGCCGGGTGGGTGTGTCAGTGCGGCGTGCAGCTGCCCGTGGGGAACGCATCCGTGTGCGGAGCGTGCAACTCCCGGTACGTCCTGCACGGCGACAAGCTGGCTCGCGCGTGAGCGTGCGCGACTTCAGGATCGCCCTTGCCGGTTGCGGAAGAATCAGCGCCAATCATCTCGCGGCGATCGGGAAAATCGAGGGTCTCGAGCTCGTCGGAGTGTGTGACGCGATCGAAGATCGCGCGCGCACTGCCGGGGAAGCGCAGAAGGTTCCATGGTTTGCTTCGGTCGAGGAAATGCTGGCGCGCGTCGAATGCGACGTCGTGGTTGTCGCGACGCCGTCCGGTCTGCATCCCGAGCATGGCGTACTCGCTGCGAGGGCCGGCAAGCACGTCGTCACGGAGAAGCCCATGGCGATCTCGCTGACGGGGGCCGACGAGCTCGTGCGCGCATGCGACGAGGCGCGCGTTCACCTCTTCGTCGTCAAGCAGAACCGGCTGAACCCGCCCGTGCAGCTGCTGAAACGCGCGATCGATCGCGGGCGGTTCGGCCGCATTTACCTCATCAACACGACGGTTCGCTGGAGCCGGCCGCAGGAATACTACGACCAGGCGCCATGGCGCGGCACGTGGAAGTACGACGGCGGCGCGATCATGAACCAGGCATCGCACTACGTCGATCTGGTGCAGTGGCTCGGCGGTCAGGTAGACAGCGTCGTGGCGAAGACCGCGACCATGGCACGGCGAATCGAAACCGAGGACACGGGCGTCGCCGTTCTGCAATTCGCCAACGGCGCGCTTGGCACGATCGAAGTGACGATGCTGACGTATCCGAAGAACATGGAGGGCTCGGTCACCGTGCTGGGCGAGAGGGGGACCGTCAAGATCGGCGGGACCGCGGTGAACCGGATCGAGCATTGGGAGTTCGCCGATGCGGATCCGGACGACGCGCTGGTCGCTGCCGCCAACACGAATCCGCCGAGTGTGTATGGGTTCGGTCACGAGGGCTATTACCGCAACGTGCTCGCGGTGCTGCGCGGCGAAGCGCAGCCGGACACCGACGGGCGCGCAGGCAGGAAGTCGCTCGAGCTCATACTCGGCATTTACGAATCGGCGCGAACGGGAAAAGAGATCGCTTTGCCGTTGCGAGAGCAGAGCTAGCAATGCGATCTTTAAAGGCTACCCGCGAGAAGTTTTCCCTTCCGACGATCCGCGCCGACATGGCAGTTCCACTGCTCGATCTTCGAGCGCAGCACCAGCACATAAGCGACGAGGTCGTCTCCGCGATGATGGCCGTCGTGGAGCAGCAGGGCTTCATCCTCGGCGAGCCCGTCGCGGCGCTGGAGCAGAGCGTCGCGCGGCTGTCGAACACGCGCCATGCCATAGGGTGCGCCAACGGGACCGACGCGATTCTGCTGGCGCTGCGCGCTTTGGACGTAGGCCGGGGCGACGAAGTGATCACGACTCCCTTCACTTTCTTCGCGACGGCTGGCGCGATTCACAACGTCGGCGCCACGCCGGTGTTCGCGGACATCGATCCGGACACGTTCAACATCTCACCGCAAGCGGCGGCCGCGGCGCTCACGCCGAAGTCCAAGGCCGTCATTCCGGTAGACCTCTTCGGCCAGATGGCACCGATCGACGCGGTCGCGGCGGCGCTGCCGTCGCTGCCGATGATCGAGGACGCCGCGCAGGCGATCGGCGCGCGGCGCAAGGTAGGCGACACGTGGATCCGCGCGGGTGAGAACGCCACCATCGGTACGTTCAGCTTCTTCCCGTCCAAGAACCTCGGCGGTTACGGGGACGGTGGAATGATGGTGACGCAGCGGGACGATCTCGCGGAGCGGCTGCGCCGCCTGCGCGTGCACGGCGGGATGCGGACGTACTTCCACGAGGAAGTCGGCTACCACAGCAGGCTGGATGCGCTGCAGGCCGCGGTGCTGAGCGCGAAGCTCCCGCACCTGGAAGAATGGAGCGCGGCGCGCCGCCGGAACGCAGCGTACTACAATGAGGCCTTCGCCGATCTCGCGGACGTGCGCACGCCCGTGATCGACGAGCGCAACGAATCGATCTACAATCAGTACACGTTGCGCGTGCCGCGGAGGGACGCGCTGCTGAACCATCTCAGGCAGCGGCAGATCGGCGCGGCGGTCTATTATCCGCTTCCGCTACACCTCCAGCCTTGCTTCGCGTACCTGGGATACGCGGAAGGCGTGTTCCCGGTGGCCGAACTAGCCGCGACGGAAGTCCTGTCGCTGCCCGTGTATCCGGAGCTGACCTCAGTCCAGCTCGATCAGGTGATTGACGCTGTGCGTTCTTTTTTCCAACACTAAACACAATGACTGGACCATCCATGAAGGATGTGCTGCTTGGCAAGATCCGCGAGCGCACCGCATGCGTCGGAGTAGTCGGCCTTGGATACGTCGGCCTTCCCCTGGCAGTCGAATTTGCCAAGGCAGGCTTCAAGGTGATCGGCTATGACCTGAGTGAGCGCGTTGTGGCGCAACTCAACGAGGGTGAGTCACACATTCAGGACGTTCCGAGCGACGACGTAGCGCAGCAGCTCCGGGCCGGCAAGCTCGAAGCGACTACGGACGAGCACCGGCTTTCCGAGGTGGACGTCGTCCTGATCGCCGTGCCCACGCCGCTGAGCAAGACGCGGGACCCCGACATGACGTACGTGCTCGCGTCCTCGGACGCCATTGCCAGGCACTGTCATCCGGGCATGCTCGTGGTGCTGGAGAGCACGACCTACCCGGGCACGACTCGCGATCTCATGCAGCCCAAGCTCGAGGCGAGCGGGCTGGTCGTGGGGGAGGACATCTTCCTCGCATTCAGTCCTGAGCGCGTGGATCCCGGCAACAAAGTCTGGACGACGAAGAACACGCCGAAGGTAGTGGGGGGCATCACCGAGACATGTACGGAAGTCGCGGTCGCGCTGTACGCCTCCTGCCTCGATACGATCGTGCCTGTTTCCAGCTCGGAGACGGCCGAGCTCACCAAGCTCCTGGAGAACACCTTCCGCGCGGTGAACATCGCGATGGTGAACGAGATGGCCGTCGTATGTGACAAACTCGGAGTGAACGTCTGGGAGGTCGTCGAAGCCGCGGCAACCAAGCCGTTCGGGTACATGAAATTCCTTCCCGGGCCCGGGATCGGCGGGCATTGCATCCCGCTCGATCCGCATTACCTCGCCTGGAAGATGCGCACGCTCAACTACAAGACCCGCTTCATCGACCTCGCGAGCGAGATCAACAGCGAGATGCCGGCAATGGTCGCGGAGAAAGTCTCGCGCGCGCTCAACGACGACAGAAAGTCGGTGAACGGCAGCCGCATCCTCGTGCTCGGCGTGGCGTACAAGCGCGACATCGACGACGTGCGCGAAAGCCCGGCGCTCGACGTGATGCGTCTGCTCGAGCTCGACGGCGCGGACGTGGTGTTCCACGACCCGTATGTGCCCGCGATCCGCGAGGACGGCCACGTGCGCATGGGCGTCGATCTGACCGACAAGGAGCTGGAGCGCGCCGACGCGGTGGTGATAATCACCGATCACAGCTCCGTTGATTACCAGCGCGTGCTGGACCTCGCTGCCGTGATCGTCGACACGCGCAACGTGACCGCGCGGCTGACCTCGGCGAAGGGAAGAATCATCTCGCTCTCCTCGGCCCCGTCGTTCGCCAGCTGATGGGAGTCACTGGATGAACATTTCGGTAATCGGAAGCGGCTACGTCGGGCTGGTTGTCGGCGCGTGTCTGGCGGAGACCGGCAACGACGTGACCTGCGCGGACGTCAGCGAGGAGAAGATCGCCGGACTGAAGCGCAACGTACTCCCGATCCACGAGCCCGGTCTCGAGGAGCTGATCGAGCGGAATCAGGCCGACGGCAGGCTCACGTTCACGACCGACGTCGGCGGCGCAGTAGCGGCGGCGGACGTGGTATTCATCGCGGTCGGCACGCCGCAGGGAGAGGACGGCTCGGCCGATCTCCAGCACGTGCTCGCCGTGGCGGACCTGATCGGCCAGCGTATGACGAAGGAGTTGGTCATCGTCACGAAATCGACCGTCCCGGTAGGCACGGCGGCGAAAGTCGCGGCCCACGTGGCGGAGCACACGCGACTGCCATTCCACATGTGCAGCAATCCGGAGTTCCTCAAGGAAGGCGCCGCGATCGAGGACTTCATGAAGCCCGACCGCGTGGTGATCGGCGTGGATTCCGAGCACGCCAGGGCGGTCATGGGCGAGCTGTACTCGCCGTTCGTGCGCACGGGCAAGCCGGTGATCTTCATGGACATTCCGTCGGCGGAGATGACCAAGTACGCCGCGAATGGGATGCTGGCGACGCGCATCTCCTTCATGAACGACATCGCCAGCATGTGCGAGAAGGTCGGCGCCAATGTCGATCTGGTCCGGCATGGGATCGGTAGCGATTCGCGCATCGGCCCGTCCTTCCTGTTTCCCGGTCCCGGCTACGGCGGATCGTGCTTCCCCAAGGATGTAAAAGCGCTGTTACGCGCGGGGAAAGCGCTCGGCGTGCCACTCTCCGTGCTCGAAGGCGTGGAAGCGACCAACGAGCGACAGAAGCACAAGCTCGGTGAGAAGCTGCGACTGGCGCTCGGACAATCCCTCCGGGGCGCGCGCATCGCAGTCTGGGGACTCGCGTTCAAGCCGCAAACCGACGACATGCGGGAGGCACCCTCGCTCGTCCTGATCGAGGACGCGCTCGCGGCCGGAGCAACCGTCTGCGCCCACGATCCCGTGGCCATGACCGAGGCGCGCCGCATCCTCGGTGACCGCATCGAGTACGCGGACACCAACTACGACGCGCTTCCAGGAGCGGATGCGCTCGTGGTCGTTACCGACTGGAACGAGTACAGGCACCCGGACTTCGCCCGGGTGAAGACTCTGCTCAAGCGGCCGGTGATCGTCGACGGCCGCAATCTGTACGACCCCGAAAAGATGGAATCGCTCGGCATCATCTATCATTCGATAGGTCGAAAGCCGACCGCGAACGTTGCAGCACTGACAGGGTAATTAGAGACTCGATGCGATTCTTCGGCTTTACATTCGCGGTATCCGCCCGCCCGGCCATGACGGCACTGCTGGCTCTCAGCCTGATCTCGGCGGTGGGCGCTTGCCGCCGGTCGCCCGGCTTCGACGCGGCCCGCTTCACTTCGACCGACGAGCTCTACGCGGCATCGCTGCAGCAGTTCGAGCAGAAGCGCTGGGCGAACGCCGTCCGCGGATTCGAGAAGCTCACCACGGACCTGCCGCCCAGGGACCCGCGGCTTCCGCTAGCGCATCACTATCTCGCGCGTGCCCAGGGGCGGCTCGGTGACCATCTCATCGCGGCGCAGACGTTCTCGCGCCTCAGCTCGAACTTCCCCGACGACACGCTGGCCGACGACGCGCTCCTCCTCGGCGCCCGGGAGTACCAATCGCTCTGGAAAAGGCCGGGCCTCGACGCTGAATACGGGCAGTCCGCGCTGACGTTGTACCAGACGTTGACCGCGGTGTATCCGGCCTCTCCGCTCGTACCCGAGGCGCAGGCGGGAGTGGCCAGGCTGGAGCAGATGTTCGCGACCAAGGACTACGACACCGGGTATCACTACACCAAGCGCGGGGCGTACGACTCGGCGATCATCTACTTCAAGGATGTGATTCGCAAGTATCCCAACGCGCCCAAGGCACGCGAAGCGTACCTGCGGCTGCTCGAGTCGTATCGCGAGATCAACTACCGCGACGAGGCCCGGGAGATCTGCGAAACGATGCGGCAGGCGTATCCGACGGACGGCGAAGTTTCGCGAGCCTGTCCGGCGACCGGATAGCCGACACCGTTCGTGAAGTGCGCATAGGCGTCTTCGGCGGCACGTTCGACCCGCCCCATGCCGGCCACGTGCTCGTGGCCGGCGACGCCTGTGAGGCCCTTGTCCTGGACACAGTGGTATGGATTCCGGTGGCTCACCAGCCTCTCAAGGACGCTCCGCCCCTGGCCCGCGCGGCGGACCGCAGGCGAATGGTCGAGCTGGCGATCGGGGGCGACCCGCGATTCTCGCTCGACACCGTGGAGCTGGACCGGGGTGGTTTATCTTTCACGGTCGACACCTTGGAGAAGCTGAAGGCCGCGCACCCGGACGCCGAGCTGGTGCTGCTGCTGGGCGCTGATTCCTGGGCGAGCTTCGACAGGTGGCGGGATCCGGAGCGAATTCTGGAGCTGTCGGTCGTGGCGGTGATCGCCAGGGCCGGCGAGCGCGCACCGGCCCATTTCGGCCACGCGCCGGAGGTCGTCACCGCCCGGCGCGTGGACGTGTCGTCCACGGAGATCCGCGACCGCATTCGCCGCGGCCTTCCGATAACGGGGTTTGTGAGTGACGCAGTGCGCGAGCACATCGTGACCGCGGGCTTGTACCGATGAGTCGTTTTTGGTTTTTGGTCGTTGGACTAGTCACTAGTCACTAGTCACTAGTCACAAAGAGGTTTTGCAATGCTGAAAGGGATCGTCTCGAAATTCGTCAGTACGCGGCACGAGCGTGAGCGCCGTAGGGTGCAGCCCCTCGTGGACGAGATCAACGAGCATTATGCCCGGCTGGCCGACGTCTCCGAGGAGGAGCTGCGCGGCCAGACCGTGAAGTTCCGCGCGCGCGTCGACGAGGTGACCGACGAGCTCGAGCGCAGGGTTGCCGAGCTGCGGGAAGCCAAGCGTAGCGCGAGCGACGCGGCGGAGCGCGAGCGGATCGACATCGAGCTCGGCGGCGCGGACGGTCGCGGTGGCGTCGAGGGTGAGCTGCGCGAGGCGACCGCCGAAGTCCTGGAAGAGCTCCTTCCCGAAGCGTTCGCAACCGTGCGCGAGGCCTGCCGCAGGCTGGTGGGCCAGAAGGTCACGGTCACTGCCGTGGAAAGCGAGTGGAACATGGTTCCGTACGATGTGCAGCTCATCGGCGGCATCCAGCTGCACATGGGGCGCATCGCCGAGATGGCGACGGGCGAGGGAAAGACGCTGGTCGCTACGCTGCCGCTGTACCTGAACGCGCTACCGGGGAAAGGCGCGCATCTCGTGACCGTGAACACCTATCTGGCGCGCCGCGACGCGCAGTGGATGGGCGCGGTCTACAGCTACCTTGGCATCAGCGTCGGCTGCCTGGACGACACGGAGCCGGGCACGCCTGATCGCAGGGCCGCGTACGAGCAGGACATCACCTACGGCACCAACAACGAGTTCGGCTTCGACTACCTCCGCGACAACATGGTGGTCGCGCTCGAGCAGCGGGTGCAGCGGAAGCACGTCTTCGCGATCATCGACGAGGTGGACTCGATCCTCATCGACGAGGCCCGGACCCCGCTCATCATCTCGGGACCGGTCGGCAAGGAGAGCGACGCCGAATACGCGCAGCACAACGCCGCCGTCGCGCGGCTCGTGCGCCGGCAGATGGACCTGGTCAACGCGCTCGTCGCGGAGGGGGAGAAGCTCCTCGCAGCGGGCGAGACGGAGGAAGCCGGTCTCAAGCTGTACAAGGCGCGCCTGGGCGGACCGAAGAACAAGCGCCTCGGCAAGGTCGTGCAGGAGACGGGCGTCAAGCAGCTCGTGCTCAAGACGGAGCTGGCGCACATCGCCGATCGCAAGCTGCCGGCGAGCAAGCAGCAGTACCGCGACACCGAGGAAGACCTGCTGTTCGTGTTGGACGAGAAGGGGCACACGGTCCACCTCACCGACCGCGGCGTGGACTATCTGTCGCCGAACGACCACGACGCCTTCCTGCTGCCCGACATCTCGATCGAGACCCACCGCGTCGAGCACGACCCTGATCTCTCGGCGGAAGAGAAGATCTCGCGCCGCGACGCGCTCAACGCGGAGTACGCGCAGAAAAGCGAGCGGCTGACGATCATCCATCAGCTGCTCAAGGCACACGCGCTGTACGAGAAGGACGTGAACTACGTGGTCGTGGACGGGCAGGTGCTGATCGTCGATGAGTTCACCGGCCGCACGATGCCGGGCCGGCGCTGGTCGGAAGGGCTGCACCAGGCGGTCGAAGCCAAGGAAGGCGTGCAGGTCAAGGAAGAAACGCAGACGCTGGCGACGATTACCATCCAGAACTACTTCCGGATGTACGACAAGCTGGCCGGCATGACCGGAACCGCGGAGACGGAAGAGACCGAGTTCCATCAGATCTACGGGCTCGACGTGTCGGTGATACCGACGAACCGGCCCGTCGTCCGCGACGACCGGCAGGATCTCGTCTACAAGACGCGCAACGAGAAGATCAACGCGATCGTGGAGGAGACCGAGCGGCTGCACCAGCTCGGCTTCCCTGTGCTCGTCGGAACGGCGAGTGTGGATTCTTCCGAAGTGCTCTCGCGCCGGTTCAGGCAGCGCGGCATCCCGCACAACGTGCTCAACGCCAAGTACCACGAGCGCGAGGCCGAGATTGTCGCCGCAGCGGGGCAGCCCGGCGCGGTGACGATCGCGACCAACATGGCCGGCCGCGGTACCGACATCAAGCTCGGACAGGGCGTTACCGGGTCCAAGCCGTCGAGAATCAAGGACCCCGACGGCAACGAGATCGACGTGGACGAGCTGGGGGGATTGCACATCATCGGCTCCGAGCGGCACGAGGCCAGGCGCATCGACCGGCAGCTGCGCGGGCGCGCCGGGCGCCAGGGCGACCCGGGGGCGTCTCAGTTCTTCCTCTCGCTGGAGGACGACCTGATGCGGCTGTTCGGCTCCGAGCGCATCGGCAAGCTGATGGATCGCATGGGCGCGCAGGAGGGCGAGGTGCTCACGCACTCGCTCATCACGCGCTCCATCGAGCAGGCGCAGAAGCGCGTCGAGTTGCAGAACTTCCAGTCGCGGAAGCGGCTGCTGGAGTACGACGACGTGATGAACCAGCAGCGCGAGGTCATTTACTCGCTGCGCGCGTTCGCGCTCGAGGGCGGCGAGGAGCTGAAGGGCGAAGCCGAAAAGATGGTGGAGAAAGCCGTCGCGCGACGCGTGGAAAACATCATCGCGACGTTCGACTCGGAGGACGAGTGGGACATAGAGCTGGTGAAGCAGGACCTGCTGATGCACTTCGTACTGCCGGTGCCGGAGTACGAGCGCGAGGGCCAGCTACCGACTACGCTCGACGGCGCGCGCGACGCGGCCGTTACCGCCGGGCAGAAGGCGTTTGGCCAGAAGCTCACGGCGCTCACCGACTTCAGCGAGCAGCTCCTCGCGCTGGTCATGCTGAGCGTGATCGACGAAAAGTGGAAGGACCACCTGTACGACCTGGATCAGCTGCGCAACGCCATCCATTATCGGTCGTGGGGGCAGAAGGACCCACTCGTCGAGTACAAGCACGAGGCGTACACGATGTTCGTGGACCTCATGCAGGACATCTACAACTCGTTCACCGAGCGGTTCTTCCGCGCGCAGATCGTGTTCGAGGAGCCGCCCGGAGGCGGTGGATCGCATGGGCCCGGCGGGCCACGCGGGCTGGTTCCCAAGCCCGTTCCGTCGAAGCCGCGGTACAACGCGCTCGGCGGGCTCGAAGGCCAGAATAACGGCGAGGGAGAGAGCGACGTTATGGACATCGGTCCGGGCGAGCCGCCGAACGCGGTGCCCGCTACCCGCGCCGCTCCGAAGGTCGTGGGTGTCGGCCGCGTCCGGTCGCTGGCGCAGGGCGCCGCGCACACGCCGGCCGAGTGGAGCAATGTGGGCCGGAATGACCCGTGCCCGTGCGGGTCGGGAAAGAAGTTCAAGAAATGCCACGGAGCCGCGCTCTAGCCGCGTCGTTCTGATTTCGTCTGCTCGCGTGGGGTTGGTCGTCGGCCGAGGGAGTCGAGTATTGTGCGACTCCACTCCCCACCCGGGTCCAGGCGAATGAACAACCCCACCGCCGCAGCATCCACCCGCGTGCCGCGACAGGCCGCGCGGTCCGATTTGCCCCCCGCGCGCAAGCGGCTTTCCGTGCGCGAGATGCCGATCACTGACAGGCCGCGGGAAAGGTTGCGCGAGCATGGGGCGCAGGCCCTCAGCTCGGCGGAGCTGCTCGCGATACTCCTTGGCTCAGGGAGCGGCGGGCGATCGGCGCTGGAGCTGGGGCACGACGTGCTGGCCGCCGGCGACGGCTCGCTGCGCCGGCTCGCGTCGCGGCCCGTCGCCGCGCTGATCTCGCTCGCCGGGATGGGGCCGGCGCGGGCGGTGGCGGTGCACGCCGCGCTCGAGCTTGGGCGGCGGTTAAGCGCCGAGGAGAGGCGGGAAGGGGTGCCTATCCGCTCTCCGCGCGACATATTCCGAGTGTACGCGCCCCGGCTGGAGGACCTGCCCGTCGAAGAGTTCCACGTCGCCATCCTGGACATCCATCACCGGCTCGAGCGGGACGTAACGGTGACCCGGGGAATTCTCGATTCGTCGCTCGTCCATCCCAGAGAGGTGTTCCGCCAGGCCGTGGCGGAGAATGCGGCGGCCGTCATTCTCGTGCACAATCATCCGAGCGGCGATCCCACTCCGTCGCCGGACGATCGCACGGCGACGGAGCAGCTGGTGCAGGCGGGGCGAATGCTCGGCATACCCGTCCACGACCACGTGATAATCGGTCGCGGGCGGTTCATGAGCTTTGCGGAGGCAGGATTGCTGTGACGGCGACCGCGGTTGGCAGCGTGACGCAACAGGCCCCGGGCGAGATCCCGGGGTGGGTGACTTCCGATCAGCCGCTCCCCGAGCGGCTGGACCGGGAGCTGCTCGTGCGCGCCTACCGCTTCAGCGAGCTGGCCCACAGGGGGCAGAAGCGCCTCTCGGGCGAGGATTTCGTCTCGCATTGCGTGGAGGTGGCGAAGATCCTGGCGGAGCTGCAGCTCGATACCACGACCGTCGCGTCGGGACTCATCCACGACGTAGTGGAAGACACCAATGTCACGATCGAGGACGTCGAGCGCGGGTTCGGAAAGGAGATCGCCGACATCGTCGACGGCTTGACGAAGATCGGGCACCTGCCGCTGCATTCGAGTCAGGAGCGGCAGGTCGAGAACTACCGCAAGCTCCTGCTGTCGATCGCCAAGGACGCCCGCGTAATCATCATCAAGTTCGCGGACCGCCTGCACAACATGCGCGCGCTCTACTACCTCGCGCACGACAAGCGGCGGCGCATCTCGCATGAGACGCGCGACCTGTACGCTCCCCTCGCGCACAGGTTCGGAATGGCGCGCGTCCGGTGGGAGCTCGAGGACCTCGCCTTCAAGTACATCGAGTCGGAGGAGTACAAGGGCCTGGCGAAGCTGGTCGCCCAGAAGCGCGGCGAGCGCGAGCAGCTGATCATGCAGATGCGCGTCCCCCTGGACGACGCGCTCAAGCAGGCGGGGATCCAGAACGTCGAGGTCACCGGCCGCGCCAAGCACCTGTGGTCCATCTACAAGAAGATGGCGAAGCTCGACAAGGACTACGAGGAGATCTACGACCTGCTCGCGATCCGCGTGCTGGTGAACACGGTGCAGGACTGCTACCACGCGCTCGGCGTGATTCACGACGGCTGGACACCGGTGCACACGCGCATCAAGGACTACATCGCGCAGCCGAAGTCCAACGGTTACCAGTCGCTGCACACGACCGTGTTCGGGCCGGGACGGCAGCTGTACGAGATCCAGATACGAACGCGCGACATGCACCGGACAGCCGAGTACGGCATCGCCGCGCACTGGCGCTTCAAGGAGGACGCGAAGAGCTCCGACGATCTGGATCGCGCGCTGCAATGGTTCCGGCAGGTGCTCGAGCTCCAGCTCGACGCCAAGACGCCGGACGAGTTTCTCGAGTTCCTTCGACTCGACCTGTACCAGGACGAGATCTTCGTCTTCACGCCGACGGGCGACGTGATCCAGCTTCCCAAGGGCGCGACGCCGATCGACTTCGCGTTCGCGGTGCACACCGAGGTCGGGCTCCACACCGCGGGCGCGAAGATCAACGGCCGGATCGCGCCGCTCTCGCGCGAGCTGCACAACTCCGAGACGGTGGAGATCCTCACTTCGCAGTCCGTCCGCCCGAGCCGCGACTGGCTGGCGCACGTCCGCACCGGGCGCGCGCGCCACAAGATCCGCCAGCGGCTGCGCATCGAGGAGCACGTGACGTCGGCGAAGATGGGGACGGAGATCCTCGAGCGGGAGCTCAAGCGCCGGCGCCTGACCAGGCCCGAAGACTCCCGCATGGAGGAAATCGCGCGCGAGCTCGGGCTCAACGACGCCGAGCATCTGGTGGCGTCAATCGGCCACGGCGATCACAATGTCAATCAGATCATCCGCGCGCTCTATCCGGATGAGGCGGAGCAGCCGGAGCCGCCCAAGCAGCGCGCGATCGACTGGTTCGTGGACAAGGTCCGCGGCGCGCCGAAGGGCGTCCGCATCCAGGGCGTCGAGGGGATGATGGTCCGCTACGCCCAGTGCTGCCAACCGGTACCTGGCGACAAGGTCGTCGGTTATGTCACGCGCGGGCGCGGCGTGAGCATCCATCGAGGTGATTGTCCGAATCTGCTCGCTCTGACCGTAGACGCCGAGCGGCGGCTCGAGATCGACTGGCACGGCGTCGAAGGCGAGCGGTTCAGCGTACGGCTGACGCTGGAGGGGAACGACCGCCGGGGGTTGTACGCCGACGTCGCCGCCGCGGTGAGCGCAACGGGCACCGACATCCGCAGTTTCGACATGCGCACCGAGGACGGGAAGGTCACCGGCGCCATCATGGTCGACGTCGAAAACCTCGCCCAGCTCCAGAAGATCCTCAAGTCCGCGCGCCGCGTAAAAGGCATCACCGAGATCGCCCGCCGCGAGCGCGTCAGCTCCGAGCCTGCTGACTAACGACGGAACTGCGGGCCGTTAGGGCGTGTGACCAGCCTTTCGGCGCGCGGTCGGCTGACGCCCGGGGGGACGATTGCTGGACCTACGCTCGCAAACTACGCTCGCTAAGACGGTCCTGCAAACGTCCCCCCGGTTCGTCAGCCTCCCTCGACAATGTCAGGTGACCCGGCTGCGGCGCGCAGGAGTCGCCAAAGCGGCGTCTTAGGGCGCGCGCCGGGCGATGGCTCGGGTTTTCCTCTCGAACGCTCCCGCGCGCCCGTAGCCGCGACTGGCGACCCCTGGGCCCGCAGGCGGGTCACGCGGACACTCCTGCCGGAGCGGAACGCGACAAATGGATAAATTGCAGGGATGCCCCGCGCCGAGTTCGACCTGCAAGCGCCATTCAAGCCGGCGGGCGATCAGCCGAAAGCGATCGCCGAGCTTACGCGAGGGATAGAGCGGGGAGACAGGTTTCAGACGCTCCTCGGCGTCACGGGATCGGGGAAGACCATGACGGTCGCGAACGTCGTGATGAACGTGGGATTGCCCACGCTCGTCATGTCGCACAACAAGACGCTGGCGGCGCAGCTGTACGGCGAGCTCAAGGGGTTCTTTCCTAACAACGCCGTCGAGTACTTCATCTCGTACTACGACTACTATCAGCCCGAAGCGTACGTGCCCACGACGGACACGTACATCGAGAAGGACGCGTCGATCAACGAGGACATCGACCGGCTGCGGCTGCGCGCGACGTCGAGCCTGATGGAGCGTGACGACGTCATCATCGTGGCGACGGTGTCGGCGATCTACGGACTCGGCGACCCAGTGCAGTACCGCGAGCAGATGGTCACGATCGAGAAAGGGCAGAGGATCGCTCGCGACGACATCCTCCGGTCGCTGGTCAAGATTCAATACTCGCGCAACGACGTGGTCTTCGACCGCGGCTTCTTCCGCGTGCGCGGGGACACCGTCGAGATCTTCCCGGCGTACGAGGAGCAGGGCGTCCGGATCGAGATGTTCGGGGACGAGGTCGAGCGCATCAGTAAGATCGATCCCTTGACCGGCGCATCCATCACGTCGCTGAACAAGACGGCGATCTACCCCGCCAAGCACTTCGTCACGTCCCGTCCCACGATCGAGCGCGCCGTCTCCAGGATCCGCGCGGAGCTGGGCGAGCGTCTGTCGGAGCTGAAGGCCACTGGCAAGCTCCTGGAGGCACAGCGGCTGGAGTCGCGCACCAACTTCGACATCGAGATGATGCTGGAGATCGGCACCTGCGCGGGGATCGAGAATTACTCCCGGCACCTGGCGGACCGTTCCGCGGGCGAGCGTCCGGCGTGCCTGTTCGATTACTTCCCGGACGAATTCCTCGTGGTCGTGGACGAATCGCACGTCACGCTGCCGCAGATATCGGGGATGTTCAACGGCGACCGCGCGCGCAAGCTCACTCTGGTCGAGTACGGCTTCCGGCTGCCGAGCGCGCTCGACAACAGGCCGCTGATGTTCGACGAGTTTCTCGCGCTCACTCCGCGCGCGCTCAACGTATCCGCGACCCCCGGCGAGATCGAGCTGCGGCTGTCGGAGGGCGTCGTGGTCGAGCAGATCATCCGGCCGACCGGTCTCGTCGATCCCGAGGTGGACATCCGCCCCGTGCGGGGCCAGGTGGACGATCTGTTGAACGAGATCCGTATCCGCGAGCGGCGCGGCGAGCGAGTGCTGGTAACTACGCTGACCAAGCGCATGGCCGAGGATCTCACGGACTACCTCCAGCAGATGGGTGCTCGCGTGCGGTACATGCACTCCGACATCGACGCGATCGAGCGGATGGAGATCGTGCGGGGGTTGCGACTCGGCGACTTCGACGTGCTGGTGGGAATCAACCTGCTGCGTGAAGGGCTGGACCTGCCCGAGGTTTCGCTGGTCGCGATCCTCGATGCCGACCAGGAGGGATTTCTGCGGAGCGACCGATCGCTGATCCAGACGATAGGGCGCGCGGCGCGGCACGTGAACGGCCGCGCGATCTTTTATGCCGACCGGATCACCGGCTCCATGCAGCGCGCTCTCGACGAGACTGGCCGCAGGCGCGCGACACAGCGCGAGTACAACATCGAGCACGGCATCACGCCATTTAGCGTCGTCAAGAGCACCGACCAGGTCCGCTTCAGCACGCGGGTGGCCGACGCGCGGGAAGGGAGCGAGGCGCGCCAAGAGGAGCGCGCATCGCGCCGCGTCGCGGAGGTGGGCGCCGGCAGGTACGGCAGCAGGAGCGACGTCGAAGCCATTGTGAAGCAGCTCGAGGCCGACATGAAGGCGGCGGCGGCTGCGTTGGACTTCGAAGCCGCGGCGCGCATTCGCGACGAGCTGTTCGAGATCCGCGCGCAATCGGAAGGCACGACGGTGAAATCGCGCGGCTCGCTCGCCGGCATCAAGGCGGCTGGATGACGCGTCCGATCGTGCCGCCGCTCGCCTCCGAAGGCAGGCTGGTGCTCGACGAGCATGCTCTGCGCGAGTGGGGGTTCAGCTTCGGCCAGGCGGCGGAAGCGCCGCTCGTCGTCACGCTCACCGGCGAGCTCGGCTCAGGCAAGACGACGCTGGCGCAGGCCATATGCGCCGGGTACGGCGTGACCGACGCGGTGACGAGCCCGACCTACGCTCTCGTGCACGAGTACTCGTCGACACGCACGCCCGTATTTCACCTCGACCTTTACCGGCTCGAGAGCGAGGCACAGCTCACGAATATCGGCTGGGACGAGATCGTCAACGGCGACGCCCTCGTGCTCGTCGAGTGGCCGGAGCGCGCGGGCGCGCGGCTCCCGCCGCACGTACCCATCGCGCTGGAGTACGAGCCGGGAGATCCGGCGGCACGAATCCTTCTGGCCGGCTGATCGTGTCGCCCGACGGATTCACTCTCGTGCTGGAAACATCGACCTACGCCGGGAGCGTCGCCGTAATTCGGGGCGCGGAAGTCGTGTTCACGCTGGATGTGGAGATGCGAGGGCGCGACGAGGAGCGGCTCATGCCCGCAGTTGCCGAGTGCGTCGCCAAACTGCCCGAGGGTTTACAGAGCGTTGGGCGGGTCGTGTGCGGAGCGGGCCCGGGAAGCTTCACGAGCCTCCGCATCGCAGCGTCGATCGCCAAGGGAATCTGCCACGCGCGCGGCATCCCGCTGTTCGCGGTGTCATCGCTCGCGCTCATCGTCGCCGGATCGCCGCTCGCGGAGAGGACGGGGCGATTCATGGTCTCACTTGACGCCATGCGCGGAGAGGGGTTCGTCGCGGTGATAGAGGTCGAGGCGGACGGCGTGATACCAGCAGCCGTGCCATTCAAGATCGCGCAGCGGGCGGCCGCGATGGCGGATGCCGAGCTGGCCGGCGCGCGGGCGCTCGACGGTGCGCCGCACGCGGCCGGAGTGGCGCGGATGCTGGACTCCATCGTGGCGGCCGGGCCGGTTGATGTCGCCGGATGGGAGCCGGACTACGGACGCGCCGCTGAGGCGCAGGTGAAGTGGGAGGCAGCGCACGGCAGGCCGCTGCCGAA
Source organism: Gemmatimonadaceae bacterium (assembly GCA_050998915.1). Taxonomy (GTDB): domain Bacteria; phylum Gemmatimonadota; class Gemmatimonadetes; order Gemmatimonadales; family Gemmatimonadaceae; genus JACDCY01. The sequence continues at coordinate 20,131 of JBPCPS010000221.1, forward strand.
ATGATCGCCGGCGACCTGATCCTCCGCCCCACGAGTGATGATGATCTTTCCGAGATCGAGTCGATCGAGCTCGCATGTTTCAGCAGCGATCCATGGCCCCGGCAATCCTTCGAATCGTTCATGGACCGTCCCGGCGTGACGTTCATGGTCGCGGAGGACTCCCGGCGCGACGGCCGGATCGCAGGATACGGCGTGCTCATTCACGCGCTGGACGAGGCGGAGCTGCTGAACCTGGCCGTATCCGATGAGTCCAGGCGGCGCGGCGTCGGAAGTGCGCTTCTCATCCGCCTGCTCGATTCAGCCAGGAGCCGGGGCGTCCGAACGGTTTACCTGGAAGTCAGAGAGTCGAACGCTGCCGCCCGCGCGCTGTACGGCTCGCACGGGTTTGTGGAGGTCGGACGCCGCCGTGCCTATTATCAGCGGCCCGTGGAGGACGCGCTTATTCTTCAGAGGGCCGAGGGGTGAGCTTTTCCCGGGAACCGATGGGGATGGTTCTGCTTGCGGGCGCATTGATTCGTACCCGCCGGAACCGCCATGACAGGCGATATACAACGACGGTTGAGCCGTCCGACACTTTTTGCGAGGAGGTTTCGTGAGCCGCAGTTTGAACAAAGCCATTCTGATCGGAAACCTGGGCAGCGACCCGGAGGTTCGCTCGACGACCACCGGGACCAGGGTGGCGTCTTTCTCGCTCGCAACGAGCCGCAGCTGGACCGGGCAGAACGGCGAGAAGCAGGAGAAGACCGAGTGGCACAAGTGCGTCGTCTGGAACCGGAAGGGTGGTGGCGGGCTGGTCGACGTAATCGAGAAGTACGTCAAAAAGGGCGACCGTCTCTACGTCGAGGGCGAGATCGAGTACCGGCAGTGGCAGGACAAGGAGAATCAGACTCGCTACACGACCGAGATCAACGTGCGTGACCTGGTCATGCTCGGCGGCGCGCGCGGTGGCGGTGGCGGTGGTGGCGACTTCGAGTCCTCGGGTGGCTCGCGGCGGGCGCCATCCGCGGCGAAGGCGACAGCCGGCGCGGGTGCGGCAGCGGGTGGGGATTTTGAGGATTTTCCCGCGGCGCTGGAAGACACTGATGACGATTTGCCCTTCTAGCAACGGCTCGCTGGGAGGGGCCTGGTTATGGCTGGCGGGATGCAAGCTGTGGGTTGGAGTCGGTGAGTCTGGGTTGTGAGGGGCGTCGTCACTCCCGACTCCGACTCACGAACTCCAACCCACAGCTTGCATCCCGGTGGGGATATTCCAGGAGCATTTTTACGGTTATCAACCTGACTCGTCCTAGTTTGTGATCCTCACTCGAGCCTCCGAACCGTGAAAGCTTCGATCCGTTACCGCGCGCTGATCGCCATTGCTTCGTTGCTGGTGTTTGCCGGATCCGCCTCCGCCCAGGACGTGGCCACACCCGCTGACACCGCCCGCGAAGTCACGCATACTGTGAAGCCTGGCGACACGCTCTGGGGCATCGCTGCGCAATATCTGAACGATCCGTTCAAGTGGCCCGAGATATTCCGGCGCAACCCGGACGTCGTCGAGAATCCGCACTGGATCTACCCGGGCGAAGTCATCCGCATTGCGACGGGCGCGGTGCGGCCCGACGCTCTCGCGGAAGCCGCGCGCGCCGGCAACGTGGTCACGACGATCCGCACCGTTCCGGCGCCATCGTCTACGACGGTCTTCGGACCCGGCGGCGGCCGTAGGCAGAGTCGTCTCGAGTTCGAGGAGCGCGGCCGCATCGCCGGAGTCAGGCCCGGTGAGATCGACGTCGCGCCGTTCGTCGTCAGCGGGAACGGGCCGGTGTTCGCCGGTGAGATAGTCGGCAGCGCGGAGCGTCCGGGCATCGCGATGAACGTGCGCGACCGCCGCTTTCAGTTGAACGACGTCGTGTACATCACGCCTCCGCCCGGGTCCGGGCCGGCGATGGTCGGCTCCCGCTACACCTCGCTGGCACTGGGACCGATCGTGATGGACAGCGCACGCCTCGCGATCCCGACGGCGATTCTCAGGGTCGAGGAAGCGAGGCCGGGACGTCCCGTCGCCGCGCGCGTCCTGCGACAGTTCGGCACCGTGGAGATCGGTCAGTCGCTGCTCGTCTACACGGACGAGACCGCCGCCATTTCGCGGCCTCCTCTGCCGTCCATGGACCCGGTCGAAGGTCGCATCGTGTGGATCCACAACGACCCGGTGCTGCCCTCGCTCCAGCATTACGTCTTCCTGGACGTCGCCCCTGGAACCGCGAAGATCGGCGACCGGTTCCTGCTGATCGACCAGACCAGGCGTGGCGCCGCCGATACGACGCGCCCGCCCGAGCCCGCTGCCCTCGCGCAGGTCGTCCGCGTGACTCCATTCGCCGCGACCGCAATAGTCGTGGACCAGGAGCTGCCGACGATATCGATCGGGATGAAGGCTCGGCTCTCAGCCAGAGTGCCGTAGCTGGCAGCTATTGGCTGTTGGCTGTTGGCTATTGGCTATTGGCTATTGGCCTGTAGCGGAAAACAAGAAGGAACGGCTGCTTAGCTAATAGCCAACAGCCAACAGCTAAGAGCGCTGTTTTTACAGTTAGATTGCGGGCGACGATGATACACGTCGCCCACTTCATTGCCATCTCCTGTTACGCGGCGGCAGCGGCACTGGCCGCCGCGCCGTTTGCCCGTCCCGTGCGAGCTCCGGTCAACGGAGTTCTCGCGGTACTCGGCGCGGGCGTGGTCGCGCACGGCGCGGCGATCCTGCTCTTCGCCCGCGAGGCCGGCTCCGGTGCGCTGAGCGGGCTGGGTCCGTCGCTCTCGTTCGCCGCCTTCACCGTCGCGCTCGCGCTGCTGGTGGTCGAAGCCCTGGCGCGGGAGGTGAGCCTGACCCTGATAGCTGCTCCGCTCGCGGCGGTCGCCGCCACTGCCGGCAACGTCGCGGGGATGCAACCGGTGATGGCTCCAGGAGGAGCGCGTGCGGTGTGGCTGGCTCTGCACATCGTGCTCGCGTTCGCCGGACTCGCTGCTTACGCCACCGCGGCGGCTGCCGGCACGATGTACCTGGTTGCGCACAGGGATCTCAAGTCGCGCCGGTTCGGCGCCGTGTTCCGCTTCTTTCCGCCGCTCGCTACGCTCGACCGCGTCAACCACGTCGCGGCGATGGGCGGATTCCTCGTGCTGACGCTCGGGATCGGTCTCGCAGCGGCGTACTCGATCGCGTACCGCTCGGTCGTCGTGACGCAGATGGTCTGGGGAGTGGCCGCGTGGCTTGGTATCGCTGCTCTCGCACTCGGGCGCTTAGCGGGCCGGTTGCCAGCGCGGCGCGCGGCGGTATTGTCATCTCTGACGTTCGCCGTCGTGCTGGTGCTGTACGTCGTCGTCCGGCTCGGAGCGGAGAACCGCGGACAGTTCCTGTGAGCGTGCTTCCCATCGCGCTGCACGCGGCCGATGTCACCGTCGTCGTCGTCGGCGGAGGACGCGTCGCGACCCGCAAGGCAGCCGCTTTTCTCGCCGCGGGCGCGCGCGTGCGCGTCGTCGCACCGGCGATCTCCGGCGAGCTGCGGGAGAAAGCAGACGTCAACGATCGTCTCGATCTCTGGACTCGCGCGTACGGACCCGGCGACCTCGAGGGCGCTACGCTCGTGGTCGCCGCGACCGACGACGCGGGCGTGAACGAGACGGTCGCTGCCGACGCTCGCGCAGCGGGTAAGCTCGTCAACCGCGCGGACGCCGCGGCCGGTGGAAATTTCTCCACGATGGCGGTGCACCGCGCCGGAGACCTGACCGTCGGCGTCGTTGCCGGGGTACCTGGCGCGGCGACTCGCGTGCGCGACGTCATCGCGCAGCGGTTCGATCAGCGGTATGCGGACGCGATCGAGTTTCTCGTGACTGCGCGCGCCGCGCTGCTGGCAAGAGGCGAGCCCGACGGCTGGCGCGCGCTCGCCGACGACGTGGTGGCGCAGGACTTCTGCGATCTCGTCGAGGGCGGCGGATTCCAGGAGAGGACGACGCCTTGGCGCTGATCGTCGTCGGCGCCAGCCATCATACCGCGCCGCTGGCCGTGCGCGAGAAGCTCGCTTTCCCGACGAGCGCGGCGCGGGCGCTGCTCAGCGAGGTCGCCGAGCTCTGCGGGGCGCGCGAAGCGGTGCTGCTGTCCACATGCAACCGCACGGAAGTGTACGTCGTGGAGGGTGATGCCGACGCGGTGCCGCCCATCGGTGCGCTGCTCTCCCAGCGGCTGGGGAGCGACGCGAGCGGCTATCTGTTCGTTCGGCGCGACCGCGAAGCGATCGCGCACCTCTTTCGGGTCGCCGCGGGGATGGACTCGATGATCCTGGGCGAGGCGCAGATTCACGGTCAGGTGCGCGACGCATGGGAGATCTGCCGTGGTCACGCCGGCATCGTGTTGAATCGTCTTTTCCAGACGTCGCTGCTCGTCGCATCCCGCGTCCGCACGGAAACGGGGATCGGTCGCGGCGCCGCGTCCGTGAGCTCGGCGGCCGTGCAGCTGTCCAAGAAGATCTTTGGCTCGTTGAACGGCCGTCACGCGATGGTGCTGGGTGCCGGAGAGATGGCGGAGCTGGCGCTGGCGTGCTTCGCCGACGAGGGAGTGCGCGTCGCGATCGTCGCCAACCGAACGTACGACAAGGCGGCGGAGCTCGGCGCGCGGTATGGCGCTGAGGCGCTCCGGTACGACGACGCCTGGTCGCGCCTACGCGACGTGGATGTGCTGCTTACGTCGACCGCTTCGCGCAACCCGGTGGTCACGAAAGCCGATGTCGAGCCGACTCTGGCGGACCGTGGTGGACGACCGCTGTGCATCCTCGACGTCGCGCTTCCGCGCGACGTCGCGCCGGACGTGGCATCCCTCGACAATGTGTTCCTGTACGATCTCGACGACCTGCGCGCCGCGGCTGCCGCGACGCTGGATCGCAGGAGCGAGGACATGCCTGCCGCCGAGCGGATAATCGAGGCGGAGCGCGAGAAATACTGGCAGTGGCTCACCGGACTCGCGACGGTTCCGGTGCTCACCGAGTTTCGCGAGGCGATGGATCGCGTGCGCCGCGCGGAGCTGGCGGCCGCGGGGAAGCGCCTCGGGAGCTTGAGCCCGGAGCAGTCAGAGGCGATCGAGCATTTCTCGCGCGCCCTCATGAACAAGTTCCTGCACGAGCCGACGGTCCGCCTGCGGGCCGCCGCGGGCAACGGTGTCGGGCTCGGGATCATCGATGCAGCCCATTACCTGTTTGGATTGAGCGGGACTCCCGCCAAGCCGAGCTCCGACATTTCATCTAACACGAGGGTCGAGTTGACCGAGGAAGACGCATAATGCCGCGCGCCCTGATAACCGGTGGTGCCGGCTTCATTGGATCACACGTGGCGGATCGCTTCGTCGCGGAAGGCTACGAAGTAGAGGTGATCGACAACATGTCGTCCGGTAGGCGAGAGAACGTTCCCGTCTCGGCGATCCTTCATCATGTGGATGTGGGCTCAGCCGAGGCAGCCGAGATAGTCCGGCGAGGCGGTTTCGACGTTGTAGCTCATCTCGCAGCGCAAATGGACGTCCGGAAGAGCGTGGCGGAGCCGATGGACGACGCGGCAGTCAACGTGTTGGGCACGCTCAACGTCCTGGAGGCGATTCGCAAAGGCGAAAAGCGGGCCCGGATAGTGTTCACTTCGACCGGAGGCGCGGTGTACGGTACGTCCGCCAATCCGCCAACGGTCGAGACTGTCGCAAAAGAGCCGGAGTCGCCGTACGCGATCTCCAAACTCGCAGCTGAGTACTATCTCGCGTATTACTTCCGGCTATACGGGCTGGAGTCAGCCATCCTGCGCTTTGGAAACGTCTACGGGCCTCGGCAGGATCCGCACGGAGAGGCCGGTGTCGTCTCCATATTCTGCAACCGGATCCTCGATGCGCGCGCGCTGACCGTATACGGGGATGGGCTGCAAACCCGGGACTACATATATGTGTCAGACGTAGTCGAGGCAGCATGGCTTGGGGCTACTCGGCCACTGCCCGATGACCCGGGCCTCGATGCGCGCGCGTTCAACGTCGGCACGTCCATCGGTACGAACGTTCTGGACCTGGCGTCCGATCTGCAACGAGCCGCGGGCACGCAGTTGCCACTGGAATTCGCGCCGAAACGGCCGGGTGAACAGCAGGATTCGTTCATAGCGATCGAGAAGGCGAGGCATTTGCTCGGATGGGAGCCTAGGGTCGCGCTGTCCGACGGGCTTGCCGCTACATACGAGTGGTTCGCCGCTAATCGTCTCACCGGAGCCGTGAAGAAATCGTGATCCTACAAATCGGGCAGGCAATTCCATCGTCGCTGACGGAGCTTGTCATGCACACCACGCCGGCCGCCAAGGCCGTGCTGGTGCTGCTGGTGGTGCTCTCGCTCGTCAGCTGGGCGATCATGTTCCTCAAGTGGCTGGAGTACCGGCGGGTCACGCGCAGCGGGCTGCAGTTCATGGAGGAGTTCGCCGGGGTGCGGACGCTCGAAGACGCGGAGAAGATCGTGCATCGCACGGGCGACAACTCGTATTCGCGCATCGTCGATCGCGCGGCGCAGTTCCTGTCGCAAACGACTCCCGGACTGTCGCCCACCGCTGACCGCGCGGGGCGGCTCAGCGTCTCGCAGGTCGAGGCGCTGCGAATGGTACTCGATGCGCAGGCGGGCGCCGAGCGGGACCGGCTCGGCCACTTCATTCCCGCGCTCGCGGTGATCGGCTCCGCCAGTCCGCTCATCGGACTGTTCGGTACGGTGCTCGGCATCATCGGCGCCTTCCTCGGCCTCGCGCGTGAGGGATCGGGCAACATCGGCGCGGTCGCGCCCGGCATCGCCGAGGCGCTCGTCGCGACCGCGCTGGCGCTGGCGGTCGCGATTCCGGCGGTGTTCGGCTACAACATCTTCGCGAGCCGGCTCAATCGCATTGAAGGATTGTTCGAAGGGTTCAGCTCGGAGCTGATCGCGCTGATGGTGCACGAAGGCCGCATCTGATGCGCAGGGCCAGGCGGGAGCGCATGCCGCTGAACGCGGAGATCAACGTCGTAAGCCTGATCGACGTCATGATGCTGCTGATGATCATATTCATGATCACCGCGCCCATGATGCAGGGGGGTGTCGATGTTGCCTTGCCAAGGGCGGAAGCGCGTCCGCTGGATTCCAAGAGCGGTCTCACCGTTACGGTTAACCGGGCGGGCGCGATCTTCGTGGAGGACTCCGAGCTCAGCTATGAGGAATTCCGCGCGAGCTTCCGCGCTCTCGCTCAGGGACGCGCGGGGCAGGGGATATACCTTCGTGCCGACCAGGGCGTGCCGTACGGGAGCGTGGTTCGCGTACTCAGTGTGATGCGCGCCGCGGGCGTGGGAGACGTCGGGCTGGTCGCCGAGCCCGAACAGGTCGCGCGCCCCGGCCAGTGAGCCGCGTTTCGTCGGCATCGGGGCGCTCGGCCAACGCCGGCAGGTATTCCATTTCGGCGCTACGGGCTCTTCGAGCCCCAAGACGCGCTTGCATGGAACACCTGGCGGCATCGTCCTGAGCTTAAGGTGAGCGGGAGGGAGGCACGCCTGGCGGGCCCCGCGATGGCGTCCGCGCTAGTCCATGCCGTTGCGCTCGCGTCTTTGTTCATTGTGCGCGACCGCGAGCCGCCCGTTGTGCTACCGCCGATCTACAGGGTCAACATCGTGGCAGCGCCGGCAGGTCCGCGGGCCATCGGTGAAGTCGCGCCGAGCCCCCTAACGCCCGCGCAGGCGGAACCACCGCGGCCGGCAGCCGAACAGCCCGTGCAGCAAATGGCGTCGCCGGACC
>JBPCPS010000128.1:0-2573 GCA_050998915.1 Gemmatimonadaceae bacterium
TGCCGTACGCGCTCGAGACGCTGACGCGCACGACGCTGCGCAACATCGTCGGCGAGATGGAGCTCGACTCCACGCTCGGGAGCCGCGACGTGATCAACCGCCGCATGCGCGAGGTCATCGAGGAAGCATCGATCGGGTGGGGAGTGGACGTCACGCGCGTGGAGCTGCAGTCCATCGAGCCGCCGCATGACATTCAGCAGTCTATGGAATTGCAGATGCGTGCGGAGCGCGAGCGGCGCGCGGCTGTGACCAACGCCGAAGCAGGGAAGCGCGCGGCGATCCTCGAGGCGGAGGGCGTTCGCGAATCCCAGATCCGGCGGGCGGAAGGCGAGAAGGAAGCGTCGGTCCTGCGCGCGCAGGGGCTCGCCGAAGCGCGGCTCGCGATGGCCAACGCGGAAGCCGAGGCGCTTCAGCGCGTGGCCGGCTCACTGCCCGATGGACAGGCAGCGGTGTACCTGCTTGGGGTGAAATACCTCGAGGCGCTCCCGTCGCTGGCGCAGGGCAAGGGCTCGACGATCTTTCTGCCGGTCGAAGCTGCGGGCGTGATGGGAGCCCTCGGAGGCCTACGAGAGCTCCTGGTGCGCGGTGGAAGCGGCGGGGACTCCGCGGTTCCTTCGCAAATCGGTCCGCGACCCGACGGCGGCACCCAGCGGGACCGCTGACTTGGCGATAGGTGAGAAGCGCGCGACCAAGATCGCGCGGAGTCATCCTTGCATTACCTGCGGTGAGTTCAACTTCAAGAAGCTCACCGTCAAACCCGCCAGCGCCTCACATCGCGAGGAGCTTGGCGAGGCATGGCACGTCAAACGGATCTGCGGCGTATGCGGTGCACATCAGGAGATCGGGATAGATGCAGAGGGCGACGTAGTCTACGAATGACGCGCGGTCTGTTCGCGTGCGCTGCCCTCGCGGCGGCCGCGTGCGCGCCTCCCTCGGGAGTCGTCACGCTTCCCGTTCAGATTCTCGACGTCCCTTCCGCGACGTCATCGAGCCTTCATCCCCGCAACGTCTCCGTCGTCGAGCCGCCGGGCTTTCGTAGAGCTGTAGCGCAGGACACCAGGACGCGGACCGGCCGCCCGGGCGCGAAGTACTGGCAGCAATACGCCCGCTATGAGCTGACAGCCTCGCTCGACACCGCGAGCAAGCAGCTGGTCGGCGCCGGCAGGATCCGTTACTACAACAGGTCGCCGGACGCTCTCAAGCGCGTCGCGCTCCATCTCTACCAGAACCTGTACGCGCCGGCAGCGGTGAGAAACCGCGTAGTCGCGATAACGAGCGGAATGCAGATAGCGCAGCTATCGGCCAATGGCGCGCAGTTGTCCGTGCTCGCCCGCACCGACACGTCCACGGTCGGGTACCGTGTCGATGGAACGATAGCCTGGCTGAATCTCGCCGCGCCGCTTGCCGCCGGCGACAGCATCGACCTCGACGTGCAGTGGTCGTTTGCGGTCCCGCCGCTCAGCGCGTCGCCGCGCATGGGACAGGACGGAGAAGTGTATCATCTCGCGTACTGGTATCCGCAGGTCGCGGTGTACGACGACGTGAACGGCTGGCAGACCGATCAGTACATGGGCACGGGCGAGTTCTACATGGGCTACGCCGACTACGACGTGTCGCTGCGGGTGCCGAGCGGATGGCTCGTCGTCGCGACGGGAGATCTGGCGAATCCGGCGCAGGTGCTTTCGCCCACGGTGCGCGGCCGGCTCGAGCGGCTTCGCACGAGCCGAGGCGCGAATGACTCGGGGATCGTGCATGTGGTTTCCGACGCTGAGCGCGGACCGGGGGGCGCGACTGCCGACGGAGGCGCGGACCGCATGCTCACGTGGCGCTTCACGGCTAGCAGCGTGCGCGACTTCGCGTGGACGACGAGCAGCCGGTACGTGTGGGATGCCGCGCGCGTGAGCGTCGGCGACGCGAACGGTGATGGCGCCGGAGATTTTTCGCTGGTGCATGCGCTGTACCGGCCGCAGTACACGCTCTGGCGCGAGACTGCGCGCTACGCGCGCCACTCGATCGACTTCCTGTCGCGGTTTCTTTGGCCGTATCCGTACCCGCACATGACGGTCGTGGAAGGGCTGGGCGTCGGCGGTGGAATGGAATTCCCGATGACCACTTTCATAACCGGTACGCCGAGCGATTCGGTCGCGCTGCAGAGCGTGACGATCCACGAGATCGCGCACATGTGGTTCCCGATGATCGTAGGATCGGACGAGAAGCGGAACATGTGGCAGGACGAAGGACTCACGAGCTTCAACGACTGGAACGGCTCGGTGGAATTTTTCCCGGGCATCTCGCCGGCGACACTGATGGGCACGACGTATTACAGGACAGCCCGCGCGGGCACCGAGCTGGAAGTCACGCGGCACGGCGATCACTACATGCGCGACAACGCCCGAACGGTCGCGGCGTACGACAAGCCCATGGTGGCGCTGCACGCGCTGCGCGGATTGCTCGGCGAGGACTTGTTCATGCGCGCGTATCGCGAGTACGGCCGGAGATGGACCAACCGCCATCCCCAGCCCCAGGACCTGTTCAACACCTTCAACGACGTGACCGGCCGCGACCTGTCGTGG
>JBPCPS010000203.1:0-5684 GCA_050998915.1 Gemmatimonadaceae bacterium
TTGGCCACGGCGGAGAGTATTACACAGCCGAGATCGAGACGCTGGAGGTTCGCCGCAAGCAGGGTGTTCCGGAAGTGCGCGCCCGCGATGACGAGCGGCAGGACCCAGATCAGGATCTGAAAGGGCACGACGCTGGCCGCGTAGTCCGCGCCATAGATGACCTGCACCAGCTCGCCCGCCACGACGGTCCCGCCGAACGCGAGCGGCAGCGTCAGCGACGCAGTCAGCGAGAACGACCGCGAAATGATCGGACCCACGCCCGCCGGGTCCCGCGCCAGCGCGCCCGCGATGAGTGGCAGGTACGTCAGAAAGTAGAGCGAGGCGAACCCCAGCAGAAAGAGCATCAGCTTCTGCGCGCTCGTGTATTGACCGACCGCCGCGGGATCGAGCCACAATCCGATCACGATGATGCCGAACCAGTAGTTGACCGCCCGGAGAATCTGCCCGGCGCTGATCGGAAGCGCCTGCCGCCAGCGGTGGAACCAGGTCCGCCAGTCGACAGAGCGCCCCACGCGCCCGAACCGTCGCACGTAGATGGCCCACAGCCAGCCTGCCGCCGCCAGTTCGCTCGTTACGAGCGCGACCGCCGCAAGCCACACGTCCGCGGGATCATGGACCGCGATCAACACGATGGCCAGGAACACGGCGGCTTTCATGACGGCAGCCGCGCTGATCGCCCGCACCTCCGCCACGCCGTAGAAAACCCAGTCGAGCAGCAACGCCGTGGAGATCACCGACAGGCTGCTCCACAGCAGCGTGCGCTGCACGAGCGGTTGAAGGTCCGTGGCGGCTACGAAACCCACGAGGAGGACGGATGCGACAGCCGCGAGCACGAGCCGGATCGAGACGATCGCGCGAACCAGGACGGGAACAGCCAGGCGATCGCGCGCGACATCACGCGTGCCGAGAATCGTGAAGCCGCCATCGACGACTGCGGTGAGATAGGCCACGGCCGCCAGGGCGAATCCGAAGATGCCGAACGCTTCGGCGCGCAGAACACGCGCAAGGTATACGGTGGCGACAGTATTCAGTCCGACTTTGACCGCTTCCGCCGCCGACAAGGCCGAAAAGTTCCGTACCGATCTGCCGAGCCAGCCCGCGGCCTGCTCAACTGCTGGGGGCTCGCTGCGCTCCACACATCTCCTTGCCCGTTAGGACGCGTTCGTGAACGCTGAGTATAGCCCCCTGCCGGCGGACCGACGATGAGGCGCATGTGCGGACTATAATCGGCCGATTCGTTGCTGTCCGTCATCATCACCTCCTACCGTTCCCGCCAGATCCTCGACGCCTGCCTGGCCTCGCTGAGTGCGCAGCCGGACGCATCGGAGATCGTGGTGGCCGACTGCTCGCCGGAGGATCCGTCCGACACGCTGCGCGCGCGATTTCCTCGCGTGCGCGTCATCCATACGCCACGGAAGATGACCGTCCCCGCGCTGCGGTGGTCCGCCCTTCCCTTCACGCGCGGGGACATCGTGGCCGCTGTCGAAGGACGCTCGGTGCCCGCATCCGACTGGTGCGCCGAGCTCCTGCGCACGCACGCGTTGCACCCCGATGCTCCTGCGGTCGGCGGGCCGGTGGTCCTGAAACCCGGCGCCGACAGGTTCGACTGGGGTCTGTACTTCAGCGAGTTCGCCCCCTTCGCGCCCGCGATAGCCTCCCTTGCCCTTCCGCATCTGTCCGGCGCGAATCTGTCCTATAAGCGCGCGGCGCTCGTCGCCGCCCGCGACCTGCTCGAAGACGGGCAGTGGGAGACGGCGGTGCACGCCCGCTGGCAGCGGCAGGGACTCGCCCTCGCCATGTCATGCGGCGCGGTGGAGTTCCACAACGGGATGTCGGTTCGCGACGCCTTCAGGATGCGCTTCCACTATGGCCGCTCGTACGCGGCGAACAGATTCGCCGGCAGTCCCCTCCGGTGGCTCTATGCCGCTGGCGCTCCGCTACTGGCGCTGGTATTGACCTGGAGGGCCGGGCGTGCCGCGCGCCGGGCGGGCCTGATGGACCGGTTCGTGGCGGCACTCCCGTGGGTGGCGGGGTTCAATGCCGCCTGGGCGGCTGGAGAGATGGCCGGATACCTCCGTGGGCGCTCGACGCGGCCCCACATCTACTGATATGCCAGGCCGCATGCTGTCGGTAGTCAGGTTCGTGTGCCCCGCGTGCCGGGGAGAGCTCGAGGCGACGGCATCCGAGTACGCGTGCCCTCCCTGCGCCAGGACCTACCCGGTGGTTTGCGGGATTCCGGACTTCCGCCTCGCGCCCGATCCGTACATCGACATCGAACAGGACCGCCGCAAGGCGGAACGCCTGTTCCACGATGGGTCCGGCCGCAGTTTCGAACAGTTGCTGCGGCACTACTACACGGTCACCCCGGAAGACCCGGTCGACCTGGCGGAGCGGTGGATCGCCCATGCGCTGGCGGAAGTCGAGATTGCCTCAGCGCTCGTCGCTGGAGCGGACTGGCCCGACGCAGAGGGGGCGAGCCTCCTCGACATCGGGTGTTCGACGGGTGCATTGCTCGTGGCCCTCTCGGACCGTCATCCCCGCCGGACCGGAGTCGACGTGGCGCTGCGGTGGCTGGCTGTGGGACGTATCCGGCTGCGCGACGCCGGCGTCGACGCCACGCTCGTCTGTGCAAACGCCGAGTACCTGCCGTTTCCCGATCGATCGTTCGGCGCGGTCACGTGCGTCGACACGCTGGAACACGTCCGCGACGCGAACGCCGCGATGCGCCAGGCCTACCGCGTCTCGTTGCCGGGCGCGCCGTTGCTCTGTACCGCAAACAACCGGCTCGCGCCCGTGCCTGAGCCGAACATCCATCTCTGGGGTGTGGGATACCTGCCGAGGCGATGGCAGGCCGGATATGTGAAATGGCGGCGGAGCGATCTGCACCCGTACCGGATCCGCCTCATGACTCCTGGCGGGCTTCGCGCCGCAGCCGTGTCGGCGGGCTACGCGGACGCCGTGGTCCAACCCGCTCCGATCGTTGCGCCGCACGTGGGACCCCGGTTACGGCGGGCCCTGCGACTCTATGGCCGGCTGCGGAGGATGCCGTTCACGGGATCGCTTCTGAAGGCTTTGGGGCCGCGACTGCTGCTGCGGGCTTCCGCCACGCTTTCGACGCGGTCATCACTTTCAGCAGCTGGACGGGCTGGTACGTGATGCTCGGCCAGAGGAACACTTCGTTGGTGCAATAGCACTCGCGCGCAGCGATCGACCGGCGGAGCGCCTGCGCTTCCGGCGAATTCCAGATCTCGGGAAATGATCGCTCCCGCAGATTGCCCACTGGCGCATGGGTCTCGCAGAGGCTCACGTCGCCGTTCGCGTAGACAACGCCGGTCAAAACGCCCGCGCGACACGGAATCACCTGCGCTCCCGCCTCCGCCGTGCGCATCTTCGCCCACTGCAGCATCGGTTCGACGATCGCGCCGTAACGGCCCTGTTCGCGCGGCGCCCAGAGCCGGCGGACGTATTCGTAGAGCGAGGCGTACTCCGCAAGCTGGGGTCCCTGCAGCGCAGGGTTCTTCCGCTCTCCCCTGATCATTGCCAGATTGTGGTGCTCCATCGCGGGGCACCGCTCGTACAGATATGTCGTGAGGCGCCGGATCTCATCGAGATTCTCTCCGGTCGCCGTCGAAATGGCGTGGAGGCGAAGGCGCGGCTCCTTTTTCTGCAGTTCCGCGAGGACATCGTAGGTCGCCATGGACCGCTCGAACCCGCCCTTCATGCCGCGGAACCGGTCGTGGTAGTCGCCAAGGCCGTCGAGCGAGAACGCGACGGCGAAGAGGTCCAGAGAGGGCGCGAGAAAGACCTCCTCGAGCGAGCGAACGGTCCGGTCCGTCATCGTCCCGTTGGTCGGCACGTAAATCTGCCGCACGCCGTTGTTACGAATGAAGATCCGGCAGATCTCACCGAACTCCTTGCGGATGAACGGCTCGCCGCCGGACAGGTTGAGGTTCTCGATCCGGCCGAGGCTCTCCGACAACTGCCGCATTTCGTCAACCGTCAAGTCGTCCCGCCGGTTCAGGTTTCTCCAATAGAAACAGTGCTCGCACGTCTGGTTGCACGTGGAGTTCATGAACAGGATGAGAAACGGCGGGCTGCCTGGTGCGTCAGCGGGCGCCGAGGCCTGCCGCGTCAGCCGCAGGTGGCGCCGCACGCGCTGGACTGCATTCATGGGTCGTCCTTAAGGGTAGCACGCGGGATGTTTTTGTGTTGGAATCGCGCTGAAGGACATCTGTGCAAGACGACGTGCGCGTTTTGACCCGCGCGGGGCTGCCGCCCCGCCTTGCTGCTGTGGCGGCCCCGCTCCGCCCCGGTATCCTGGGAGTCGTGGTCGGGATGCTGCTGGCTGCCGGGTTCGCGCTCCTGACCATCGCGCACCTGCTGGTGCTGCCACCGGAGGCCTGGCATCTGAACCTTCTCGGTGAATATTTCCCCGGCTACCGCATCTCGGTGGGCGGCGTGTTCATCGGCGGGGCCTGGGGCTTTATTGTCGGCTTTGCCGCTGGATGGCTGCTGGCCTTCGCTCGGAACGGGGCTGTCTGGCTGTGGCTCGAAATCATCCGCATGAAAGCCAATCTCGGCAGGAGTGACTTCCTCGATGGCATCTGACAGCGATCCACGCGAGCCGCTCAGCGCCGAAGAGCAGCGGCGCGTCGAAAGCGCGCTCGTGCGGCTCAACGAGCACGGTTGGGGCATCGCGTTCGCGTTGCTCGCAGGGCTCGGCCTCTTTACCGCCACGCTCATGCTTGTGGTCCGGGGCGGCCAGACGGTCGGTCCACACCTGGGGCTTCTCGGTATCTATCTGCCAGGCTACGAGGTGACTGTGATCGGGGCCGTCCTCGGCCTGATTTACGGACTCGTCCTCGGCTACGCGGCTGGCTTCCTCGTTGGCGCTCTCTACAATCGCCTCGTCAGAATCGAATGACCGGCGCGTCCGGCGGCGTGCAGTCGGCGCGCGTGGCTTTGATCGGCCTCGGAGACGCCGGGCTGACCCTGCATCTTCCGGCGCTGGCGGGTCTGCCATCGGCGACTGTTGTCTGCGCGCTGGACCCCGATGCCCGGCGACGGCAACAGGCGGCGCAGGCGTTCCGCGTCCCGGTGACCGATTCGTACGACCGGCTGGTCGCGAGCGCGCCCGACGTGGTCATTGTCGCCTCTCCTCCCGATACCCACGCCGACTACACGCTGCGCGCGCTGGCCCACGGGGCGCACGTCTTCTGCGAGAAACCCTTCGTGTCGAGCCTCGATCAGGCGGACGCGATCATCGCGGCGGCCGCGGCGCAGGGACGGCAGGTGGCGGTCAACCACGAGTTCCGACAGATGCCGGTCTTTCGCAGCGTCATCGACGGCATCGCGCAGGACGGGCCGCTGCGGTTCGTCCAGGTATGGCAGATGATGGACCACCCGCCGTGGGCGGAACCGGGGTGGCGTGGCGAGATGGTGCAAAGGACGCTCTATGAAGCCGGCGTCCATCTGGTGGACCTCGTCATCGCGATGTTTGGTCAGCGTCCTCTCGCAGTCTCGGCCGTGACGTCGTCGTGCGACGGCGTCGACCGCCCGATCGATGCCGTGGTGGTCGTCACGCTCGAATTCGCTGGCGGGCGCCTCGCGCAGATCGTGCAGAACCGGCTTTGCAAAGGGGCACGGCAGTATCTCGAGGTACGCGCCGACACCGCGTCGTCGTC
>JBPCPS010000225.1:0-10504 GCA_050998915.1 Gemmatimonadaceae bacterium
GGTGTACCACGAATCCGAGCTTCTTCTCCGCCGCGAGCGGAGCCACCAGGTTCGCTGAATCCTCCACGAGACGATTTACATCGGCGATCTCCAGCCGGATCGTCTCGCGCCCTGCCTCGATGCGGGAGAACGTCAGGATCTCGTCGATGAGGCCGAGCAAATGCTGCGCGCTCGCCTTGATACGGCCCAGCTGCTGCGCCTGCTACGGATTGATCGGGCCGGTGATCCCGTCGGCGAGCAGCTCCTCGTATCCCATGATCGCGGTAAGCGGCGTGCGCAGCTCGTGCGACATTACGGCGAGGAAGTCGCTCTTGGCCAGACTCGCCCGCTCGGCCGTGACGAGTGCGACCTCGGCGACTTCCCGTTCGTGCTGTTCCCTGCCGAGCACCGCCAGGCGATCCGCGTCGGCGTGCTGAACGGCGCGCGCGGCGCGCATGACCATCCATGTAAAAGCCAGCACGATGGTCACCGCGAAGAACGACGAGCCAACCTCCGTGCCGTACACGCCGGCCCGCTCGAGAATCAATGCCGCCCAGCCGACCACGAACGGCATCGCTATCGCTGGAGGGAGTAGTCGTCGCGCCAGCTTGCCGCCGGGCCCCTTGTCCATGAGGAGCGCGGAGAACCCGAACCAGCGCCGCGCGAACACGACGCCGACTCCGAGGACCTGGAGCGAGACCATCGTCCACAAGCTCATCGGGAGCCCGGGCATCGGACTGTAGAACGCGCTCACGCCGAACGCGCGCCCGACGAGCGCAAAAAATCCCGTGAGGAAAATCGCGAGGCCGATCCATTGCGGGGCGCGGGTTCTGCTCAACCTGCGCGAGCACAGCGTCAACACGGCGAACGCGACGAGCAGGTAGCCCCAGGCTGCATTGATGGCTAGGCGCGCGGTCAATCCGGGTATCGCGCCGAGACGCGGACCGAGAATCGCCCAATCGATTGTCCTGGCCGTCGCTATCTCGCCCAACGAAGCGAGCGCGAGGGACGCGACGAGAATGCCGAGCGTGGCCGCGATGGCTCGGCTGAGCGTGCCCGCTTCCGCATCCCGCACGAACCAGAACCCGGCGCCCGAGAGCAGCATGCCCACGCCGGCGAACAGCGGAGCGGGCGCGAATCCCGGAAGCATTCTTGTAAGGAAGGGAAGGTTCAATGACCATCCCGCAAGCACGATCAATCCTGCCGTGATCGCGAAGAGAGACGCGAACCCGGGAAGTTTCGTTAGAACGTCGGTTGTTCGCGAGGTGCGCGAACGCTCCATTTAGTGCGGCCGAAGTGAGGGGCGGGAAAGTTGTACGAGCACCCCGATAAATAGAAGGTTTCAGCTGACAAAAGTGGAACGGCGAACTGATACAAAAAAAGCGGGTGGGCAACTGCCCACCCGCCTTAATCATCTGCCGTCGAGCTGTTACGGAACCGGCACCGTCTTCTTGTCGACATTGTGTCCGATGACCGCTCCGGCGGCTCCACCGATCACCGCGCCGATCAAGCCACCCTTCACCTTGTCGCGACTGGTCGTCGCACCGATCACCGCGCCTGCCGTGGCGCCGATCGCGGCGTCACGTGCCGTATTTCTGCGCGTCTCGGTACGAACCGGCGCTGGCGCCGAATACGTGCCACTGCCCGAATACGTGCCACTGCCGCTGCTCGAAGCGCGGCGGGTCGTGGTGGTACGCCTGGGAGCCGTCGTCGTCCGTCTCGGCGCGACCGTCGTCCGCGTTACCGCCGGCGTCGGAGTCGTCGGCGCAAGCGCCGCGTTCCGCTCCAGCATCGAGACGCTGTCCATGCCCGGCGCATACGCTTCACCCGCCAGGCGCAGGTCGCTGTCCAATGCCGCATCCACGCTCTTCGTCGAGTCGTCACGGCCACACGCTGCCGCGAACAGAATCGCCGGAATGATTACGAGTGCTCTTGTCTGTCTCATGATGTCAACCTCCGCTGACTGGCCGCTGTCGCCCTCATGGCTCCTGCGGTGATACCCCTCAATGAGGCAGAGGACGTGCCATACGCGTTATGGCTCCACACGGCCTTAACCTCGGCAATTCCCGGTTAACTGCCCATTTCCGGGCTAAAATGTCCTCTCAGGGGGACAAAAAATCCTCCGCCGGTAGGCCCTGGCAGGGGACTTTTTTTACCTAAATAAGCTACGGGTTCACTACGATCACCTTGTCGGCAAGCGTCGCGCCCGACGTGATCGTCAAGCCGCCGGTGAGGAGCGCCGGCTTGAAGGTGGTGGCCACTGGAGGCGTCGCGCGAACTACGTACGTCCCGGGTAGCAGGAAGGAGAACCTGTACGCGCCCGCGGCATCCGTGGCCGTGCTGGCCACGACGTTCGCGGCAACCGTATCGGTCAATGCGGTGCCGTTCTTGAGAACGTCTACCGTCGCCCCGGCGACGATAGGGCCTGTCGCGCTCACGCTGCGAACCGAACCGGTGACGCTGCCCGTGAGCTCGGTCGCCACGGCGCGAATGACGGGCTTGAACAGCAGCCCGTTGTTCTTGATGCTGTTGCCGCGCATGACGAAGCTGCTGCCGACGTCGAAATCGAGGATCATCACGGAGCTGTCCCGGGTGACCTGGATTGGCGCGTCGAGATTGATCTTGATTCCCGTCTGCGCCGCGCTCGGGAAGATGATTCCCGATCCGCCGGTGAGAACCGTACCGTCCTTGAGCGTGACGCTCGACTTCTGCGTATCGAGGATCAGCCGGAATCCGTTGTAGTTGCCGGTTGCAAGCGTCGTCGTGCCGAGGTTGGTGGTAACCCCACCTTGCAGCGACAGAAGATTGATCGCGGCGTTCGGCGAAGCGATCGTCGTCCAACCGCTGGTCGACGCGGCGTTTGCGGCTTCCGACTCCGTTGTGCTCGCGGTGCGCGCGTCGATCCGTACGACGAACATGTCCACCCGGCTTACTTCCGCGAATGGGAAAGGCGCGTCCGTCAGCTTTACCGTGAGCTTGCCTGTATTCGTTCCCGTCGAATCACTGCACGCGGTTACGGCCGCGACTCCGAGCAGCGAGCCGATCAAGGCTCGCGTGATATTTCTGAACATTGAATTCTCCAATGAGTTTGTGCGTGGGATGCCGCGCGCCAGCGAGCGACAGGGCTCGCCGGCGGCGTCACCGTACTTCTGCTATGGTCTGCCAGGGCTCGCGGGACGGCCGCGTCCGCCAGCCGCAGGCGGAACGTTGGCTGGCGGTCCACCGCGCGCTGTGCCGCCGGCGGCGCCTGCACCGCGTGCACCTGCAGCGCCTACGCCTGCCGGTCTGCCCCTAGCTGCACCACCCCGGGCCTCGGCCGCGCGTGCGCGACCTGCAGCCGCCTGCTCCGGCAGCTGTGACAGCTCGGCATCCGTAGCGCGCGCCTTCATGCGCTCGAGCACCCGCGCGAGCGCGGCGTCCGAAGGCAAACCGCGGTCAACGAGGCTGCCGATGACTGCCAACGGCACGGCAAGCGATCTGCCCGATGGCGCGCTTTGCGCCAGTGTGCTGATCTGCGCGCCATCTACTCCCTTCCGAATCGCGTCCGCACCGGCGGCGACGTCAGCGTCGGCGGGGCGGCCACCACGGCCGCGCGCCAGCGCTGCCCGCGCCTCGCCCATCGCGCGCGATTGATCGGCAATGGAGCGTGCGATGTCCTGCGAGTTCGTGCCTTTCGCCGCGAGCATCAGAGCGCGCTGCTCGAGCGCGCGGGCGGGCAGTCCTTTGCTGCGCGCATCGGATACCGTCGCGATTACGCGATCGGCGACAGCGGCTGGAAGAACTTCCCGCAAACGCGTTGTCAGGTCCTCCGCAGTGCTCTGCGCCGCAAGAGGCGCGGCAAGCGAAATCAACGCCGCGAGAACAGTCAATGATTTCATTCCTGCTCCTGAACGAGGGGAAGACGGTGTGCACAGATATAGACCCGCTCAGTCATGTGCCGGGTCACATTACGCTCAGGGCACCACTAGCACGCCAACCGAACCCCCGAATTCGTCCCGCACCGGCGTGAGGCTGGCGGGGACGCGCCACTCGCCCCCATCGACGCGCACATTGACCTGATGCAGGCCTCCAGTGATCGGTAGCGTCGCAACCCACGTCTCTGGACGCTGTCCGCGCGTCATTTCGACCGGAGTCCAATCCGTAAAGTCGCCCATGATCTCCACTCGCCGCGCCGAAGGAGCCCGGAAAGTGATGGTTCTCGACCCGTCGACATCCGCCGAGATCGTGAGTTCAGAAGAGATCGGCCTCCGCTCGAGCAGGACGCCGCCGGACGGCAGCGGAGGCAACGCGGGGATGATGCGCTTCGGAGCCACTCGAATGCCCAGCGAGATGTATTTCGCGGACGGTAAGCCCTGACCTACATCCGCGGGGTAACTGCCCGCCGCGGCTGTTACGCCGACCGCGCGCAAGAGCCATGCGATGCCATTCACGCTTGCCCACGCGCGGGGAGAATCCTGGTACCCCGCAATGTCGGAGCGGAAGCCGCCGACCGCACCTAGCTCGAAGCGGGCAGTACTGAAGCGTATCGTGCCTTCCGTGTCCGTGTAATCGAGGCCGCCCGCGATTCGTACAGGCGTGACCACGAAGTGCGCGACCGCAGGACCCAATAGCGCCCACAGGCCGGCCTCCCCCAAACGAATCCCGCGCACTCCAATGGGGTCAGTTACGCTGCCAGCGCTCAGGCCGACCCAGGTTCCAAGCCGTTGCGCTGACAAATGCAATCGTCCTCCCCCGAGCAGTCGCGCGCTGGTGTTGGAGCCGTACTTGGTTCCAGAGCCGTTTGCGTGCAGCTCTGCCCTAAGCGCGCGCACGGTCGGCGTGAACACAGCGCCCTCTGCTGCGCCAAATAACGTCCAGCTGGAGCTCTGCGTCGCGGATCCCGCCAACAGCGCCGAGAAGCTCGTGTTGCGGGCAAGCGCGCCGACTGAAGCGCTCAAAGTTCCCGCGCTCACTTCGATAGTATCTCCATATCTGACCCGCGCGCCGCCTGCTTCGAGATACGTGGACGTTTGGGCTCCGGACTGCTGAGTCCAACAAGCAGTGACCACAGCTAGCGCGATCAGCTTTCGCATGTTCTTCAGGAGGTTCAAAGAGTGAGCTTACGGTCGCTCCGGCGGCACTCGCGGCGCCGGTCGGCCTCCGGCTGGCGACGGTGCATTGCCCGGTCGACCTGGCGTCGTGACAGGGCCCGCGCCCTGGGCGTTTGCCCCCCCGGCCCGCACCTTCGCCGCAACTGCTGGCGGTGCTCCTGCCGTGATGTCGCGACCCACCTGGCTGCTGAAGGCCACAATTTCAGCGTCGGCAGCGCCACGCCCCGCAAGCGCAAGGATTGCGCTAACGGCACCATCCACAGGCACACCGCGCGCGACCAGATCGGCTAGCGTGCCGATGGCAACCGTTACCGACCGGTTGCCGCGCACGCTGCGAACACGTGTCAGCACCGCAGCGGGGATGCCCGCGTGCAGAGCGCCGGCTCCGGCTACGAGCTCCGCCTCGGTGGAGCGCGCACCCAAAGACCCGCGCGCCAATGAGAGCTCCGCGCGAAGCTCGCGCACCGCCGTGAGGATACGCTCTGAAGCCGCCCGCTTGGCCGCGCCCTGCAACGCCTTTTGCACGAGCGGCTCGGTGGGCAACGCCTGCGTGCGGGCCGAATCAAGCACGCGTGTCACGGCCGCGGCGGTCCGCGCATCCAGCCGTGCCGACAGCCGCGCGTCCTGTGCGGCAGCCGGAGACGCGACGACCACAACGGCACACAGCAGCGCGAGGCCGCGCGCGAAGGAGCGCATCATGTCGCGCTCTCTCCCACCGTGATCACCGAGTTCGCCATCCCGAAGTCGTCCTCCACGGCGACCGGCGCGGAAGGATCCGGTGTCCAGCGATTTCCATCCACCATGAACACGTACTGATGCCTGCCCGCCGAGAGCGGCACGGTGATGGTCCATACGCCCGCGCCGGCAGCTTCGCGCAGCGGCGCCGCCAATGGATCCCAGTCGTTGAAATCGCCAACGATGGAGACCGTGCTCGCGTTGGGCGCGACGAGCATGAATTGAACGAGTCTGACCGTATCGACGGCCGCGGCGGCCGGAACCGCGCGCGCGACCTGCGATCGCTCGCTGTCCGCGCCCGCGCGATCCAGCGACAGCACCGCGATTGCGATACCGGCGGCCGCCGCGAGACCCGTAAGCGGAGACAGCCGGAGAACGCGCGGCCGCACGACCCACTCGAGCAAATTGTCCTTCTCGCGCGTGCGCACCGACGCCATGACGCGCGCCTCGAAGCCCGCGCTCGGCTCTATCGGCGCGCGCAGCGGTGCCGCGATCTGTTCGAGGAACTCTTCGTCATTTCGATTCATCGTGTGCCTCCTCCAGCAGTTCACGCAGGCGATCCGCCGTGCGCTTGACGCGCATCTTGAGAGCCGACACTCCGACTCCGGTAACCTGCGCGATCTCCTCGTAGCTCATCTCTTCTACGTACTTCATCAGAAACACCTCACGCTGCAGCGGATCGAGCTTGCCGACCGCGACTTCGATCTCCGGTCGCGAACCGTCCTCGGGCGTTCCGCCGGAAACTGCCCTTTCCATCGCGCCCTGGTCGTCCACTACGAGCCGCAGATTCGTTGCCCGCCGCGTCGCCTTGGTTCTGCACTGGTTCAACAGAATGGAGTGAAACCAGGGACCGAAAGCGCTCTTGCGATCCCACTTCTCGAGCGCGCGGTACGCCCGGACGAAAGCGTCCTGCAACGCCTCTTCTCCATCCTCCCTGTTGCCGAGCATGCGTGCGGCGAAACGGCCGTATTTCGCGGTGTAACGGGAGACGAGGACAGCGAACACGTCCGTGTCCCCTTCCAATATCGCGTCCACGAGCTGCTCGTCAGTCGGGCCATTCACAGGGTATAGACTACTCTATCGGCCGCCTGCGTCACATCCGGGAGGGCACAGGCGCATATTCCTGCCGCGAGCCAACAGGAGCGATTCGTGACCCGGGTCAACATCTCGTCCGAGAGCAAATGGGAGCCTCTAGTGGGGTACTCGCGCATCGTGCGCGTCGGCGCTCACATCTACGTCTCCGGTCCAACCGCGACGGACGATGACGGCAGTGTCGTGGGCAAGGGCGACGCCCACGCGCAGGCGATTCAGACGCTGACCAACATCGAGACCGTGCTGCGTCGTGCAGGCGCCCGTCTCACCGACGTCGTGCGCACGCGGATCTACGTGACCGACATCGACCAGTGGGAAGAGATCGGCCGCGCGCACTGCGCGTTCTTCGGCGAGATCCGGCCGGCTACCAGCATGGTGGAAGTCTCGCGGCTCATCGACCCGGACATGCTGGTGGAGATCGAAGCCGAGGGGCTGATCGAAGACCAGTGACTAGTTGGCTCCGCCGAACGCGTGCTCAAAGCTCAGGTACAGAAGCAGCCCCGACACGCGCGCGCCGTCCTCCGCGTCGAGCATCAGCCCCACGCCCGGAACGATCTGCGCACCCGACCGGAGATTGATCGCGCCGCGCACGCCGGGCACCAGCGTGAGCGTCGTTTCCGATGTCCGCGTGCCGCCGATCCCCGGAGCTTTCGCGCGCGACCAGATGGACTCGGCGAGCAGATTCAGCGCGGGATGCACGAGCCAGATCACGCTCGCCCCGGCGAACAGCTCACTCGCCGAGCTCCGCGTCCCGTCTTCGGCGCGCGCCGATGGAATGACCGAGCCACCCATGTTCCAGTGCGCGGCGATGGCGCGGCCGATCTCCAGCGACAGCGGGAGGTTGATCTGCACACCAGCCCCGCCGGCACCGAGACCGCGCTCGGAGCTGCCGGTAGGCAGCAGCGCGCTGAGCCGGATTACCGATTCGCTACGCTCGCCCGCGAGCCACCGGTACCTGTAGTTCACCGCGACGTCGCCGATCCCCCGGTTCGCTCCGGCGCGGACCAGCGGGACCGTGTAGCTCAACTGGTGATTCTGACTCGCAAGCGGCCACTCCTGCGTGAACGCCAGCGCCCAGTCGCGGGTCGCACGGTCGCGGGCGAACAGGAGAACATGCTGAACCACGCCGGGCTCCTGATTGTACGCCTCCTCGATGAGAAAGCTGTTGTCCTGGATCGGCGGGGAGCTTTCCTGTGCCGTGCTTGTCGATCCGATGAAGAGCAACGCGAAAAAAGGAAGTGAAAAGCGCCTCATGCTGGCACCAGGAGTCCGGTCAGGTACATGATCATCATGCCGGCGAGAAAGCCGGCGACGTTCAGGGGCGATGTGAGGCCGTGCTTTGCGTCGCGTTGGAATAGCCGCGCGAGCACTACGAGAACCTGCGCGATCGCACCGGCGCCGATCGCGAAGAACAGCGCGGTCCACCCCGGGCTGTAGGTAAACCCGCCGATCCAAGCGCCAACGATCGTCGGAACCCCGGCGAGGAGTCCCAGCAGCACCAGCGTTCCGAGGCGCACGCGCTCCGTCGCGAGTGGCGCGAGGATGGCGAGCCCCTCGGTTGTGTTGTGCAGCAGGAAACCGATGACGAGAAAGCTCCCGAGCGCGATCTCACCCGTAGCATACGACGCTCCGATCGCCAGCCCCTCGCCCATGTTGTGCAATCCGATCCCGAGCGCGACCAGCGTTGCCACGTATATGGGCGATGCACCCTTCGCTCCGCGGCTCGCGCTCCCAAGCGCCGCGAGCAGCAGCGGCGTGCCGACGAATCCAAGTAGCACGAGGCCGAGCCCCTGAAACGCCCGTGGCACCTTGGCCGACAGCTCGACGGCCTCTGCCAGCGCGTCCACGCCCAGAAACAGAAGCAGGCCGGCTGTCAGGCTCAGCAGAAATTCGATCCACTTTCGCGATAGCCCCCGCAGAAATGGAAACCAGAGGAGACCGATGAACACGGGAACAACGCCGGCGTAGAGCCCGAGCAGAGCGAAGGTCGTCAGGTAGCGCGCATCCGGAGCGGGAGTGCGCACCGCAACGGGCACCTCGCGGTCGATTGTCAGTCCCGTGCTCGTCACCAGGCGCACGACGACCGGCTCCCCTTCCACCCAGGGATACGGAATCGTGATCTCGCGCGATGCGAGCCGGTCGATTGTCCTCGACCCGTCAACCGTGTGCACCCAGGACGCGTCGTCCACCAGCACCTGCGCAACCGTTACCGGCGCGGGCCCGCCGTTCACCACGTGCACGCGGAGCACGCCGCGCTCCGGCAGCGTCACGCGGGTGATCGTGAGCTCTTCGACGGGGGGGAACGCGCCGCGAAAAACGCCGGCAGGGCCGAAGCGGAAAAACAGGAGCAGCAGAGCCAGCAGCGCCACGAGCGGCAGCAACGCGCTGGCCCATATTCGCGCGGTCGCGGGACGCGACCCAGCCTTCGAATCAGACACCCGGTTCCCCTTGGACCACGAACATGCCCGTCCAGCCAAGCTCGGCAAACTCGCTCTGGTGGGCGTGAAAGAGAAACGGCCCGTCATGGTCGTACGTGAACTCCAGAATCGCCCGCTCCCCCTGGCAGAGCATCACGTTGTCGGTGAATTCGTGGTGTGTGAGATTCGTGCCCGTGCGGTACAGCCGGTAGAAATTCGCGTGGAGGTGGAACGAATTGATCGGATCGAATTCGGTGACGTTTACCGTGTACACGCGTACCTGCTCTCCGCGACGGAGCGGGATTGGATGCTTCTGGTAATGGAAGGCAACCGAGTTGACCGCGTACACTTCGTTCTCGCCATCGAAATTCGTGTCGAAGGCGTTGAGGACCATCACCATCTCGCGCGCGGGCGAACGTCCCTCCTTGGGATCGATTATGAACGCGCCATACAGTCCCTTGTGGATGTGCCGCTTGAGCGGAACGGTGTGGCAGTGATACAGGTGCAGACCGAACGGCTCGGCGTCGAATTCGTACACGAAGCTCTGCCCCGGGCCCACTACCTCGAAGGAGCCATCCATGTTGGCCGGGTGGAACCCATGGAAGTGGATGGTGTGCGGATGCGTGCCGGAGTTCTTGAAGTGGACGCGGAGACGGTCGCCCTCCGTGCAGCGGATCGTGGGACCCGGAACCTGCCCGTTGTAGCCCCACGCAGGAAAGAACACGCCGGGCGCGACCTCGAGCTCGAACTCCGTGGCTTCAAAGTCGTACTCCCGCAGAGTCTGTCCCGATGGAAGCCGCGAGACCTTGCCGTAATCAAAGTGGGTCAGGAAAGCCGTTGGGTCGAACGAATCCCCCCTCAGCTCACCGACGGCGATCATGTCGTGGTGGGAGCCATGCCCGCGAGCCAGCCCCCCCTTCAAAGTGTCGGCGGCTGTGGCGGGTTCGCTATTAGGAACGCACCCGACCCCGACCGCCGCGAGGCCCACCGTCCCCAGCGCCCCCCACTTCACGGCCTCGTGCCGCGTCATTAATGACGCGCGCTGCTCTTCCCCACTGGTGCCTCCATCCTCCCTATCTGGCATTTGATGCTTGGTTTAGTGTAGCCTAAATAATGTTTTAGCGACTCAGAATACGCAAGGGATCCCCTGAACCAGCGGATACGCTGCCCGTCTAGGCCACGCTTGGGGCC
>JBPCPS010000017.1:0-8838 GCA_050998915.1 Gemmatimonadaceae bacterium
TTGGCACCTCGATGTCGGCTTATCACATCCTGGGGCTGGAGCAGGTCCCAAGGGTCCGGCTGTTCGCCGGTTAAAGTGGTACATGAGCTGGGTTCAGAACGTCGTGAGACAGTTCGGTCTGTATCCGCTGTGGGCGTTGGAAAATTGAGGGGCGTGGACCCTAGTACGAGAGGACCGGGTCGAACAGTCCGCTCGTGTACCGGCTGTGGTGCCAACTGCAGCGCCGGGTAGCGACGACTGGCGGAGATAACCGCTGAACGCATCTAAGTGGGAAGCTTCCCCCAAGATGAATTTTCCCTGGAGCTTCGAGCTCCCTGAAGGGCCGGGAGAGACCATCCCGTCAAGAGGCCGCACGTGGAAAGTGAGCAATCACCTACAAGCGAAGCGGTCCTCATCGCCCGTGAGGCTTGACCTCCCTTGTTGGTCTTAACTTCAAAAGCGCTGTTGACTGTTGGCTATTGGCTGTTGGCGTCAAAACCGGCAGACAGGATCCGAGAATCAATGACGGGACAGAAGTTGAGATCACTTCAAATAAGAACTCGCAGAGCACACACGATCGTGAAAAAGACGATTCGTTGACTACACGATTACTACCAATTCCGTTGACAGCATTTGCTGTTAGCCGTTGCTGTTCGCCAAGAGCCAACAGCCAATAGCCAACAGCGCCGTTCTTTGCTGGCGACTAGAGCGTAGGGGCCACACTCGTTCCCATCCCGAACACGATCGTTAAGCCCTACAGCGCCGATGGTACTACGATCGAGAGATCGCGGGAGAGTAGGCCGTCGCCGGCTTTTCTTGGAGAGCCCGTCACGAGAGTGGCGGGCTCTTTTTTTTCCGGTTCTTCACGGATTACCGGAGAACGCTGCCCGGATCTTGAGGTGGAGTGGGAGGCACCCGCCCCCAGCCCGTCACCGCCAGTCCTTTCTTGTCTTGGATGGTCGCCCTACTTTGTTAGGCCGCGGTACGACTCGCGGGAAGCGAAGAACCGTCCTTTTTACCCAACTCTGGGAATCTCACATGGGGACTCGCGCAGGGGTCGGTAGCAGTCATCATCGCAATCCGCGCGAGGCGGCGCGGGAGGCGGCGTCGCAGGCGCTGCAACAGGCCGGCTCGGATCGCGCTGATTTCGTATTCATGTTCGCATCCGTTGGGTATGAGCAGACGCAACTTCTCCGGGCCGTGCGCGAGGCAACAGGACACGCGCCGCTTACCGGCTGCTCCGGAGAGGGCGTCATCGCCGGCGCGGAAGCCGATGAATCGAATTTCACCGTCGCCGTCATGACGATTCAGTCCGACGAAGTCCGCTTCGCCAACGGCCTCACGGAAGGTCTGAAGCAGAATTCGGAGGTGGCGGGACGCACCATGGCGCGCGGCGTGGGTGAGCGAATAGCCGATGACACGCTGGGCCTCTTCGTTTTTGCCGACGGGCTATCGCTCAACTTCGACCGCTTCGTCCGGGGGTTCGAATCACAACTTGCGCTCGGCCGTCATCTACCGCTGTTCGGCGGGACCGCCGCGGACAACTGGGCGATGAAGCGGACCTATCAGTACTGCGACGACGAAATCAGCTCGGACGGCGTGGCCTGGGCGCTCATGTCCGGGAATGCGCGTGTGGCCTCCGCCGTCAACCACGGGTGCATTCCCATCGGCAGCGAGCGCACGGTCACGCGCGCCGAAGGCAACCTCATCTACGAAATTGACGGCAAGCCGGTGCTCGAGGTACTGAAGGAATATCTCATCGGAGACGAGGTCGAAAACTGGGAAAAGACCGTAGTCAGCCTTTCCGTCGGGTTCAAAGCTCCCGGCTACCTGAGCGACTACGACGAATATGTAATCCGCTTCATGCCGGCGAAGGACGATGAGAAGGGGGCGGTCATGCTGTCGACGGAGGTGGCGGAAGGCACGAGTATCTGGATGACGCGGCGGGACCGGGAGAAGATCGCGCACGGCCTGGACCGGATGGCGGACAGCCTTTGCGCACAACTCGGCGGCAGTGAGCCGAAATTCGTCCTCCAGTTCGACTGCGCGGGGCGTGGCAAGGTCGTGATCCGCGATCAACAGCGGGCGGAGATGTTGCAGCGCCTGCAGTCGCGCATGGTGGGCAATGCGCCATGGATCGGCTGCTATACGTACGGCGAAATCGGACCGGTGGGGCAGCACAATTGTTTTCACAATTACACCGCTGTTCTCGCCGCTGTCTACTGACGTCCGCGCAGTGACGAAGTCGGGGGACCCAGCCGCGGAGCTGTCGGAGGTCGAGCGCCTTCGGGCTGAAAATCTCCGCCTGTCGGATCAGGTCAAGTGGCTCGTGAAAACGGAGAGTGAGCTCAATCAGTTTCAGGAGCAGCTCGACCGTCAGGTCCGGATATACCGGCACCTCTACGACACGGGTAAGCGCTTCACGGAAGCGACCTCAGTGGACGAGATCGTCGGCGTGATTACCGCCTTCGCGCTGTATGAGCTGGGTTTCGAGCGCTGTGCCGTATTCCTCCGGGACGAAGCTGGAGATCGCTTTCGCGTAGCGGCCTGCGACGGCTACTACGATGACAGCTCAGCGGCCGCCCAGTTGACGCTTTCATCCGACACACCGCTGCTGCTTCCGCTCCCGGGGAGCGATTGCGTTTTATATGACGGCCAGCCAGGCGCCGAGTCCCTCCGGGAAGCCGCGGGCTCCTTGGGGATGGCTGCATGCCTGGCCTTCCCGATCGGGGTGGACCCACAAAAACCGCGCGGTTTGGTCGTCGCGGGAAACAGCTGGGAGCGCGGGGAATATCACACCGCCGTCGCCGTGGACAGTGACGCGCTGATCGGACTCTTCAACGTCGCTCGCCAAGCGTCAGCGGCACTCGGCAACATCGAGTCGTACCTCGCGCTCGAGGGTGAGCGCCGGCAGCTCGAACGCAAGGTTGATGAACGGACGCGGGAGCTGTCGCTGGCGAAGGAAGCGTCCGAGTCGGCGAACCGCGCCAAGAGCCAGTTTCTCGCGAATATGAGCCACGAGCTGCGCACGCCCCTGAACGCGATCATCGGCTACAGCGAACTCCTCATCGAGGAGGCGCAGGAGGCCGGTGACAAGTCGCTGGCCGGCGAGCTCAACAAGATCGGGACAGCCGGCCGCCACCTCCTCTCGCTCATCAACACGGTTCTCGATCTGTCCAAGGTGGAAGCGGGCAAGATGACGATCTTCTGCGAGACCTTCGATGTATCCGACGTCGTTGGCGAGGTGGCCACAACCGTCACCCCGCTCGCGGAGAAAAACCTGAACCGACTCCAGGTTACGTGTACGGAGGGCCTCGACTCGATGCACACGGACGCGGTGAAGCTGCGGCAGATACTCCTGAATCTGCTGTCCAATGCCTGTAAGTTCACGCACGATGGGACGATCTCCCTGGACGTGAAGCGTCGCGCGAAGGACGGCGATGACGAGATGATCTTTATCGTGGCCGATTCGGGGATCGGTATTCCGCCCGATCAGATCACCCGGATCTTCGACCCATTCGCGCAAGCGGAGGCAACAACGGCGCACCAGTACGGTGGCACTGGCTTAGGCTTGACGATCACGGCTCACTTTTGCCGCATGCTTGGCGGCGACATCACCGCCGCCAGCTCGCCGGGTGAAGGTTCCAGATTCACCGTCCGCCTTCCCGCCAGGTTCAGTCCTCCCACGGCGGCGCCGGCCTGATACCGGGCCGTCGCCGGCCTTTTATCCGTTGGCTTCGCGGTTCGCGGGATCGACCCGCTCTTCTAGGCGGCGTCGGGGAGCCCGCCGCTGTCAACCGGCGGGGGAAGCGTAACCAGCGACGTCGCCCGCGCGACAAGCTGGCGTACCGTGTCGCTGTCGCGAAGCCCGGTGAAGTTCACGTCGTGGCTGAGCTGGTGCGCGTCGGACCACCCCATGGCGATTGCCTCTTCCAGTGCGGCGATCGCGAGCACAGGGTCCTCCCGCACGGCATGCGTCGCCGCGAGATCGTACAGCGTGTCCGCCTCCGAGGCGCCGAGGATCCAGCTCCAGACGAACCGCGTCTTTGCTGCCCGCATTCCTGCGACTTCGTCCACCAGCCTTGCCGACCGCGCCCTGTCGCCGTTCCTATAGGCAATTCGCGCCAGCCCGAGGCGGGCTTTCAGCCAGTGCGAGCCGATCCCGAGACGATGATCGTGCGCCTCGGCGATCTCGGATGCTGCGGTGAAATCCCCATCTGCCGCAGCCATGTCACCCTGACGTTCCGCCAGGTATCCACGCACGACATACGCGTACGCTGCCATTGTCTCGGCGTACACGTGATCCAAGCCCGGATACGTCCCAATTGCCAGTTGGAGCAGCGGCACCGCGGCCGCCGCCTCCCCTGAGTTTAGGTGCAAAAACGCGCGCTGCACGTAAGACCCGAGGAAGAGAAGGCCGACTCCGTTACGCTCCACCGCCACGGCTTCGTCAAGGACGGAGATCGCATGACCGTACTGGCCGCGCACCATGTAGAGCGCCGCTGCGCACATTTGCGCGGGGTGATGCATGGGGTTCAGTGCGCGGCACCGAAGCAGCGGAGGTACGGCGGCCGCGAGATCGTCCAGGTTGCCCTCGGTAAGCCCGCGCGCCGCGAAGGAGATTCCCAAAAGGTACCAGCCGATATGGTTGCCAGGCTCGCGCTCTATCGCCGTGCGCGCCGCGACGGTCGCTTCATCAAACCGATGCTGGCGCAGATACATGTACGACAGAAATGCGTACGGCTCGCCGAGAGCGGGATCGAGCTCTATCGCCCGTTGGAGCGCGCGAACTCCCTCTTCGAGGTCCCTGGGGTCGCCGCTGGCGATGTAGCGGGGCATCAGCAGACTGCCGAGTCCAGCCCACGCCAGAGCATAGTCGGGATCGAGAGCGATGGCCTGGCGGAAATGGCCCGCCGCTGCTTCCGCGCTCTCCCGGCCGAACAGCTGGAATGCCTGCTTCCCGCGCGCGTACAGCTCATAGGCGCCGAGATTGCGGGTTTGGGGGCGCGCGATCTGCTCGACCTCGCCGCTCGTGAGCTTGACTCGGAGAATTTCCGCGAGCCGGGTGACGATCCTGTCCTGCAGCTCGAAAATATCTTCCACGTCGCCGTCGATTTTCTCCGAGCTGATCGTTTCACCAGTGACCACGTCCGCAAACTGGGGAGTCAATCGGATGCGCGTGCCTACTTTTTGAAAGGCACCCCAGACAACCCACTTTGCCCCCGACGGCCGGGCCAGCTCGCGCGCCGTTTCGGCGTCCATCGATCCGGACTGCCTAGCCGCCGCGACCCGCCTCCGGGCGTCGAGGTCCGTGCCCACCACGCGTATTCCGGCGATCTTCCCGAGATCTACGGTGACCGTTTCCGCGATTCCGCTCGAGAGCCATTCGAGGTCGGGCGCATCGGCGATGTTCGTAAAATCGATGACGAAAACGCTCTTCCTCCCTTCGGCGGCGCGTTCCCGCGCGCGTAAGCGCTGGTTGGCCGGCGATGCAACGCGGTTGGCGCTGGCCGACGTTTCGAGTATGCTCGCGAAAGCTGCGGCGGTTCCGAACCGGTCCGCCGGGTCCTTGGCCAGCATCCTGGACACCGCCCGGGTGACGTCGTCCGAGAGGCGGTCCCGGATTCCGACAAGTGCGGGAGGCGCCTTCGTGATGTGCTGACTGATCGTGGCCATCGCGTTTTTGCCCGCGAACGGGGGCGATCCCGCCAGCAGCTCGTGGGTCACGCACCCCAAAGCGTATAAATCACTCCTGCCCCCGATTTCTGGTTCGCCGCTGGCCTGCTCCGGGCTCATGTAGGCAGGAGTGCCCAGCGACACACCGGCAGACGTCAACGTCTCGTCACCACCTCCGCGCAAAGGTCAGAGGCCACACTGGTTCCTGTCCCGAACCCGATCGTCAAGTCTACAGGAGAGGCTCATGATTCTCGTGGCAGGCGCTACCGGGGTACTCGGGTCCGAGATCGTTCGACGGCTGCGCGAGCGCGGCGAGAGCGTCCGGGCTCTGGTTCGCGAGTCCTCGGCGCCGGAAAAAATCGCGGCGCTGCAAAAGGCCGGCGCCGAGATCGTGCGCGGCGATCTCAAGGACGCCGGGACTCTGCGCGATGCATGCAACGGCGCGCGCGCCGTCATCTCGACCGTCACCAGCATCACCACCGCGCGCGACGGCGACTCATTCGCTGCGACCGATGCGAACGGGACGCGGAACCTCGTGGACGCGGTGAGCGCGTGCGGCGGCGAGCAGTTCGTATTCGTCTCCTTCGACACTACCAAGTCCCCGGAAGGCCCGCTGACGGCGGCCAAGCGCGAAGTCGAGGAGCACCTCAAGCGCAGCGGCCTCACCTACACGATTCTCCAGCCCTCGCTGTTCATGGAATCCTGGCTCGGGCCGATGCTTTTCGCCGATCCCGCCGCCGGGACCGCCAAGGTCTATGGCGAAGGCACGCACAAGCTCCGCTATGTCGCGGTCGCCGACGTCGCGGAGCTCGCGGTGCAGTGCATAGGCAACCCCGCGGCGCGCAACGCCGTCATCGCTTTCGGCGGTCCCGATGAGATCAGCCAGCGCGAAGCGGTGCGGATCTTCGAGGAGGAGTTCGGCAAGCCATTCGAGGTCATCGAGATTCCGGCGCACGCGCTCGAGGCGCAGTGGAAGAGTGCCGAGAACCCGACCGAGAAAGCTTTCGCGAGCCTGCTGCTCGGTCTCGCGCGCGGATTCGATTCGGGCGTGGGCCCGCCGCCGAAAGACTTCCCCATGCAGCTCACGTCCCCGCACGATTTCGTGAGGCGAATGGCGCGCGGCGGCTGATTACTCCGGAGGACCGTAGCCGGTGTTGACGCCGTTGCCGCACGGCAGTGATGCCGGCGCGGGGCCCGGCGGGTCCGCGTCGCCCAGCTCGCGTCGCAGCGTCGCCATGCGCGCGCGTAGCTCCCGCTCGACGGCGGCGTAGCGCCGTTGGCCTGAGAGATTCCGCGTCTCGTCCGGATCGGTTGCCAGGTCGTACAGCTCCCACTGCTCCGGCTGCTCAAATAAATGAATGAGCTTCCACCGCTTGGTTCGCATGCCGCGGTGCTTGCGCGCGCAATGCTCCGCGGGGTACTCGAAGAACTCGTACAGGAAGTCGTCGCGCCACGGGACGGACCGCCCCAATAGCAAAGGCAGGAAGCTCCGCCCCTGCATGGCCTTGGGAACGGGCACGCCGGTGAGCTCCAGCAATGTCGGCGCGACATCCACGTTCAATACCATGTGCGACTCGTCCACCCGCGGCGCGACACGCGCCGGATAGCGGACCAGCAGCGGGACCTTGATCGAAGGCTCGTACATCAGACGCTTGTCGTACAGG
This sequence comes from Gemmatimonadaceae bacterium, assembly GCA_050998915.1. Taxonomy (GTDB): domain Bacteria; phylum Gemmatimonadota; class Gemmatimonadetes; order Gemmatimonadales; family Gemmatimonadaceae; genus JACDCY01. Next base: position 7,320 of record JBPCPS010000017.1, read on the forward strand.
CCGAACTCGCCCAGAAAGAAGCCGTTGTCCGAGCTGTACACGATGATCGTGTCGTCCGCGAGCCCGGCGGTATCGAGCGCGTCCAGCATTCTGCCGACGTTTTCGTCAACGCTGAGCAACACCCTGTAATAATTCTTGACGAGGTGCTGGAGGTTGAGCCGCTTCCGTTCCTCGAAGGGCAGCGAAGGGTCTACGCCGTTGTTCCTGAAATCCGGCATGTTGGCTATAGCCATCTCGGCACGCCGCACCGCATCCTTGCCGACGAGCCGGTCCTCGAACGTGCGCGGTATGGGACCTCAATGTCGTCGAATTCCCGGGCGAATCGCTCGGCCGGCCGCCAGGCGCGGTGCGGAGACATGAAATGGCACAGCAGGCAGAAGGGCCGATCCGGCGGCTGCTCCTTGAGGAAGGCGAGGGCCTGATCGCCCACTACATCGTCGGCGTGCCCGCGGAACTTGACGCGCACGCCATTCGCCAACATCTCCGGATCGTAGTAGCCACCGCCCGTGCGGCCAAACACGACCGATGAATCGAAGCCGGTCGGAGCCGACCGCAGGTGCCACTTCCCGACGATGCCGGTGCGGTAGCCGGCCGCCTGCAACAGTTCGGGAAACGTTATCGTCTCGTCCCGCAGCCCCGGCTGGTTATAAAACTGCGGGCCGCCCGCGTTGGACAGCACGCCGTGCTTGTGGGAATACAGCCCGGTGAGAAACGTCGCCCTGCTCGGTGCGCACAACGAGTTGGTGACGAACGCCTCGGTGAATCTCACGCCACCAGTGGCTATTCGATCGATGCTGGGAGTCGCCAGGATTCGGTTTCCGTAAACGCTGAGGGCATCCTGCCGCTGGTCGTCCGTCATGATGAAGACAACGTTCGGCGGTCCGGCCCGTTCCCGCCGGAGATGGGCGGCATTCGCGAACGGCGCGACTCCGACGACCCCGGCGAGAAGGCGGACTGCGTCGCGCCGGCTGATGGGCGAATTCGGTTTCATTCGAATCGGGCCGGTCCCCGCGTTGGCGACTGTGCGTGTGTCACAATCGCTAACATATGTCCTCCTGGGATTCGTCGCCACGCGCGGGCCTGGGTGAGATAACACCGGGTGGCCTCTCGCGCCGCCGTCCAGAAACGCTATACTGAAGGAGATACGTGAGACACCGAGGATGCTCCAACACCCCTCAGGAGGAGAGCGATCCATGCAGACAGTACTTACCGACACCGTGCTGCAGGCACCGGTTTATGCCCCACCCGAAGCCAGTTTCGGGGACCGCGTGGCTGACTCATTCACGAACGCGATGACGATGTTGTTCGCCGCGATCCCCAGGATACTCGGCTTCATCATAGTCGTCCTGATCGGCTGGCTCATAGCCTCGCTGATCGCGCGGGCCGTCGCCACGCTGCTCCGCACGGCGCGGTTCAACGACATCGCCGCGCGCACGGGGATCACGCGGTTCTCGCAACGCGCCGGCATGACCGCCGATCCCGCCGACATCGTAGCGGGAATCGTCAAGTGGCTGATTCG
>JBPCPS010000023.1:0-24526 GCA_050998915.1 Gemmatimonadaceae bacterium
CCACCAGCTTCTTGAGTCTCCGGTTCTCATCCTCGAGACCCTTGAGACGCCGAGCCTCGCTCACCTGGAGCCCGCCGTACTTCGCTCTCCAGCGGAAAAACGTCTGCTCCGTGATGCCGTGCTTCCGGCTGACCTCGCGAATCGAAGCCGAGCCCTCAGCTTCGTGCAGCACCGCGATGATCTGCTCCTCCGTAAATCTCGTCCTCTTCATCAGTCCTCCCGCCTCTCAGCGGATCAGGACTCAGAACCTAAGAAATGGCTCCGCTTTTGGGGAGGACGTCAGAGACGCGAAAGGTCACGGATCGCGCAACAGGTACATGAAAACCGAACAAAGGAACTCCCAAAGTGGCCGACTTGTTCTGAAGAAAAAACGGCCCGACACCGTAAGAGCATGTCGAGCCGCTAGTTGAATTCATCGGGGCGCCCGGATTTGAACCGGGGACCTCCTGCTCCCAAAGCAGGCGCGATACCGGGCTACGCTACGCCCCGCGACAGCGGTGAAAGTTAAGCGCTGAGAGAGAGCTTTTGCAGCCGCGTGCCGCTCTGACAGGGCGCCCCTGGCACTAGCGGCCCCGCGCTTGCAAACGAATCTCGACGAGCCCCAAACCCGAGAGAGGAACAAGTCATGTCCATTCAACCGAGATTCAGGATCGCCGCGGTCGGCGCGGCGGTCATTGCGGTCGCCGCCTGCGGTGGCATCAAGGTCCGCAATACGGCGCCCCAGTACAAATTCCCGGCGACCTGCGCCGCGGCCGTGACGGTGTACGAGACGTTTGCCCAGGTGCCGAGCAACTATTATGAGATCGCGCTCATCACCGCCGAGGGCAATTCCGTCTGGACAGCCGACAGCACGATGGTCCTCCGCATGAAGCAACGCGCCGCGAGTGTAGGAGCGAACGGGATGGTCGCGGATCCGCTGGTGACGTCCGCCACGACAGTGCAGATCATCGGCGCGGCGCTGGGAACCGGCGACGCTGATCGCAAGGGTCGCGCGGTCGCGATCTACATGCCCGCGCACGAGCGGCGCGCGCTAGCTGCATGCCAGGCTTCAGGCGGGACCGAGTAACGGACAGAAGTGTCAAAAGAAAAAGGCCGCGCTAATTCAGCGCGGCCTTTTTTACATACCGGCTCGAGCCAGCGGGCTACATCCGCACTACCGCGCACGCGATCCGCGCGCCGCTGTTCCCGGACGGATCGGTGACCTGGTCGTCGCCCAGCGCGTGAATCACCAGCGACGACCCGTCCGCGTCGTCGAGCGACGTCGGGCCGCTGGTCAGCGAGACGCGATCAGTCGTGAAATTCACCCGCCCCCTGCCGTCCGAGCCTACCGTCAGATTGGGCGCGTCACCCGCGTGCGGGCCGTCGGCCGCGCTCAGGCCGTGCATTCTGTTGCCCGGATTGAAGTGGGCGCCCGCGGACGAGAACGCGGGAGATCCCGCTCCGTCACACCGTCCCACGGCGTGGAAATGGATCCCATGCTGGCCCGGCTGGAGGCCGCGCACCTGCGCATCGACGTGCATGATTCCCAGCGGGTCCTGCCAGATCACGCCGCTCCCGATCGACCCGCCGGTGGGCGTCACGAAATCGAGGGCGCCACCCGCGACTCTGTCCGCCGCGGTCGACGCGGTGGCGCACCCGGCCGCCGAGCCGGCGCACACGATGGCGACGACCCCGATGTGCCTGCGAACATTCAGCATCGCTCCTCCCGAAGATGGTGACTGCAGCGAACGCCTCACGTAAAGAGCTTCGTCAGCGCGGACCACTCGATGTTTCCCCCGCTGAGCACGGCAACTGTCGGACCTCGCGGCCTGACCGCTCCCGTCATCAGTGCGGCCACGGTTATCGCACCGCTGGGCTCGACCACGAGCTTCCCACGATCCAGCAGATGCCGCATCGCCGTCACGATGTCGGCATCTCCCACCGTGACCACCTCGTCCACGTAGGCCTGATGGTGGTGGAACGGGATGTCGCCGATCTCGGCGACCAGCAGCCCGTCCGCCAACCCCTGCTGATGCTCGAGCCGCACGGGCTTTCCGGCATCCCGCGCCCGGGACAGCTTGGGCGTCCGCTCCGGCTCTATCCCGATCACGCGCGTAGCGGGCGACAGCGCCTTGATGGCGACGGCGATCCCCGCCAGCAGCCCTCCGCCGCCGACCTGCACGAGCACCGACTCCACCTCGGGGAGATCTTCGTGGATCTCCGTGCCGACGGTGCCCTGCCCCGCGATCACGGCGTTGTCGTTGTAGGGATGCACGATGGTAAGCCCTTCGCGCTCCGCGATCGTGAGCGCCAGCGCCGTGCGCTCGTGCGACGTGGTCCCATGCAGAATGACCTTTGCCCCAAGACGCTCGGCGCCAGCGCGCTTGGCCTCGGTGGCCGTCTCCGGCATCACTACCGTCGCCGACACGCCGAACACTCGCGCTGCCATGGCGACGCCCTGCGCGTGATTGCCGGACGAAGGCGCGATGACGCCACGCGCCCGCGCCGCGGGATCGAGCCGGCTCAGGAACGTGTACGCGCCACGGAACTTGAACGTCCCGCTGCGCTGCAGGACCTCGGGCTTCAGCCAGATGGCCTGCCCCATCTGATCCGACAGAACCTCGTCGCGCAGCAGCGGCGTTCGCACGGCCACTCCTTGCAGCGCTGCGGCGGCGGCGCGTATGTCGTCGATGTCGACGAGGCCGTCCTGCTCACTGCTCCCGGCGCGGGTCATCGGGTGCGGCGAGCGACGGGCTGACGAGCCTCGCGCAGCAGTCCGTCGCCATAGCGGTTGTACGGCGGGATGGACACGGGAAGCTTGCCTGTGATGGCCGCGCGCCCCAGAAGAGCCATCGCCGCCGCCGTCTGGCTGACCGGCGCGCCGCCCCAGGCGAGCATGTAAGCGTGAACGTCCGGGAAGAAGCTCAACAGATACGGGCTGCCGAACGACACCGCGATCACGGGGCGTTTGCGCGCAGCGACCTCCCGTACGAATTGCGAGAAGCGTGCTTCCGCGCCGACGGATCCGCCGTATGCACGAGGCGACACGTACGCCGAGATCACGATCGCGTCCACGCTGTCCGCCCCCGCGAGCAATCTCGCGTACTCCACTTCACCGGTGTGAGAATCGACGCGCGCGGAGGTCACGGCGTGACCTGCGGAGCGAAGCTCGGGATCGAAGACTCGCCCGGCGATCGGATCGTCGGCCTCGGCGTACGTCAGCGAGAGCACCCGGCTGCCCCGCGCGAGCGGTACGGCACCGGTGCTGTCGCGCGCGAGCACGATCGATTTCCCGGCGATCATCGCGGCCGTCGTCACGTGCTTCGGAACGTTGACGATCGTCGGGATCGAATCCATCTCGACGATCCGCCCCCGATGCAGGCCAGCCCGCACTTTCATCTCGAGGATCTTTCGCACCGAACGATCGATCCGGGCAGGGGCGATGCGTCCCGCCGTTACCGCCGCGGCAACGGTCGCGATCGCGTCCGTCACGTTGCGGGGCATCAGGAGCACGTCCGCTCCGGCCTCGAGCGCGAGCAGCAGCGGCTCGGTCGCGCCGTACCGCCTCGCGACGGCGCCCATCGTCATCGCGTCAGTCACCAGCAGCCCGCGAAAGCCGAGATCGGTGCGGAGGATGTCGGTCATGAAAACGCGCGACAGCGTTGCCGGCGGCGCAGTGTCGCCCTCGACCGCCGGGACGGCGATGTGGGCCGTCATCACGGCGTCGATCCCGGCCTCGGCCGCGGCGCGGAACGGCGGCAGGTCGATCGAGTCGAGCCGTGCCCGGTTTGCGCCGATCGTAGGCAGCGAGATGTGCGAGTCGACGTGCGTGTCGCCGTGTCCCGGGAAATGCTTGGCGGTGGTCATCAGCCCGGCCGAGCGGGCGCCGCGCACGTACGCCGTCGCCAGCGACGACACGAGTGCCGGATCTTCGCCGAAGGAGCGGGTATTGATGACGGGGTTGAGCGGGTTGGAGTTGACATCGAGCACCGGCCCGAAGGCGAGGTGCACGCCAACCGCGCGGGCCTCGAGCCCGAGCACCACGCCCAGCTCGAAGGCGAGCTCGGGGGATCGGGTGGCGCCAAGCGCCATGACGGGCGGGAAAACCGTGCCCCCGCCCTGCGGCAGCATGGAGGGAAATGCATAGCTGTTGCCGAGCCGCATCCCGGGACCGTTCTCCATGTCCGACGCGATCAGGAGCGGAACATCCGCGCGCCGTTGCAGCGCGTTCAGCTTCAGCGCGTACGACAGGGGACTTCCGATCGAGAGGACGAGACCACCGACCTGGTCGTCTTCGACCCAGCCGCGAACTTGCTCGAAGTCCGGTGAGCCCTCGGCCGCGTACCCGCCACCGACCCAGGGCATGATGAGTTGCGCGATACGCTCCCGCGCGCTCAGCGACGCCAGCGTGCGCTCGACCCATTCGTGCTCCGCCGATGTCAATGGCGCCGCGGCTCCGGGCTTCGCCGCGCCGAGTCCGAGCGCGGCGGTGGCGGACGCGGGGAGGATCGCGTCCCCTGCGCCAGCCACTCCACGCGCCGATCCGGTGCCCTGCTGCACGGTGGAGCACGCCGTCGCGAGCCACGGGAAGAGCAGCATTCCAGCCAGGCGCATGGAGCGGCGCATCAGCGATCCATCCTTATGTGAAAGATGACCGGACGATGATCCGACGCGTCCGTCGCGAGGACCTCCGCCCGCGCGCACGCCGCGCCCGTGCCGAGCAGCAGATAGTCGATGCGCTTTACCGGCGCATCGTACGGAAACGTCTTCCCTTCTCCGGTGCCGCATCCTTCCCAGGCGTCTTTCCAGCCGGCGTCGCGGAACATGCCGAGCACGCGTGAGTCCGGATTTGCGTTCAGGTCCCCGCCGATGAAGACTGTCTCGCCGCTGCTGCGCAGCCGCTCCGCCAGACTCAACAGCGCGGCTGCCTCCTGCCTTCGGAAGCGATCGTCAGCCGAGGGATCGAGGTGCGTGTTGAGAATGTGCAGCGGTCCGTGCGGTGTCGCGATGAGTACGTGCAGCACGCCGCGCGGCTCGTACGACCCGCCCGCGCGCTCCTGCCGCGGCGTGACGTGCAATCCGAAAGTCGTGTCATGGGTGACAGGCCAGCGCGTCAGCACCGCTACGCCGTATTCCCCACCGTCGTAGTCGAGCGTCCTTCCGAACACAGGACGTAACTCCGTCAGCTCGGCCAGGTCGGCGGGCTGATCCACTCTGCCGGACCGCCGCGTGTTGATGTCCACTTCCTGCAGCAGCGCCACATCGGCACCCGTGGACTTGACGACGTCGGCGACGCGCGGCAGGTTGCCGGCGCCCTTCGCGTCCTTGCCCGCGTGGATGTTGTACACGAGCACGTTCACGACCGGGTCGGGCGCGGGCGCCAGCGATGCGCAGGCCAGGAGCGGGGCCGTGACGACGTACAGAGCGATCAGTTTACGCGACATTTGCCTTGAATTGCGTGACTGGTGACCGGTGACCGCTGCCTAATCATCAAGAACGGCGGCGAGCTCCTCCGCCAGCTTCCTGAATGCGCGACCCCGGTGGCTAACGCGGCTTTTGTCCGCGGGTTCGGCCTCGCCGAAAGTGCAGGCGAGATCATCTGAGAGAAAATAAGGGTCATACCCGAAACCCGCGCTGCCCCGCGCCCCGGTCGTGATCTCACCTTCAGTCTCCCCGCGCACTGCGACCGTCGTCCGCGCATCCGCGAAAGCGGCGACGCAGACGTACCGCGCGCGGCGGTCGGTGGCTCCACCCAGCGCTCCCAGCAGATGCCGGTTGTTGGCTTCATCCAGAGCTTTGCCGTCCAAATGGGGACGGTCCGACCAGCGCTTGCTGCGGACTCCGGGCGCTCCGCCAAGCGCGTCGACGACAAGTCCGGAATCGTCCGCGACCGTTGGGAGCCCACCGCTGGCGAGAAAGAAGTACCGCGCCTTGGCCGCCGCGTTCTCCTCGAACGTGTCGAACCGCTCGATCGAATCCTCGGCGGGAGTCACTGGCACGCCGGCCTCCGCGAGCCCGATGATGCGAACGCTCAGGTGGCGGAGCAGCGGAACGATCTCGCGGACCTTGTCTTCGCTCCGCGTTGCGAGCAACAGAACGCGGTCGCTCACCGTCCTGGGTTCCGGCTCAGGCGGGCTCGGCGCGCCGGAGCGCGTCGATCGTACCGGTGGTCGAATGCCCTTCCCGCACCGGCACGATTATCACGCGGCCGCCCCACGAGGCGGCGTCATCGGCGCCGACAATGGTGTCACGTCTATAATCGCCGCCCTTGACGACCACGGCCGGACGCAGGTGCCGGATGAGCTCGAGCGGTGTGTCCTGCTCGAAGAGGACTACCGCGTCCACGGCCTCGAGCCCGGCGAGCACGAATGCGCGGTCGGCCTCGCCGTGGACGGGACGGGTCGGGCCCTTCAGCCGCCGTACCGAATCGTCCGAGTTGAGGCCGACCACGAGCGCTGCCCCTTCACGCCGCGCGGCGGCGAGCACGTCCAAATGCCCGGGATGAAGGAGGTCGAACACGCCGTTGGTGAATACCAGCGGGCCCGGCAGCGACTCACGCCAGCGCGCGGCCTCCGGCCAGCTCATGATCTTGCGGGCCGGGTCGAAGGATGCCCCGGTCAGAAGATTCGCTCCGCCGCCGGATGCAAGTCGATTCGCTTGGAGAAGAACGGGAAGTCGATGGTCTCGGAATAGTCCGCCGAAATGCGAATGCGGGTTTCGGTCCGATGCACTTTGATGTCTCGCGCCTCGGATGGCAGCGCCTGCGAGTCGGCAAACGCGCGCAGTCGCTGCCGGATCATCTCGTCCGTGCGCCGGGGCCTGTGAGCAAACCTCGCCTCCTGCTGCATCGCGTCGCGGAAGCGGTAATACCTGAAGGCAGCGTCGCTCGCATGCACCGCGAAGTATCCGACTATGGTGATCACGAGGAGTGGAACGAGGCAGCCGAGCGCGCTACCACCGCGCCGGCTTCGCGTGATGCGAACGCCCCCCGGACGACTCACCATTGCGATTGGGCCCCTTCCACCAGCGCGTTGACCACGCGCCCGATCGCTTCCTTGCGCGCGGCCGGCTCACCCCGCTCTTCGTACTTCGCGTCGGCGATCAACCCCTTCCGCTCCCACAGAGTCTGGCCCGTGACCTGGTCCACCAGCTCGAGATCGACGACGATCTGGAGCATTCGCAGGGCGGTGGTAGTCGCGCGGTTGTCGGCGCTGTATGCGACCGGTATGTCCACTTCGTAGCGCTGAATCGTGCCGCGGACGATGGCGTTCGCGCGCGCTTCCGGGGCCTCGCGCACGCCGAGCCGGTTGTGCAGCTCGGCTCTGAATGCGTCCACCAGCTCGCGCTGGATCTCGGAGCTCGTCGTTTCGTTCTCGAACGGAATGACGGCGATAGTCCTCACGTGCGCCGGGAGCCCGCCTCCGGCGAAGCCGTATACGCAGCCGGCGGTGAGCAGGAGCGCGACGCTACAGAGTCCAGATCTTCGCATCGAATGCCATGACGGGCTCATCCCGCGTGATCCTCAGGGTCAGCTTGCTCCGGGGCGAGAAGGATTCGTAAACGACCTCTCTCTCCCTTCTATTGACGAAGTCCCTCACCCGTCCGTCATCAATGCGCTCGAGGAGGGCCAGGCGGCTGCCGTGAAACTTGACACGCCATACCGGCGCGGCTCCAATGTCGGCCCGTATGGTCGTGCCGTCAACGCGAACCGTGGTATCGGCCGCCGCGGGGATCGCCAGCCGCCCCAGCGCGGCCCACATCATGGGCGGAGGCGGAATGAGGCGCTCCGCCGCGGGCACCAGCGGAGCCCGCAGCTCGTCGCCGATCAGTATCGCCGCGCCGCTCCCGAAGCCGCCGCCGAGAAACAGGTCGAGCCTGGCACTATCCGGTGGAGCGATCCGGACCACTCCTTCGCCCCGCATCCGCGCATCGCCCTGCTCGTATTCCCAGTTGAATACGATCTGCCTGTACCCCGGCGCCAAGGCCGAAGTCGGCAGCGCGAGAACCGGCGCCGGCGCGCCCGCGAGCGGCTGCGCCGCAGGCGGCGCGCACGCACCGACCACCACCAATGCTGAACAAATACCCTGGCATAGAACACGCCCGGATGCCGCGAGGGCGCAGCACGCAGCACGCAGCGCCTTTCTCATTGGACCCCGATCAAAAGATCACCTTGCACGATGCTGTCGAGCGCATCGTAGCCGGAGATCACCCGACCGAACACCGTGTATCCGCCATCGAGATGCGGCTGCGGGGAATGCGTGATGAACCACTGACTTCCTCCTGTATCCGGTCCCGAGAGCGCCATGCCCAGCACGCCGCGATCGTAGCGATGTGAGTTCAGCTCGTCCCTGATCGAGTACCCCGGACCGCCCGATCCGTCACCGCGCGGATCACCGTCCTGCGACACGAAGTTCGGAACGACCCGGTGGAACCGGGTGCCACGGAACGTGCCGCCGCGCGCGAGATCGAGGAAGTTCATCACGGTGAGCGGTGCCTCCGCGCCGAAGAACTCGACCACGATCGGGCCATTCTCTGTGTTGAGCGTCGCGCGCGCCGGCCTGCCGTCGAGCGACGGAGCCACTAGCGACCGAACGACGGTCTCGTACCAGTCGATACCCCGCACCGGCGTCGCAGGCTCGTCTTCCCGTTCCGGTCGACCGGTGAGTCGCGAAGCCGCACGCTCGCGGACCATGTGGTCGTCATCGCCGTTCGCTGCGCGCAGGAGCCCGCGCACTTCGTCCGTGAGTGACGCCGTGTCCGGAGCGATCCCCGCAATGGCGGACGCGCGCACTCGCGGATCGGCATCGGTCAACAGCGGGCGCGCGAGACGCACGCGCTGATCCGTGGAGGGCGCCCATCCAGCCGCGTACGCGACGGTTGCGCGGCGTCGCCAATCGGGATCGTTCCGCCATTGGCTGAGGGCCGGCAGTTCGGTACCGAAGCGCATTGCCGCTTCGATCAGCGCCTGGCGGTAAGCAAGCCCGCTGTCGGCGGCCCATAGCGGAGCCCAATCCGGACCCGCCGAATCACGTACCGCGCCGAGAGCCTGCGCCGCGACGATGCGCACGTTGGCGTCGACGTCGCGCGTGCCCGCGACCACATGCGCTCTCGCACGGGCGCCATAGCTGCCGAGGGAGCGCAATGCGTTGATGCGCACATGCGGGTGCCTATCCCGCGCGTACTGCGCCAGCGACGGGATCGCACCGTCGGCGAGCGAGTCCCCGGCAACGGCGCGCGCGAGCATCCGGGCGATTTCCGCCCGGATCCGGAAAGGAGCAAATTCGGCGTCGAGATAGGGGGCCCGCTCTGGATCGAACACCGACGGCTGCGTCTCCGCTCCGGGGCGGACAGCTCGATGCGCGTCCAACGAATCGCCCAGCGCCCAGAGCGCGTGCAATCCGGCGACGGTGCGCGTACGCGAGATCGCATACGCAGCTGCCCAGACTACGGATGGATGCTCGTCATCGAAGTAATCGATCACCGCCTGCGCGGGAACCGGAGACAGCTTTGCGGATGCCAGCAGCAGCTGCAGCCGGGTGCCGGGATCCGCGTGGCCCCGGACGAGCGCGTCGATGATCGCGCCGCGGGCCGCGTTGCCAATCTGCCCGAGCGCCCAGGCCGCGTCGCGCGACACTGGCGCGGATGAGGCCACAGCCGCCACGAGATCCGGAATGCTCGCGGTGTCCCGGAGAAGCCCGAGCGAGTACGCCGCCTGCGCGGCGACGCGCGCGTCAGTGCCCCGAAGCAGAGCGCGAAGAGCAGGGATTCGAGGCGCCGCCTGCGCGCGGCCAATCTGTCCGATCGCCCTCGCCGCTTCACCACGCACTGAGCTGGCGGTCGACGCGAGACCACGGTCGATCACCGTCGTGTCGAGCATGCGCGAGTCCGCCGTCCGCAGCAACGCCGCGTACTCGCGCACGTTTTCATCGGACAATGTCGACCGGCCCGCCGGAACGGTGGCGCACGCAACCGCCAACAGCCAACAGCCAATAGCCAAAAGCGCTTTTGGTTCATTCACGCGATTTCTCCAGTGCGTTGCGAAGATCCGATGGCATGGACACCAGCCGGCCGCCCGGGTCCGTCGAAGCGAGCGTCGTGCTCGCGGTGACGAGTTTCTCGCCCGTCTCCGCATTCGATATCACGTAGTCGAGCGTGATGGTCCGCGACCGCGCCTCGCGGAGCGTCGTCGCAACGCGAATCAGATTGTCGTACCGGGCGGGCGCGTGGAACCGCAGGCTGGCCGCGACCACGGCCAGGGACACGCCGTCCCTCTCCACATCCGCGTACGACCCGAACGCGCTCCGGATGTATTCGGTCCTTCCTATCTCGCACCAGACCAGATAGTTGGCGTGGTACACGATGCGCATCTGATCCGTCTCGGCGTAGCGGACGCGGAGCTCGATGTGGCGGGGGGGCATGCAGGAAAGTTACTAGTGATTAGTGATTAGTGATTAGTAACTGCCCGTACACGCGATGCGCCGCCGCTACTAATCACTAATCACTCATCACCAATCACGTGTAACTTTCCCCCGATGCCCGATCTAGCCTACATCATCTCCGACACCCACCTCGGCGCCGCGTCGCGGGAAGTCGAGCGCGCGCTGCTGGAGTTTCTGCGCGCCTTGCGGGGCCGCGCGAGCACGCTCGTGGTGAACGGCGACCTGTTCGATTTCTGGTTCGAGTGGAAGACCGTCGTCCCGCGCGGCGCATTCAGGACGCTGGGTGCGCTGTCAGAGCTCAAGGACAGCGGCACCGAGATCATCTGGGTCGCCGGCAACCACGATTGCTGGGGAGGCGAGGTCCTGCGCGACGATCTCGGTGTCGACTACAGAATGGAGGCGTGGGAAGGTCGGCTCGCCGGCTGGCAAGCCCGCATCGAGCACGGTGACGGGCTCCGCGAGGTCGACGATAAGGCGTACAGACGGCTCCGCACCGTGTTGCGGAGCCCGCTTTCCATCCGGCTGTTCCGCTGGCTGCATCCCGATCTCGCGACTAGGATCGCCACGGCCACGTCGCATACGAGCCGCGACTATCGAGCCCGCGACGAAGGAACGGGGCTGCGGGCGGTCGCGCACGCCGCGCTCGTGGCGGACCCATCGCTCGACCTGCTGGTGTACGCGCATTCGCACGTCGCCATGCTCGAGCGCGCGGGACGTGGAGTGTACGCCAACGCGGGGTCCTGGCTGGACGCGCCGACATACCTGTCGCTATCCGAGCGAGCCATCGAGCTGCACGAGTGGAACGGCTCGCTCGACTCGGCAGCGGTTTCTGCTCTGGAGCGGAATACGGCTTGAGCCGAGCGCATCGACCCAGAGCCCAAAAACAGAACGGGTTTCGGGTAACTACCTGGTTTTTTGTTGTAATCAACCACCAAGCGAAACCAGTTCCACGCGCTCGAGGGGTGCACCGAGAAATCTCTGCCCGACGGCTAGAAACTGCTCCGGGTCGTCGGACGCCACGAAGCGATAGTGCGCGTTGCCGCCGGTGGCCTCAATGTGATTCTCGTGCAGCACGCGTGCCGTCTCGGCCGCCGTCTCAAGCGCGCTGTCGATGAGCCGGACGTCGCGTCCGACCGTCTCGCCGATCACCGTCTTCAACAGAGGGTAGTGGGTGCAGCCGAGCACGAGGGTGTCCACCTTCCCGCCGGTGAACGCATCCAGGTAGCCGCGCGCGACGATGCGCGTGGGCTCGCTGTCGAGCCAGCCTTCCTCGATCAGGGGAACGAACAGCGGACAGGCCGCGCTCGTGACCGTCGCGTCCGGAGCGAGCTTTGCGATGGCCTTGTCGTAGGCGCGCGAGCGGATCGTCCCGCGAGTCCCGATGACCCCGATCCGGCGTTCGCGACTCGCGCTCACCGCGGCGAGCGCGCCCGGGTCGATCACCCCGATCACGGGTACGTCCTGTTGCGCGCGCAGCGTCGGAAGAGCGTGCGCGGTCGCGGTGTTGCAGGCAACGACGATCGCTTTCACTTTCTGCGTCCGCAAAAACCCGGCGATGTCCTGGCTGTAGCGGATGACGGTCTCTTCCCCCTTGGGACCGTACGGGACGCGCGCGGTGTCGCCAAAGTAGACGATGCTCTCGTTCGGTAGCTGGCGGATCAGTTCGCGCACTACCGTAAGTCCGCCGAGACCGGAGTCGAACACCCCGATCGGCGCGTTGCTCCCCGTCACCAGGCGATCGATCCCGTGATTCTGGCTTCCAGGCCAAGCGACGAAACCGAACCGGTTCCCCAGCCCGCGGCGGAAATAGCCGGCGACGGTCGCGGAGTGACGCTCACTTTCGCCGGGAAATCCCAGAGATTCGCGGCCACGTACGCATCCGCAGCCGAGAGCAGATGATTGAAGATGATGAGCGCAACCCAGTCTTCTACGTGCGTCCGGCGCGCGTTGATTCGGTCCGGCGGGAACCGGCTCGCGACCCAGACCGTCGGCACGCTGTCCCCGGACACGGGATCCCTCCGGAACTCGAGCACCGTGCTGTCGCGCGCGATGCGCTTGGCTTCGCGCAGCGCCGCTAGCGATTTGACCGTCATGCCGATGCCGAGCGCTTCGACGGCGATGTAGAAGCGGGCCGCGTTTTTCTTGCCGAGTGTGATCTGGCCGCGGCCGGGGATGAGCAGCGACTGTAGGAACGCCCGGCCAGGGGAGATAGGGCGCTCCACCTCCGCAGGCTGCGCCACGGGAATCGAAACCGCGGGCCCGGTGCGCACGATCGGATCAGGCCGCAGGGTGTCGATGCGAGCCGGGGGAGGGCGGCGCAACGTGTCCGGCTGCTGCGCGGAGGCCGGGGTGCCTAGTGCGACGATCAGCGCGAATGCGAATGCAGCCGCGCTGGCGGGAGAGTGTGGGAATCGAACCCACCCGGCCCGACTGAGTCGGGTCACACCAGTTTTGAAGACTGGGGAAGCCACCAGGCCCCATCCACCCCCGCAGCTATTGCAGCACGATCGCAAATTCGGTTCGCTCCGTGACGGTACCCACCTCGACTGCGCCGGCGACCTTCGAAAGATAGGCTGCGACGCGGTCCGGCCCCACGGCAACGAGTAACCCGCCGGAAGTCTGAGGATCCACGAGCAGCGCGCGCTGCGCCTCGGTGGCGCCGCCCCAATCCACGAGTGGATTCACGTACTCGAGATTCCGCTCGGCGCCCCCCGTCCGGTTCCCCCGCTCCCACGCCTCGCGTGCGCCCGCGAACACCGGAACCGTGGCCACCGCAATTCGCACCGTGACTCCGCTCGCGCGCGCGATGTGCGATACGTGGCCGAGCAGCCCGAATCCCGTGACGTCGGTCGCGCAGCGCGAGCCGACCGCGAGCGCGGCGCGGCTCGCGCCGCCGTTCAGCGCGGACATGGACGCCAGCACCTCCGTTTGCGCGTCGGCTTCGAGCTCGCCGCGCTTGATCGCGGTCGCGAGTATCCCAGTGCCAAGGGGCTTCGTCAGCACGAGCCGATCGCCGGGCTTCGCTCCTGCGTTAGTCAGCAGGAATTTCGGATGCGCGCGCCCCGTCACCGACAGACCGTACTTGAGCTCCTCGTCCAGGATAGTGTGGCCGCCGATGACATGCGCGCCCGCTTCGTGCACCTTGTCCAGCCCGCCGCGCAGCACGTCCGTGAGCACGCTGAGCGGGAGCTTGCCGTCGGGGAACGCGACGATGTTGAGCGCCGTCAACGGCTGCCCGCCCATGGCGTAGACGTCCGACAGCGCGTTGGCTGCGGCTATCTGGCCGAAGGTGTAGGGATCGTCCACGATCGGCGCGAAAAAATCCACCGTCTGCACGAGCGCCAGCTCGTCGGACAGGAGAAATACGCCGGCGTCGTCGAACGTCTCTCTGCCGACCAGGATTCTCTCATCGCTCGCGCCCGGAATCGGAGCGAGTACTTCCGCTAGGTCCCCTGGACCCATCTTGGAAGCTCAACCGGCGCAGCGCGCGAACGCGGTGAGCCGGAACAGCTCCTCCCGCGTCTTCGCGGTCCCCGCGTCCGTCACTATCGGCGCCCGTGTCGGGGAGTCAGAGCTTGGCTACGACGTCGATCTCCACGAGCACGCCGCGCGGGAGTCCGGCCGCCTGCACCGTGGAGCGCGCCGGCCTCGCATCGCCCAGCCACCGGCCGTATACCTCGTTCATCGCCGGAAAATCGGCCATGTCGTGCAGGTACACCGTAGTCTTCACTACGCTGCTCCATGTCACGCCCGTCTCTTTGAGCACGGCCGTGAGATTGGCCATTACGCGCTCGGTCTGCGTCTCTATTCCGCCCTCCACTACCTGCCCGCTCTTCGGATCCAGCGCAATCTGGCCGGCGGTAAAGAGAAATCCTCCGGCTGCTATTGCCTGGGAGTAGGGTCCGATGGCAGCGGGGGCGTCGCCGGTCTGGATGGTCTTGAGAGACATGGCGGTTGGCTATTGGCTGTTGGCTATTGGCTGTTGGCTTCGGCTGTTGGCTTGGCGGGTCCCTCAAACCTCGCACGAAGAGCGGGCGGAGCCAAGAGCTACGACAGTCCAAACAGGCGCTTCGCGTTGGCCGTGACCGTCTCGCCAAGCGTGCGCGGCGTGACTCCGCGCGCTTCGGCGACCTTCGCGAGCGTCAGGCTCACGTAGGCAGGCTCGTTGCGCTTCCCGCGGTGCGGCACCGGCGCCAGATAGGGGGAGTCGGACTCGACCAGGATGCGATCGTCCGGGACGGCGCGGACGAGGTCGTTCCCGCCCCACTTCCTGAACGTCACGATCCCGCTGAACGAGATATACCACCCGGCCTCGAGCGCGATCTCACCCAGCCGCGACGGGCCAGTGAAGCAGTGCAGTACGCCGGGGACGCCCGCACTGCCCGCGTCGCGCACCATGGCTTCCATGTCGCTCTCGGCTTCGCGGGTATGTGCCACTACCGGCTTGCCGACCTCGCGCGCGAGCCCGAGCTGCGCGGCGAAAACCTTCCGCTGCACATCGCGGGGCGAGCTGTCGTAGTGGTAATCGAGCCCGCACTCCCCGACGGCGACCGCTCCTTCGAGCAGCAGCTCCCGGATCGCATCGGTGTCGCGCGGCGCGTCAAACGACGCCGCGTCGTGCGGGTGCAGCCCCGCGGTGGAGTAAACGAAGCCGGCGTGCTCCCGTGCCAGATCGAGCGACGTCCGCGAATCGGCGGGCGAGGTCCCGATAGCTACGATCGCGCCGCAACCCGTCTGGCGTGCCCGCTCTATCGTGGCTTCGCGATCGGGATCGAACGCCGAATCCGCGAGGTGCGCATGGCTGTCGATGAACGAAGCCACGTCAGGCCGTGTCGGTTACTGCGCCTGCTTGCAGTCCCGCAGGAGCTCGGCTGCGCGCCGGGGATCGTCGATGGTCCGGTAAAATTCGTCGAAGTACTCGAGCGTGCGGCGGACTACGTCCGGGTTCATGAGCCGGCCGATGTGATCGGAGTACAACGCGTATATCGCTGGCTTCTTCTCTTTGAAAAGGGCGATCGCCCGGTTGAATTCCGCGGGCGGGACGCAATACCCGCGGAACAGCCGCTGTCTCACCGAGGTGATCGGCAACCGGAAATCAGGCCTCGCGTAGTTGGCGTTTACCGCGCCCGACCAGTCGAAGTCGTACGCGACCGCGCGCACCGTGCCGTCGGCCTGGCTCACCAGCTGAACGTTGTGCAGCGCCGCCACGGACCAGTCACTCCCCCCAATCATGTACTCGAAAATGCCAACCAGCGCGTCCGTGAACGCATCGAGATCGCCCGCTTGCGCGCCCTGGAGCTCCAGCTGCTTGGCACCGTTCCGCAGCGCCATGTCGTCGTCATCCTCGAGGATGAAACCGTACCGCGTGGCAGTCGGACGTCCCGTAGCGCTGTCGACGTATGTCACCTGCGCGAGGCGCGCACGATGGCTGAAAGGGGTCAGCAGGTTGTAGACGCGGTACAGCTGGAACTCCTGCAGGACGTATTGCTCGCGCACGTCGTCGTTGCGGCAGTGCACGACCAACCGCCCGCGATCCACTCGCGCGAACAGCGTCTTCTTCGAGCTGTCCGACCAGAAGTTGAGCAGCAACGGCGGCAGCTCGCAGTTCATCCTGCGCCAGTGTCCGCGCGCACGCACGCGCAGCGGAATCGTGATCGGCGCGGCGCCGGTGTCGGTGTACGTCAGCTTCGCCTGATGATACCGGGCTTCGCCGGACCTCGCCCGGGAAATCGCCCGGAGGTTCGTGGACAGTGTGAACCGGATCACGCTGTCACCGGAGAACAGCTTTTGTATTTCGTAAGGTTTCGGCGCGGTCGTATCCGCCGGCGTCTGGGCACCGGCCAACGCGAACCCGGCAACGCCGTAGCCAACAGCCAACAGCCAATAGCCAATAGCTCCTTTCATTTCAGTTCTACACGAACCACATGCCCTCCGAGGTCTCGCAGCGCGTCCAGCACACTGTGCGCGGGCTCGCGCCGTTTCAGATCCACCGTGTACTCAATGACCGTCGTGCCGCTCTGCTCCCGCACCAGCCCGCCGTAGCGCCACCGCTTAACGCGCTGCGCCAGCACCGGCTCCACCACCTGGCGCGCCGCGGGAGGGTCGAACGTCGCGACCCTAAGGAGCAGGTTGTCGCGCTCGGCCTCGGTGTTCTCGTCCATGAAGTCGGGCGCGTTCCGCCGCCGGCGCCGCAGCGCCTTGTCCGCGGCGGCCTCCAGCTGCTCGGGCGACATGTGCTCAAACAGCTCCTTGTCGAGCCGGGCCACGAACGTACCGGTCCTGCTCGCCACGGCGAGCGCTCGCTCCAGCTTGCGCTGCGCCTCCTTCCCCTCGAGCGCGGCAGGGACCCTTCCAAAATCGGTGTACCACAGGCCCAGAATCACGATGTTGAACACGATCGAGAGCACGAGCGCCACCGGCAGCTCCACCGCGGCCGCGATGCCGATCCCGATCGCGAGAAAGGCGTAGGCGGCGTCCTTGCTGTCGTCGAGCGTGTTGCGGAAGCGGACCGCGGCGGCAGCGCCCGCGAGGCTGAATGCAAGCGCCAGACTGTGCTTCACCAGCATCACGATGCCGGCGACCACCGGCGGCAACAACACCAGCATCTGCACGACGGACTGCTGGAAGCCGCGCTTTTGTCGCGTCAGCGTGTATATCCACGCGACCGGGATTGATACCAGCACGGCCGTGATCATCGCGAGGAAGACGGATACCGACAGCGAGCCGGAAGCGATTCGCGTGATGACGTCGGCACTGCCCGTCAGCGGATTCCCGTCGCCGCCCGCGGCGCCGACGTCGGTCGGCGGGAGATACTCCCAGGTGAGAACCGCGACACCGACCAGCACCAGGTAGTAAATCGCGGTGCGAAGCACCACGTTGCCGTACATGCGCCGCCAGTGCAGCGGCGCGGAAGAGCTGGCCGCCGGGCCGCGGGCGCCGCCTGGCGTCGTCATCCCGCTCCCGGCGCGCGCATCATCGCGCAGGCGCCGGCCTCATATCGCGCTCCGTCTTCCGCGTGGCCTGGGCCAGTCGATCGGCGCGCCCCCCCGTCGCCGCGTGCCGCGGCCACTTGTGGTTGATCCACAGCAGCAGCGGCGAAGCGACGTACACCGAGCTGAACGTTCCGATGATGATACCCCACAGCAGCACCCACGCAAACGGCCGGATGACCGTACCGCCAAAAATGATCAGCGACAGCAGCGTGGCCAGCGTCGTGGATCCCGTGAGCACCGTCCGCGGCAGCGTTTCGTTTACAGACCGGTTGAGCAGATCGTACAGGCCGGTCTTCGGGAATTTCTTGAGGTTCTCGCGCACCCGGTCGAACACCACGACGGTGTCGTTCAGCGAATATCCGATCACGGTGAGCAGAGCTCCCACGACGAACAGCGAAACCTCGATGTTCATGTACTTCATGAACGCCAGCGTGGCAAAAATGTCGTGGATGGTCGCAAGCACGGCCGCGAGGCCGAACCGCCACTCGAAGCGCCACGCGAGATAAATGAGCGTGGTCAGGAACGCAATCGCCAGCGCGATGAGCGCGTTCCGCCGCAGCTCGCTCCCCACCTTGGGCCCGACTCCCTCCGTACGGAGAACGTTGTATTTATCCGGGCCGAACCTGGCGTCGAGCGCGGCCGTGATCTGTCGCGACACCACTTCCGCGCCTGCCTCCTGCCGCGCCACGGTGCGCGGATCCTGCGCGCGCATTATCAGCTCGTTGGGGCTGCCGAACGTCTGGATCTCCACCTGCGGGAGGCCGCCCGCGGCCAGAGCGGCGCGCACATCGGCCACGCTCGGCGCCGGTTCGCTGAACTGGACGCGCTTGAGCGTTCCGCCGGTGAACTCGATGCTGTAATGAAACCCGGCGACCGCAATCCAGATCAGGCCAGGGATGATCAGCAGCAGCGAGACCGCCGTGGAGACGCGCCACAGGCGGATGAAATCGATATTGGTGTTGTGCAGTACGCGAAGCATGTGTCCCTTAGATGCTGACCGGCTTGACTCCGCCGGTACGGTGCAGCCAGATGAGGAAGAAGGTCCGCACCACGAAAATAGCGCTGACGAGCGAAGCCGCAATGCCGGCGAGCAGCGCGACGGCGAAGCCCTGCACCGGGCCGGTGCCGAACTGATACAGGATCGCGGCGGTGAGTCCGGTCGTCACGTGCGTATCGATGATCGCGCTCCACGCGTTCTCGAATCCTTCGTCGATCGCGGCCCGCGAGGTCTTGCCGGCATCCATCTCCTCGCGTGTGCGCTCGAAGATCAGGAAGTTGGCGTCGAGAGCCATGCCGATGGAGAGCACGAAGCCGGCAATGCCCGGCAGGGTCAGCACCGCGCCGAATGACGCGAGCACCGCTAGCGTGATGAGCGTATACACGATGAGGCCGCCGACCGCGAAAACGCCGGACAGCTTGTAGTACACGACCATGATGAGAATTACGAGCGCGAGTCCCAGGATCCCGGCGCGGACGCCCTGCTCCACCGCGTCCTGGCCGAGGCTCGCGCCGATCGTGCCGGACTCCACGATCTTGAGCGGGACGGGAAGCGCGCCCGCCCGCAGTACGAGCGCCAGGTCCTGCGCCGCGGCGAGGTCCTGCCCGCCCATCGTTATCTGGCCGCGCGTGCCGATGGCGCCCTGAATCACCGGCGGCCGGCCCATGACGCGCTGGTCGAGCACGATCGCCATGTAATCCTGAATGTGCCGTCCGGTCTCGCGCCGGAACTGGCGGCCGCCCTCGTTGTTGAGCTCGAACGTCACGAGCGTGCCCTCGAGCGGATCCTGGTTGGGCTGGGCATCCTGGATGTACTGGCCGGTTATGATCGGCCGGGCGTCGAGAACGTACAGCGTCCGGTAAGTGGCGTTCGCGATCACCGTCGAATCGCTGCTCCACCTCACGACTTTCCCGGGCGGCAGCGCAGCCTGGATCTCCGGCAGCGAGAGGTAGTGCTCCACGGCTCCCACGTTCTGCGAAGAGACCGAGTACTCGCCGGGTATACCACCTTGCTGGAGAAGGCTCGAGAGCGGCCCCGGGGTCGTGCCCGCGACGACTGCCGTGTCGCGCGTGCCCGTGTCTCCCGCGGCCCGCGAGCTGTCGGAAGTGTCGCGCTGCAGCAGCGAGCCGAGGCCCGCAGGCGCGCGGCCCGGGGCGGTGTCGGCGCGCACCGCGGCAGGCGCGCCGAGGCCGCGAGACTTGATGATCCCGTCGAGGCGCGGCAGCGCCTTGTCGAGCGCCTGCGACTCGTCCGTGATCTGAAACTCGAGGAACGCCGACTTCTGCACTATGTCCTGTGCGCGCTCGGGATCGTCGATTCCCGGAAGCTCCACGATGATGCGGTCCTTCCCGACCTGCTGCACCACGGGCTCCGCGACGCCGAACTCGTCCACACGGTTGCGCAGGACGGTCAGGGCGTTGGTGAGGGCGGCCGCCTTGTCCGCGACCGGGGCCTTCGACTCGTCGATCTCGAGCGCCATGTGAATGCCGCCGACGAGATCCAGCCCGCGCTTCAGCGGAACTCTCTGAACCGTATCGTACACGAACACGCCGTCGCGCTTGACGCGCTCGACCACCGTGCGCGGATAGAGAGTCCAGAGCGAGCCGGCGATGAGTGCCAGAATGATTGCGATTCTATGCTTCAACTTCATTGTCAGGAGCTGATTGAGGTGACGCCGGAGGGACGCGTGGTCCCCGGAGCGTTTTGAGCAGTGCGAACGTTACCGGCCACCGAGAGGACAGTCAACGCGGCGCGCGCGGCGATCTCGTCCCGTTTGATCTGTTCGACGAGCGCGGTGGCGTCGGGGAACCTGCGCGTATCGCGCAGTCGGGACACGAACTCGAGCCGGACGTGCGCGCCGTACAGATCCACGTCGGTGTCGAACAAATACGCCTCGATCCCCACGCTGGAGTCGTCGAACGTCGGCCGGGGGCCGAGGTTGAGCATGGCTCCGAACGCCCCGCGCGGCGTCTGCACGCGCGCGGCGTACACACCCTCGGGCGGGAGCAGCTTCCTGGGGGGTGGGACGAGGTTGATGGTCGGAAACCCGAGCTGACGGCCGCGCTGGTCGCCCCTGGTCACGGTTCCGCCGACCGAGTACAGGCGGCCGAGTGAATCCGCCGCCCTGTCCAGGTCGCCGCCGGCCACGCTGCGCCGAATCGCGGTCGAGGAGACGCTGTGCCCGTCAGGCGCCTCCACGGCGTCGACGACTTGCACGTCGAAGCCGTCGCGCCTGCCGAGTGACCTGAGCACGCTCACGTCCCCCGCGCGCGAGCGTCCGAAACCGTGATCGTATCCGATCAACAGCTCCTTCATGTGGAATCTTCCGCGCAGCACCAGCTCCACGAAATCTTCCGCCGAGTAGTCCGCCAGCTGGCGTGTGAACGGCAGCACGCCCACATAGTCCAACCCCGTCTCGGCGAGGATCTCGATCTTCTCCTCCCGGCTCGTGAGCAACAGCGGGGCGGCCGCGGGGTTCACGACCTCGAGCGGATGCGGATCGAACGTCACGAGGAGACTGGGCAGCCCCGCGGCCGCGGCGCGATCGACCAGCCTTTGCACTACATCGCGGTGGCCGCGGTGCATGCCGTCGAACGTGCCTACCGTGACTACGGTGTCCGTGACCGTCGGCGGCAGCCCGGACTCGTGCGCGCGCGTGTCAGGCCGGCGCAACGGTCACCTCCAGCCGCTTGAGCGGCGGCGGCGAATTCCCCAGCAGATCCGCGGAGACCGCGTCGGCAACATCGAAGTTGCCCGTACGCGTGCGCCGCAGCGCCCCCAGATGCGCCGCGCTGCCGGACGCTCGTCCCAAGTCCCGCGCCAGCGCTCTGATGTAGGTGCCGCCCCCGCACGTGATCGTCGCTGCGAGCATGTCGCCGGTGAATGTGCCGGGATCCCAGCGGTGCACGACGACGGTGGCGGGCGCGAGCTCCATGACCTCACCGCTGCGCGCTGCTTCGTACGCGCGCTTCCCGGCTACCTTTTTCGCCGAGTACGCCGGGGGCACCTGCTGGATGACCCCGGTCAGTGTCACAATCGCAGCGCGCACGTCGGCCTCCGATGGCGGCGGCGCGGAGCGCGTGACGGCCCCGGTCGCGTCATCGGTGTCCGTCTCGGTGCCGAACGCGATCACCGCGTCGTACACCTTGGGCTCGATGTCGAGGAAAGTGGCCAGCCGCGTCGCCCGCCCGACCAGCACTATCAGAAGTCCGGTCGCGAACGGATCGAGCGTGCCGAGGTGGCCGACGCTGCGCTCACCGTACGCGCGTCGCACCCTGTCCACGACGTCGTGCGATGTGATGCCGGCCGGCTTATCCACCAGCAGGAGTCCCTCAGGGCTGTCGCTCTTCATCGTTGGATGGCTTCGGCGGGGCGTCCCCGTCCGCACCCGGGGGATCCACGCGAGAGGGCGTCTCGTGCTTGATCTGCTCGAGCAGCGATTCGATCCGCGCGGCGTGCGCCACGCTCTCGTCCACCTTGAACGTGATCTGCGGCGCGACGCGCAGCTGCAGCGTTTTGGCGATCTGCGAGCGCAGGTGTCCGGCGACGCTGCCGAGCCCGTCGAACGTCGCGGCCTTCTCGGTCTCGGTGCCGAGCACGCTCACGAACACCTTGGCGTGGCGGAGGTCGGATGTGATGTCCACTCCCGTCACCGTCACAAGGCCCGTTATCCGAGGATCCTTCGCTCCGCCACCCTCGGCGAGGAAGGTTGCGACTACTTCGCGGATCGCCTCGGAGACGCGGTCCGCGCGCCGCGTGTTACGCAGATGCGGCCGGCGTGAGCGTGCGCGCTACCTGTTCCGTCCGGTAGCACTCGATCACGTCGCCGGCTTTGACGTCCTGGAAATTCTCGATGCCGATACCGCACTCGAAGCCGGAGCGCACCTCGCGCACGTCGTCCTTGAGGTGGCGGAGCGATCCGATCACGCCGTCGTACACCTCCGACCCGTCGCGAATGACGCGGACGCGGCCCTGCCGGTTGATGATGCCGCTGCGTACCGAACAGCCCGCGATCACGCCGATCTTCGGCACGCGGAACAGCTGCAGCACGTGCGCCTCGCCGTACACGACCTCGCGCTCCTCGGGGCGCAGCAGACCTTCCAGCGCGAGCCGCACGTCCTCGACCGCCTCGTAGATGATCTTGTACAGCTTGATGTCCACCCCTTCGCGCTCCGCGGCCGCACGGGCGTTGTTGTCGGGGCGCACGTGGAAGCCGAAGATGATCGCGCCCGCGGCGCGCGCACGCAGGATGTCGCTCTCGTTGATCGTTCCGACCCCGCGGTGAATCACCTCGACCGAGACTTCTTCGTTCGACAGCTGGCCGAGCGCGTCCGCCACGGCTTCCGCCGGACCGCCCTGGTCCGCCTTGATGACGATGCGCAGCGTACGCTTCTCGCCGCCGGACGTCTGCGTCATGAACTCCTCGAGCGATACCACGCCCTTCGCCGTTCGCCGGCTGCGGGCCTCGCGGTCGAGGCGCTGGCGCCGCTGCGCGATCTCGCGCGACGCGACCGCGTCTTCCACGACGATGAACTGGTCGCCCGCCATGGCGACGCCGGTCATTCCCAGAACCTGTACCGGGATCGCCGGACCCGCTTCCTTGACGGCCTTGCCGCGCTCGTCGAGCAGCGCGCGGACGCGGCCGCTGAACATGCCGCAAATGAAATCGTCGCCCACTCGCAGCGTGCCCGAGGATACGAGCACCGTCGCGACTGGTCCCTTCCCTGCGTCCAGCGACGCTTCGATTACCGCCCCTACCGCCGGGCGCTCCGGATTCGCCTTCAATTCGAGCAGCTCCGCCTGGAGCAGAACCTGGTCGAGCAGAGCGTCGATCCCCGCGCCCGTCTTGGCCGATATCTCCGATGAGAGCGTCGTGCCGCCGAACTCCTCGAGCACTACGCCGTGCTGCAGCAGGTCCTGCTTCACCTTGAGGACGTTCGCCGACGGCAGGTCCACCTTGTTGATCGCCACGATCATCGGGACGTTGGCGTTCTTCGCGTGCGAGATCGCCTCGATCGTCTGCGGCATCACCTGGTCGTCCGCCGCAATCACGAGCACGACGATGTCCGTCACCTGCGCGCCGCGTGCTCGCATGGCCGTGAACGCTTCGTGGCCCGGCGTGTCGAGGAACGTGAGGTTCCTGCCGTCCGGCAGGGAAACGTGGTAGGCGCCGATGTGCTGTGTGATTCCGCCCGCCTCGCCAGCTACGACGTTCGCCTTGCGGACGAAGTCGAGCAGCGAAGTCTTGCCGTGATCCACGTGACCCATGATAGTCACGACCGGCGGACGCGGCTTGAGGTCCTCGGCCTTGTCGGCCGGGACGTCGCTGGTGTCGGCGGCGAATTCCTCTTCGCGCACCGCCCGGAAGCCGAACTCGCTCGCGATCAGCTCGATCTGGTCGAAATCGAGCCGCTGATTGATCGTCACCATGAAGCCGAGATTCTTCAACGCGAACCCGACTATCTGCGTGGGCGGGATCTTCAGGATCTCGGCCAGCTCGCTGACGCTGATGAACTCGTTGACGCGCACCGTCTTCTTCTCGCGCTCCTGCTCCGCGCTGCGCTGCGCCTCGATCTCCTCGCGTGACAGTGCATCGTCCGCGCGACGCGCTCCTCCACGGCGGGGCGGCGCGCCACGAATGGCCGTCATCGTCTTGAAGATGTTGTCGGAAACGGCCTGCTGGTCTACCGCGCCGCGCTTCCCGCGTTTGCCGCGACCACGAAGGTCATCGGTGCGCGCAGCGCCGGCCGGGGGCCGGTCGTCGCGGCGCGTCGGCGTGCCCGCACCGGGGGATGCCGAGGCGATCGGGCGCGGCGCTCCGTACGGGCTTCCGCTCGCAACCGGTCGCGGGCGCGGCGCGCCGGGAACAATCGGGCGCGGACGCTGGCGCTCCGGCATGGCCGGAATGCCGGGCGCGGAAGGAGCTGCAGCGGCGTCCGGAGCCGCTGCGGGAGCCGCCGCGGGCGACGCGGAGGAAACTCGCGGCGTCGCAATCGCCGGTGGTGGTGTCGCAGCAGCAGCGACTGGCTGGGCCTGCGCGGGCGCGGTCGGGGCAGCTGCACGGCGACGCACATCGACTTCGGGAGCTTCGACAATCTCCGATGCGGGCGGGGCGGCGC
>JBPCPS010000072.1:0-3792 GCA_050998915.1 Gemmatimonadaceae bacterium
CCTCCTGTACCGCAAGCACCTCCTCATCAGTCACGGCACGGACGTCATCCGGCAGTTTGTCCAAAATCTCGCCCGTGAACAGCGTGCGGCGCGCGGAATCGCCAGCCGGTCCGGCTGGAACGAATGCAGTAGCGATTTCGGGGCCCGCGAACATGGCCGGATTCAGACCGTTGTTCACCGAGTAGCAGCAGATCTCCCATCTTCCGCGGATGATCCCGCGCGCCGGATAATCCAGCCAGGTGCCCGTGCGCCTGATCTCGATCTCCTGCCTTCTCGGGAGCCAGAACCGTCCCTCGATCAATCCATTCTCGAGCACGATTGCGACGTCTTCGAGATCGCGATCCTTCAGGGCCGAGCGCGTGAAGCTCAGCGCCATGCGCGCCAGCTCCGCGGTCTCGCGATCTATGTACAGGGCGCCGATCGCGCGCGGAAGGCGATCGTCCTTCGGGCGGACAGTCGTCTCGTACACGTATAGCGAGCGCGAGCCGAGGCGGATCTCGAGGGAATCACTGATCGCGAAGTCGTACTCCTCGAGTCCTGCAGCGGACAATGGGTGCGGAACGTCGCGCACTTCGTCCCCATCCCCCAGGCGAATGATCTCGGCGAAATTGTTCTGAATGATCCCGAGATGGTCGCGATGGTAGTTGATGTCGGTCGGCAGCAGGAGCGTGTCGCGGCGGCCGCGTATCAGCTGCTTGCTGAGGTTGGGCGCCAGCCAGTAAACATCGAGGGCAAGCTCGTCGGCCTTGACGATCTTCGGCGGCTCGGTAAACCCTTCTCCGAGCTGGGCGAGGAAGGTGACGTAGCCGTGGGCTTCCGCGCGGTAGTCGCGCAGCGCCGTATCGGCCAGCTGCGTAGCCCGAAGCGAGGTCGCGCGCTCTACGAGGGCACGCGTTCGCGTATCATTCCATCGTTGCGCCGCTGCAGGACTGGCGAAGGCTCCCAGGGCAATGCAGAACAGCAGGGTGACGGAGGCCGTCGCGGGCTTCAACCTCATGGACGAAAGTTATGTCGCGCACTGACCACCGGTGACCTTCGAGGAATTCGCCCGCTGCGCGCGGGCCGGCGGACTGATCCCGCTGAGGACCGAGGTCCTGCTCGACCTGGACTCGCCCGTCGCCGCGTTCGCCAGGATCCGGCGCGGACCGTTCGCATTCCTGCTGGAGTCCGCACCTGCCGGCGGCGAGACGTGGTCGCGGTACACCTATCTCGGAACGGAGCCGCGGAGCGCTTGGCGGCTGCGCGATGGCGTCGTCGAGGATTGGGCGCTCGGCCAGAACTGGCACAATCGCCGTGAGCCGGCCGACCCGCTCGATGATCTCGACCATCTCATAAACGCCGAGATCCCCCTGAGCACGCCGGAGCTCGGCCCGTTCTGGACCGGCGCGGTCGGCTATTTCGGATACGACGTCGTGCGGCACTTTGAGCGCATAGGCACCCCGCCGCCGCGGGCCGGAAATGTGCCGGACGCGTTGTTCATTTTCACGCGGTCGCTGGTCGTCATCGACAATCTCCACGGAACGGCCAACATCGTCATCACTGTGCGCGTCCCGCGCGGCGCAAGCGACGCCGACTTGCGCACGACGTACGACTCGGCGAGCGCCGAGGCTACGGACATCCGCGGGCGGCTCCAGGGACCGTCACGGCTTGAGCCGCTGGAGCTGTGCGAGGATCGCGGTGTCACCGGAACTTCGAGCCTCGACCAGGGACAGTTCCAGAGTGCGGTCGAGCGCATCAAGGAGCACATCCTCGCGGGGGACGCGTTTCAGGTGGTCCTCACGCGCCGCATCGATTTGCCGGCGACGTTCGACACCGTGGATCTTTACCGGGCGCTACGTGCGATCAATCCGTCGCCTTACATGTACTGCCTCATGCTCGATGAGATGGAGATCGTGGGAAGCTCGCCGGAGCTGCTCGTCCGCCTCGAGGACGGCGTGACGACAGTTCGCCCCATCGCTGGCACCAGGCCGCGGCCGAAGTCGAACGCCGATTACGACGCTGTCGCGGCCGATCTCCTCAACGATCCCAAAGAGCGCGCGGAGCACCTCATGCTCGTCGACCTCGGCCGCAACGACATCGGACGGGTGTGCGAGTTCGGTACTGTCCACCCCACTGCCCTGCTCCGCGTCGAGAAGTACTCCCACGTCCTGCATCTGGTGAGCGACGTCCAGGGCACGGTGCGGAGCGGCGTTTCCGCGCTGCAGGTTCTGCGCGCTACTTTTCCGACCGGTACACTCACCGGCGCCCCCAAAGTCAGAGCCATGCAGATCATCGACGACCTCGAGACAGTTCGGCGCGGACCGTACGCCGGCGCGCTCGGCTACGTGGCGGCTGGGGGCAAGCGCATGGAGCTTGCCGTGACTATTCGCTCCTGCGTGATCGCCGACGGGGTGGCCGCCGTGCAGTCGGGGGCCGGCATCGTGGCGGATTCCGTTCCCGAGCGCGAGTGGATCGAAACGGAGAACAAGGCTCGCGCGATCATGTCGGCGATCGGCCGGATCCCGGTGCGTACACGGCCCGCCGTCCGAACAAACAGCGACTGATCATGCGCATAGACATTCCGGGCTACGCGAGATTCCGTGTCGGGCGCGCGCGGGTAACCGCGCTCGCAGCCGCCGAAGACGCAATCCGGGAGGCGCTGCGGCACGGAACCCTGTACGAATACGCGGGGCGCCATCCGGAGCGCCGTCGAATGAAGGGCCGGGGCGACGTCTTCGCGGCGCCGCTTCCGGGGCAGGATCACGCGGTCGTCGTCCGGCATGCATTCCGCGGCGGGGCACCGGCCACGCTGACGCGCGATCTCTTTTTTCCGCCCACGCGCGGTCTCCGTGAACTGCTCGTTTCGCAGCGGCTTCGTGCCGCCGATGTCTGCACCCCCGAGGTCGTGGCGTACGTGACCTATCCCGCAGGCGCGATCCTTCGACGCTTCGACATCGCGACCCGGGAAATACCGAACGGAGCGGACCTTTTCGCCTGGCTGGCGGCCACCGACGACGAAGGCGCACGCGACGTGGTTCTCAACGCAGCTGCCGGCGCCGTCGCGTCGCTGGTCTCCGCGGGCGCGCACCATCAGGACCTCAACATCCGCAACGTTCTCGTGGCGCCAGGTCCGGACGGCGGCCTGATCGGCTGGATTCTGGATGTGGACCGCGTACGCTTTCACGCCCCGGGCTCACCAACCGTCCGGGACGCGAACATCGCAAGACTGCGGCGCTCGCTCAGAAAGTCGATGCGGCTGGGCCTGCCCATTAGCGATGAGGAGATCACGGCGATACTCGACCGCGTGCAAGAGCTATCCGAATGAAGGCTTCGCTGGATCGGGTCTGCATCGTGATGATGAGCGCCGTTGGCGACGCGGTGCACGTGCTGCCCGTGATAAACGCGATCAAGCGCCATTCACCTGGAAGCCGGATCACCTGGGTCGTGCAGCCCGGGCCTAACTCGCTTGTGCGCGGCCATCGCTCCGTCGACGAGACCATCGTATTCGATCGGAGTGCGGGACTTCGCGCGTTCCGCGACGTGAGAGCCGCCCTCGACGAGCGGGAGTTCGACGTAGTCCTCAATCTGCAGGTGTACTTCAAAGCGGGCGTCGTCACGGCGTTTGCGCGCGCGCCCGTGAAGCTGGGATTCGACAAGGAGCGGGCGCGCGACCTCAATACGGTGTTCACGACGCACACGATCCCGCCGCACGAGCCGCAGCACGTGCAGGATCAGTACTTCGAGTTTCTCACGCAGCTCGGCGTTCCGCACGAGCCCGTCGAATGGGATCTCGGGCCGTGGGAGAGCGAGCGC
>JBPCPS010000085.1:0-12416 GCA_050998915.1 Gemmatimonadaceae bacterium
GCGCAGAGCTTCGAGTGAGTCGTCGTCCAGGAACAGCCCGTCGTCGTTGATCGTCTCGGCGGGGATCAGCGCGACGTCGAGATCGGTGCGCGAATGGAGCGCGGCGCGCAGGTCCGCGCCGACGAGCAGTCCCGCCGTTCCGATCGCGGGACCGAAGAGAGTGTTGACTATCGGGATCAGCTCGAACGTCGCGCCCGTCACGCGATGCAGCGCGTCGAGCAGCTCGGGCATCAGCGGCTCCATCGACTTCCCGGTGACCACCCCGATGCGCATCCCGTCGAGTCTGTGGAGACGGTCAAGACCCTCGCGCATGTGCTTGCGCAGATATGTCACCGCGCCGACACCGTTCTCGATCTGCGCGAACTCGCCGTAGAACTCCTCATGCGGCAGCGCGCGTTCCGCAAGCAGGTAAAGCTCGTCCGACCCCGCGATCCACGTCTCGCCGCGCTCCCGTAGCGCGCGTGCGCCCCACGCTTCGACCTGATCGAGAATACGCCTGGCGTTCTTCGCGTCCATTGTCGCGCCCGTGTACAGGTGCGAGAACTGGGTGAGGCCCACCGGCACGACGGCCGTGGACAGCACGGCGTCGCCCAGCTTCCAGAGATCACGAATCGACTCCTCGAGTACTTCCCCGTCGTTCAGGCCGGGCACGATCACCATCTGGCAATGGAAGCGGATCCCACCTTCGGCCAGCTTGGTGAGCTGCTCGACCACATTCGGAACCCGCGGATTGTTGAGCAGGACCTTGCGCGCCTCCCAGTTCGTGGCATGCACTGAGACGTACAGCGGCGAGAGCCGGTACTCGAGGATGCGGTCGATGTCGCGCTGCTTGAGGTTGGACAGGGTCGCAAAGTTGCCGTACGCGAACGACAGCCGATAGTCGTCGTCCCGGACGTACAGCGAGCGCCTGAGTCCTTGCGGCAGCCCCTCTATGAAGCAGAACTCGCAACGGTTGGCGCAGCGGCGGATGCTGGGCGGCTCGAGCACCACGCCGAGCGATTCAGCATCGGGTCGCTCGATCTCGAAGACGATCTGATCGCCGCTGGGGAGCCCCGCTTCGATGACGAGCTCGTCATCGGCGGTGAGAAATTCCCAGTCGAGGAAGTCGGCCAGCTTGCGTCCGTTGACGGACTTCAGCTCCGTTCCCGGGAGGATTCCGACCTGTTCGGCAATGCTGTCCGGGAGGACGCGAGCGACTCTGACCATGGCTCAAGTAATTTATCGGCACAAGGCCAGAAGGCAAGGCCAATCAAGGACTTATGTCTGCGTCGATCGTCTCCTGGCGGGCCGCGGCGCTGGCGTAGAGCCCTTATGGATGCGGTACGACATTCAGAATCCGAATCATTCCGCGGCCGGGGCCATAATGCCAGAACACGCGCCATGCTCCAGGGGTGTTGTGCTCCACATATGCTTCAAAGACCTCTTCCCCGTTAGGGCCGGACACGGACTGGTACTTATGCATCCGAAGCCCGGGATGCTTCGGGTTCAGCTCGATCATACCGAGCGTCTTGAGGACTTTCCTGTACTTCGGCTTGTTCTTTCGCTCTAGCGCGACCAGCGCGTCTCGCGCTTCAGTGGTGAAGCTGAGCTTGAAGCGCACCCGTCAAGAGTCGTCGCAGTCGGCGTGCTTGGCGAAGGAGCCCAGGTTATGGAATTCACCCTTGGCAGCCTGCTGCAGCGCCCTGCCCATGGACGCCCGGACCGCGGGATTCTCCCAGATCCAGGCCTCGGATGCGGGCACACTCAAAGTCACGACCGGGTCGAGAAGTATCTGCCCTGATTGGTTGACCAGGACGCGGTAATCGGAGTCCTGCAAGGCACCTCCCAGGGTGACGCGTCCCCGGGCGTCGGGGCGAACCCCCGTTTTCCGGACGCGAAACTCCGACAATCGCTCTGAGTCACTCGGTTTGCCTGACCGCTTTGCTGCAGCCATACCCGCTCCCAGTGCAATTGGATTCCCGGTGCAATATACCCACTGGTGGGTACGTGGGCAAACGGGCGGCGGTAGAGTCGGCCGGTCCTCCTTACGGGGTTAGCTGTGTCAGCAGCTTCCGGGCGCCGGCGACGGTCCACCCCGGAAGCTTCGCGATGTCCTCCGCCGACGCTTGGCGCACGCCCTCGAGGCTCCCGAACGTCTGGATCAGCTGGCGCCGCTTCATTGGACCGACACCGCGGATCTGCAGCAGCTCCGAGGTTACGGTCCGCATAGAGCGGCGTTTCCGGTTGTAAGTGACCGCGAACCGGTGCGCTTCGTCCCGCGCCTGCTGCAGCAACCGGAGTGCCGGCGACCGGCGGGAAATTCTCACCGCCTCCGTTCTGCCCCACACAAACACCTCTTCTTCTTTCTTCGCGAGACTGATCAACGGGCGGTCGCCCAGACCGACCGACTGCATGGCTTCGTGGGCCGCCGAGAGCTGGCCCCGGCCGCCATCGATCACCACCAGCTCGGGGCTCGGCTTCTCGTCGGCCATCCGGCGGTTGAAGTAGCGCGTGACCACCTCTCGCATGGACGCGAAGTCGTCGCTCCCGTCCACCGTCTTCACACGGAACTTGCGGTATTCGCCGCGCCGCGGGCGGCCGTTCTCGAACCACACCGCCGAGCCGACTGTATCGGTCCCCTGAGCGGTGGATATGTCGAAGCACACCAGAGTACGCGGCAGCCGCTCGAGCCCCAGCTCGCGCTGCAGGTCGTACACCGGCTCCCCGGCGCGCTCGTCGGATTCCAGCGACGACAGCTTCAATTCCTCCAGCAGATGCCGCGCGTTCTGCTCGGCGAGATCCACCAGCTCGCGCCGGGGGCCACGTTGCGGCACGCTCATCCTCGCGTCGGGGACGGATTGCTCCAGCAGCGCGCGGTCCTCGAAATCAAACGGCAGCAATAGCTCGCGCGCGCGCTCCTGCATCGCGGGATAGCTCGCGGCGAGATACGCCGACAGGACCGCGGGATCGGGCTCGCCCTCGATGTTCTCCAGGAACCGGTGCTCACGCGCCAGCAGCTTTCCTTCCCGGATTCGCAGCATGGTGACGCACGCGTCGTCCCCGTCGCGCGCATAGCCGACGACGTCGCGGTCGCCCCCCTCGACGCGCAGCACGACCGTCGGCTCTTCCATCCGCTCGAGGTGGTGCAACACGTCGCGCAGCTCCGCGGCCCGCTCGAAGTCGAGCTGCGCCGAAGCTTCGTCCATCCGCGCGCGCACCCGCCGCACGACCTCGCTCGCGCGGCCGCCGAGGAAGAGCAGCACCTCGTCGATCATCTGCCGGTACTCCTGCTGCGACTGCGCCAGGATGCACGGCGCCTTGCACCGCTTGATGTAGTAGTCGAGGCACGGCCGCTCGGGCATGTCCGTGGGCATGTCGTAGCTGCACGACCGCACGGTGAAGATCCGCTTGACCACGTTGAGCGCGCGGCGCATCGCGCCGACGTCCGTGTAAGGCCCGAAATACTTTGCGCCGTCATTGGTGACACGCCGCGTCACGAAGACCCGCGGAAACGCCTCCTGCGACGTGACCTTGATATACGGGTACGACTTGTCGTCCTTCATCGCGATGTTGAACTGCGGGCGATGCTCCTTGATCAGGTTCGCCTCGAGGATCAGCGCGTGCGCTTCGCTCGGGACCACGATCGTGTCGAGGTCGGCGATCTGCTTGACGAGATATGTGGTCTTGAGGCTCGTCCCCGGATCGTTGCCGAAATAGCTGCGCACCCGCGAGCGCAGCTTCGCCGCCTTGCCGACGTATAAAATTGTCCCGTCTCGCCCTTTCCACAGGTAGACGCCCGGGGATTCAGGGAGATGGGGGACTTTTGAGGCGACGAGGTCGGGAAAGGGCTGCATGGGCTTCTAATTATACCCCGGAAGGACGGCGGCTCTTGGCCGCGGCTGTTGGCGATTGGCTATTGGCTATTGGTTACTGCTTTTTACCACGCTTGATCAGGCCGGCGAGCTCCGACACGCCCAGAAGCCACGCGCCGCCGAGATAGATCGCGCCGTAAACCGGTAGGATCGCGAGCGCCAGTACCAACGGCTCCGTCTCCCCGATGAACAGCGTACGCATCCAGCCGGAAGCCGCGGCCGCGATGCCCGCCAGCGCGATCAGCTTCATGAGATGATTGAGCTCGACCGGCACATGCCCGATGCGCTTGGCCAACCCGTGACGCAGCAGCGCGTACTCCACCCACCCCGCGATCCCGCCGGCAAGCGTGAGCCCCACAGCACCAAGCCTGCGGTCGATATCCAGCGCACGTGGGAGATACACCGCGAGGATCAGCCCGAGCATGACGCTCAGCGCGATGCGGATGATCGCGTAGCGCACGGGAGTGCGCGTATCACGCGTCGCATAGAAGGTCGACGCGTACAAGCGGCTCAGGGTGAACGCGAGCAGCCCGATGGACGAGCCGATGAGGATCTGCCAGACCCAGACCGTGTCGGCCCGCGTGAACTCGCCGCGCTCGTAAATCGCCCCCACTATCACGTCGCCGAGAAAAAGAAAGGCCACAGCCGACGGTACCACGAAGAAAGCGATGCGGCGCAGGCCGATGCGGAGCCGCATGCGCAAATGCGCCGCGGTCTCTCCGAGGTCGCCGGCGATGCTCGACATCGCCGGCAGCTCGGCCGCCGACACGGACATTGCGAACAGGCTGATGGGAAGCAGGTACAGGATCTGCGCGTACACCACCGCGGCGAGCGCGCCCGACACGACGAGACTGGCGATCAGCGTGTCGAAGTACGCGCTGATCTGCACGACGCCCCTGCCAACGAACACCGGCGCGAAGTTGCGTACCACCCGCTGCACGCTCTCGCTGCCGCGCGCGTACGTGATTCGCGCGCCCTTGATGAGGGGAAGCACGACCGGCAGCTGCACCGCGAACTGAAGAGCGCTCCCGACGACAGAGCCCCAGGCGAGGTAGATGGCCAGTTGCGGCTGCGAGGACGTCGCCCCGTAAAACAGCAGCGTGGCGATCAGCGCCACATTCCAGATGACCGGCGCTACGTACGGCAGGAAGAAGCGTCGGTGCGAGTTGAGAATTCCCAGACACCACGCGGACAGCACCAGCAAAGCCGCGCCGGGAAAGAGGATGCGGGTGAGCTGGATCGTGAGCTCTCGCTTCCCGCCCGTGAAGCCAGGCGCAATCACGGCGACGAGCAGCGGCGCGGCGAGGATCCCGAGGAGCACGAGAATCGAGGCGACGGTCGCCAACAGCGCCAGCACCGCGCCCGCGAGCCTGGTCGCTTCCTCGTGCTGCTCCCGCGCGCGCAATCCGGCGTACTCGGGAATGAACGACGCCGAGAGCACGCCTTCGCCGAACAGATTCTGCAGCAGGTTCGGGATCCGGAACGCGGCGTTGAACGCGTCGCCCGATATGGACGTGCCGAAAAAGTGCGCGAACACGCTCTCGCGCACGAGCCCGGTGATCCGGCTGAGGAATATCCCCGCCGCAACCAGGAACGCCGACCGGCCCGTCGGCTCGCTCACAGCGATGCCGCGTGCTCGCGGGCTTTTTCGGCTATAGCCTCCAACACTTCGTCGCCGTACTTCGTCAGAAACGGGATCGCGTTGAGTGCGCGCTCCTGCGGCCTCCCGTTCGGGTACAGCGCGCCGCGCGCGGTCGCGACTTCGGTCAACAGCTGACTTCCCTTTCGCTTGGCCGCGGCTACGTATCGGCGCTCGAGGCGGTCGAGCTTGTGCAGGAGCTGGCGCCTGGCACCCTCGACTACCGCAGCGGGGAGCATGTCGGCTGAGCTGTCCGCCTTCTCGAGCCCGGCGAGCGCCGAGTCCACGCGCTTCCGCGCGTGGCCCAGCGCCTTGACCGTCGCCTTGGGGAGCTGCTCCCGTGCGACGCGCGTCTCCACGGCGTGCAGATCCGCGAAGTCGTCCACATCGGCTTTGATCTTCCCGAGAATCTTCTTCACATGGGGCTCGACGATGACCCCCGACCAACGAGGGACGATCAACGGGCGCTTCGCGCCGAGGCCGTCCGCCACTGCGCTCACTTGCGCGAAGTACGCGATCTCTGCCGGCCCCCCCACATAGGCCACGGTCGGAAGAATCGCCCGCTCCATCACCGGGCGAAGCAGCACATTGGGCGAGAGAGCAGGTGAACCCTCTGCCATCACCGCCTCGGCCTCCCGCACGCGCACGCGATGCCGGGCGCTACCGCCGTTGGTGAACACCAGCGTTCGACCCGCCACGTGCGTTACCTGCGCGCGATGCCCGGCATCCTTGAGATCTCGGGACCGCTGTTTCAGCGCGGCTTCGAGGTCGCGTCCTTTCGCGAGGGCCGTGCGCAGTAACGGGAGACCCGCAGCGCGTACCGCGGAATGGGACGCGTCCAGCACCGCCACGCCGACCGGGTGGAGTAGAGCGCGCAGCAGCTCCACGTAAGCACCTCCCACCGTCGCGTCGCCGGAATAGGCCCGGCGAGCGGCATCCAGCGCGGCACCGTTTGGCGCTGAGCCGCACGCGCGGGTGAGGGCGTCGAGCTGGGCGGGCACGTCCCCGAGCGGCATCGCCGACATCGGCAGGCCGGCTTCGGCGTCCGATTCAATCCGGATGACTTCAGCGCCGCCGGGAACGCTAACCGTCGTCTCGCTCGCCTCCGCGAAATCGGAATCGTCGGTGGCTGCCCAGAAAACCGGCGCCACAGGCACGCCCGTCCGGCGCTCCAGCTCGTCCGCGAGCGCGAGGGCGGACAGCGCCTTGAACCAGGTGTACAGCGGTCCGCCGAAAAGCCCGGGCTGTTGGCCCGTCGTGACCACCACGCCGCCGGAGCCGGCAGCTCGCTGCAACCGCTCCGCGGCGGCGCCGCTGGCCCCGAGCGCGGGCGCCAGATCGCGCAGCCACGCGCCGCCATGGAACTCGGCGGACGTCTCGGCGACCCGCCGCTTCCAGCCCGCCGCGTCCGGCCGGGGCTCGTACCACCCGGTTGGACTGTCGTGCCGCCCTGCCAACGCGACCAGCGGCGATGCGCCCAGCGGCCGCGAGTGGAGCTCGAGCTTCATTCCCGTATCGCGAATACGATCGTGCGGGGTGAGCTCCCGGAGTGCGGCGCGCCGGCGTAATCGCCCAGCACATGCTCCACGCCGAAGCCGCTCTCCTCCAGCATCGTCTCCAGATCGATGCGGTCGAACAGCCGCACTCGCTCCACGAAGGTCTGCTCCCCGACGCCAGCCTCCCCGCCGGACGCGATGGTCTTCACCACGAACCTGTCGTCCCGCGAGATCTCGCGACGCACCTCCACGGAGCGGCCCCCGACATTGCTGGATTCCTTCGGCACCAGCGTCCTGCGCACATGGTCGGCGTTGAGGAAGTCGAGCACGAACTTCCCGCCCCGGCGAGTGACACGCGCGACCTCCGCCAGTACTCGCAGATGCTGCGCGTCGTTGTCGAAGTAGCCGAAGCTCGTGAACAGGTTCACGACAAGGTCGAAGCCCTGATCCACGAACGGCAGCGCACGCATGTCACCGCGCACGTAGCAGCCATCCGGGTCCGCCGCGTGCGCCCGCGCCAGCAGCGGCGCGGAAAGATCGAAGCCAACGGTCCACCATCGCTCACGCAGCAGCCGCGAATGTCTGCCTGCTCCGCAAGCGAGATCGAGCGCGCGAGCGACTTTCAGACCGCCAAGGCTGGAGTCTATGAGTCCCAACGCGGATGCCGCTTCCCGCTCGTCGCGGTGCGGATAGAGCGCAAGGTACTCTTCACCGAACCACCGCTCGAACCATTCGGTCATACGAAAAGCGCTGTTGGCTGTTGGCTACTGGCTCCTGGCATCCGAAAGCTCGGCCTCATTTGTGGTAGGGCTCCCCGCGGACGATGGCGCCCGCCCTGTAAAGTTGCTCGGCGAGCACCAAACGGGCGAGCTCATGGGGCAGCGTCCATGGAGCGAGAGACAGTCTCATGCGCGCGCCGTCGCGCAGCTCGTCGGACAAACCATGGGCGCCACCGATCACGAAAGCGAAGTCGCGACCGGCTTCGCGCTCGATCTGCATCCAGGAGGAAAACTGCTTGGAGTCGAAGGACCGTCCGCCGGGATCGCAGACGACGGCGCGCGCGTGCTCGCCTATCCGCTCGCGCAGCCGCGCGCCCTCGCGCTGCTTCACCATGTCCGGCGACGTGCCTCGCCCGGATTCCTCCCGAACCTCGACGACCTCGAGCGGCCAGTACCGCGCCGCGCGGGTCTCATACTCGGCGATCGCGCCGGCCAGGGAAGAATCCTTCGGTTTCCCCACCACCGCGACGATCACACGCACGGCAGGGCGTCAGGCGTAGATGCCGCGCAGCTTGTGCACGGTCGAGACCCGCTCCACCGAGAGCATGTATGAAGCGGTCCGCATGTTGACCTTATGCTTCTTGGCGATGTCCAGGACGTTGGCGAAGCTGCGGCACATGATGTCGCGCAGGCGGTCGTTCACCAGATCCTCGGTCCAGAAATATCCGCCGCGGTTCTGCACCCACTCGAAGTACGACACGGTCACGCCGCCCGCGTTCGCCAGAATGTCCGGAATCACGAACACCCCTTTCTCGTCCAGGATCGCGTCCGCCGGCGCAGTCGTCGGGCCGTTGGCGCCCTCGCAGATGATCTTCGCGCGGACCTGCGCTGCGTTTTTCGTCGTGATGACGTTCTCGAGCGCGGCGGGAAGCAGCACGTCGACGTCCAGCGTCAGCAGCTCCTGCGGCTTGATCGTGTCGCCGCCCGCGAACTCCTTGAGCGAGCCGTGCTTGCGCACATGCTCGATAGCCATCCGCACGTCGATGCCGTCCTTGTTGTACACCGACGCATGCCGGTCGCTGATCGCCACGATCCGGCAACCCTGCTGCGACAGCAGATCGGCCGCCACGGAGCCGACGTTGCCGAATCCCTGTACCGCGACGGTCGCGTTGCGCACGGCGAGGCCGAGATGATTGAGCGCCTCCTTGGTCACGATCATGCAGCCGCGCCCGGTCGCTTCGCGCCTGCCGAGCGACCCGCCCATCACTACGGGCTTGCCGGTCACGACGGCCGTGACCGTATGCCCCACGTGCATCGAGTACGTGTCCATCAGCCACGCCATCACACGCTCGTTGGTGTTCACGTCCGGCGCGGGCACGTCGGAATCGGGGCCGAGCGTGTTGATGATCCCGGCCGTGTAGCGGCGCGTCATCCGCTCCAGCTCGCCGAGGCTCATCTTCTCGGGATCGCAGTTGACGCCGCCCTTCGCGCCGCCGAACGGGATGTCCACGACCGCGCACTTCCACGTCATCCACGCGGCGAGCGCTTTTACTTCCTCCAGCGTCACCGCGGTGTCGAAGCGGATTCCTCCCTTGGCCGGTCCGCGCGAGGTGTTGTACAACACCCGGTAGCCGGTGTACACGTCCACGCTGCCGTCGTCCTTCAGCACCGGGACGGCCACGATGATCTGCTTCTCGGGCTGGCGCAGCACCTTCACCAGACCGGGGTCGAGATCGAGCAGCTCGGCTGCCCGGTCGAAGCGCGACATCATCGCTTCGAAGGGATTCTCTTCTGAGAGAAAGCGGTCCTTGTCCCGGCCGAGTATGCCCTGCGCGGGGGTGAGGCGGCGGTCTTCGAAAATGGCCATTTTTAGGAAGACAATCGCGCGATGCGCGTCGTCGGCGGTTCCTTGTCAGTGAGTGTCATCGGCGGGAGCGGCGAGCCAGCAGCGCATCCATTAGCCGCTCGAAAAGCTCGGCTCCCCACCCCACCCGAACGGGCTGTGAAACATACCATAAGGCAGGAGCGTCGGCAGGCCACAACGGGGCCAACTTGACGGCGTCCTTCAGCGTGCACACCGCCATCCCTCCCCGCGGGGCGAGCCCGGCCAGAGCCTCGACTTCCTCCCGGGTAAAACGGTGGTGATCGGGGAAGGCGCGTGCGGCGACGGATGCTCCCGCGCGGCGCAGCTGCGCGAAGAACGCGTCGGGATTCCCCACGGCGGCGATGCCCAGCACGCTCGCACCGGACAGACCACCGAGCGGCAGCCGCGCACCGGGATCGCCGAACCGGTACAGCTCGCCGAGGTCGAAGTTGATGCCGGCTATCGGCGTACCGGGTGCGGCGGCGGTCATGGCCATCCTTGCGGCAGCGATCTCCGTCTCGCTCGCGGCCTTGCTCGTGATCACCGCGAGATCCGCGCGGCGCAGCGCCTCCAGCGATTCCCGCCACGGTCCGGAAGGCAGCAGCCGCCGCGGAATGCTCCAACCGTCGGCGGCGACCAGCACGATATCCGCCGCGCGTGCGACACGCCGGTGCTGAAACGCGTCGTCGAGCACGGCGACGTCGGCGCCCCGCGCCGCGGCGTCCGCCACGCCCCTCGCTCTGTCAGGCGACACGACGACCGGAATAGCCGGATTCAGCACGGCATGCACCAGCGGCTCGTCGTCGCCGTAGCCGCGCAGCACCACCGCGGGAGACGCTCCACGCCCGGCGAGACTCCGCGCGATCCACGCCGCGACGGGTGTCTTCCCCGTTCCGCCGACGGTGAGATTGCCGACGCTCACAGCGGGGATCGCGGTCGGATGCGATGCCAGTGTCCCCCGGTCGTACAGCGTGTTGCGCACCGCGACGACACCGGCCATCGCCCGCTCAGCCGGCAGGAGCAGCGCTCGCGCCGCGCGTGCAGCGGGGGTGTCCGAACGCCAGAGCGATTCGATTGCCATCAGGTCGCCGCCGCCGCCCCGACCGCAGCGTTCATCGCCGACTCCAGCCGTGACGTCTGCGCCGCCGCGGCGCGAGCATCGTCCGGCAGTCGCACGGGCGGGCCGTACGCGACCGTGACTCCCGCGAACGGCTGCGGGATCATGAACCGGTCCCAGCTGCTCAGCCGCCAGGCGCGGTCGGCGTGGGCCGCCATGGGGAGGATGAGTGCCCCGGCCTTGCTGGCGGCCACCGCGGCGCCAGGCGCGTAGCTGCACGCGGGACCACGCGGCCCGTCCGGCGTGATTCCGACCTCCTTTCCATCGGCCAGCGCGCGCACCAGACCGAGCAGCGCTCCGGCAGCGCCGCGCGTGGATGACCCGCGAACCGTGCCGTACCCCAGCGACTCGGCGAACCGCGCGATCAGCTCGCCGTCCTTGTGCTCGCTCACCAGAATCGATACACCCTGGTTCCGGTGGTGCCATATGAGCGGCAGCAGCTGGCCGTGCCAGATCGAGAAGATGAACGGCGCGCTTCCCGCGCGCAGCTGCTCGAGGTGCTCCCCGTTGCGCACGCGGTAGCGCCACGTCGACGCGAGCGCGCGTACGAGCGCGCCACCAAGGACCACGGCGACGCGGTCGCCAAGCGAAAGGTTTCCGCGGTTGGAATCGTCGTCGCTCACGCGACGAGCTCGCTAGCCATTCGTGCGACGCGGGCGGATGCACCCGGCGTACCGAGCTTCGAACGAACCTCGGCGAGATTCTCTTTCGCGAGCCGGCGAAGCCCCGGATTCGTCAGCAGCGCATCCAGCTCCGCGGCGACGACCTCAGGATCGAGCGCGTCCTGCACGAACTCGCGCGCGACCTCGCGCCCGGCCACGATGTTCACCAGGCCGATGTGGCTGATCTTCACCATGCGCCGCGCGATCGCGTATGACAGCTTCCCGACGCGGTACGCCACTACCATCGGGCACCCCGCGATCGCCGCTTCCAGCGTTGTCGT
The DNA here is from genome assembly GCA_050998915.1 of Gemmatimonadaceae bacterium. Classification (GTDB taxonomy): domain Bacteria; phylum Gemmatimonadota; class Gemmatimonadetes; order Gemmatimonadales; family Gemmatimonadaceae; genus JACDCY01. The sequence goes on from JBPCPS010000085.1 coordinate 11,630, forward strand.
GCCGCTCTTGCACAGCGCGACGTCCGCCGCGCTGAACATCGTGAGCGCGGGCGCCGCGATCACCGGATACGGCATGTTCGAATACCCTGTCTCGGTGGCAGACGCAGCGCTGATGATCACCTGCAGATCGGGATGCTTCAGCTGCAGCGCGCGGGCGGCCTTCACGAACGGCTCGATGTGCCGTACTATCTCCTGTACCCTGCTGCCGGGATACAACACCAGCACCTTGGCATCCTCGGCGATGCCGAGGACCGATCTCGCGGCTTCTCGCGTCGGGAGCCGGTCCCACCCGTCCAGCAGGGGATGTCCCACGAAGCGCGCGTCGATTCCGTACCCGCGGAGCAGCGGCTCCTCGAACGGGAGAATCACCGCGGCGCGGGTCACGACGCGGGCGAGCTTCGGCAGTCGCTTCGCGCCCCACGCCCACACCTGCGGCGTCACGTAGTACAGCACGGGCACGCCCGCCGCCTTCGCGCTCTCGGCCAGCCGCATGTTGAAGCCGGGATAGTCTATGAGAATCAGCAGGCGTATCTCGCCGCCGCGCAACCGCTCGCGGACCCGCTTGAGCAGCGCGTAGTGCCGCGGAATGTGGCGGATGACTTCAGTGAGCCCCATCACCGCGAGCTGATCGTAGGTCTCCATCAGATCGACGCCTTCGGCCGCGAGGCGCGGCCCGCCGATCCCGGCAAGCTTGAGATCCGGCCGTAGCTTTCGCAGCTCCGCGGCGACCCCGGATGCGTGCAGGTCGCCCGAGGCTTCGCCCGCCACGAATAAGACTTCAGCCGAG
>JBPCPS010000094.1:0-41682 GCA_050998915.1 Gemmatimonadaceae bacterium
GCCCAGTCTTTTATGAAGGCGCAGGTCACGGATTCTTGCGTCAGCAGGACGCCCGCGAAGGAAAGAACCTCGCGGGGGGGGGGGGCGACGGGGCGGGGAAGGGGTACCGGGGGCGGGATAAAATAAACGAACGGGTGGGGGGATGGAACCGGGAGGATGTCTCTGCCACGGCGCTACCCGCCGCCGCGAGGTTCTTTCCTTCGCGGGCGTCCTGCTGACGCAAGAATCCGTGACCTGCGCCTTCATAAAAGACTGGGCGGTAGGTCTTTCCCAAGACCTTCATGGCGGAATCCGCGGGAGGAACCGTGGCATTCACGCGGGCGTCATCGGATCCGTACAGCCCCAGCACCGGTGCGCGGACCGAAGTGAGTCGTGCCGGTGCCGGCGATGTGCCGTAATACACAACGGACGCTCCGAGACTCGGGGAGCGGACCGCGTGCTCGAACGACACTGCGCCGCCCCAGCAGAACCCGACGATCCCGTAGCGTTGTGCCCCGGCGGGAAGCGCCATCGCGTATCGCGCGACCGCCGAGATCTGCCGGTGCACATCGTCCATGCTGAGCGTGCTTATGGCGGCCCTCGCGGCCTGTGGGTCGGGATTCTCCGGTGAGCCGGCGATGTTCTTCGTGGTGAGCAAGTCAGGCGCTACGGCCAGGAAGCCATCCGCAGCGAGTTGATCGGCGACGCTGCGGATCCACGGCGAGAGTCCGAAGATCTCGTGCACGACGATCACGACAGGCGCTTTGGTGCGACGCTCCGGATAGACCACCCATGCACGCACGCTGTCGCCCGGGCCGGTAGAGACGGTGACCCACTCGCCGTGCCTCGGCGAACTAGTCAGCTGCGTCGAGGCTTCCGTCGCTCCGGGCGCGTGGCCGGCATGCTCATCTACCACTGGTGCGGGAGCGCTTACGCAGGCGGTGAGGGTGAGCAACGGTAGCGCGAGAAGTTGCGTCGGGCGTGTCACGCGGTTTTCTCCTGAGTTTGCGGAGCTACGTGTGATGCAAGAAAGTCGCACACACGGCTTTCCGCGAAGTATCTGAGCTGGCGGCCGTCCGCCGCGATGAATCCGGCGTGGCCACCGCGCGCGGCGAATTGAAGCGTCAGGCATGCGTTGCGCGCCGCTACTTCCCGCACCTGGTCGAAAACGTCCGGCGGAAGGAATGGATCGTCGGTGGCGCTGAGGAGGAGAGTCGGCCGCCTGATCCCTTGCAGCCAGCCCAGAGAGCTGGACTTCCGGTAATAATCGTCGGCGTCGGCGAAGCCGTGCAGCGGGGCTGTAATCACGTTGTCGAAATCATACATCGTCTTCGCCCGCGCGAGCACTTCCGGGGGCGCGATGTCTGGAAACTGGACCAGCTTGGTGCCGGCTTTCCGCCTCAGCGAGCGCATGAAGTGCCACTGGTACAATCGGGCGAAGCCCGTCTGGATCTGGATGGATGACCGGGCGAGATCGAAGGGAACGGAAATCGCTGCCGCGGCCCTGAGCTGGGCAGGCACCGCGTCGCCGCTCTCACCGAGGTACTTGAGCAGGACGTTCCCGCCCAGAGAGACCCCAACGGCCACGATCTCGCGACGAGGCTCGGCGGCAGCGAGCCGGTCGATGACGAAAGCAATGTCGCCCGTTTCGCCGGAATGATAGAAGCGGCGCGCGCGGTTCATCTCGCCGCCGCACGAGCGAAAGATCACCAGATCTGCGCCCCAGCCGCGTCGGTGGGCTTCGTGCAGCAGGCCCTGCGCGTAATGCGACCGGATCGTTCCCTCGAGCCCGTGCAACAGCACGAGCCGGGGAGAACCCGTCCGCCCCGCGATGCGGTGCAGCTCGATGAAATCCCCGTCCGGTGTGTCCCACCGCTCCAAGCGGGTCGGCGCCGGCGGGAGCTTACGCACGAGCTTGCCCCAGAGGGTCTGAACATGCCGGTTGCGGAGATACCAGGCGGGGGAAAAATCCATGTTCCTTATAATGGTCGAATCGCGGCCGCTGTTGTATCGGCGCTTTAATAGCTTTATGTCAAAGTGAGCTATTGGCTATTGGCTATTGGCTTTTGGCCACTGCGGAACAGCAGGATGGAACGGTAGCGTAGTAGCCAACGGCCAACAGCCAACAGCCAAGAGCGCTCTTGCCCTTTAGAATCCTCGTCACTGACGGCATCGATCCCGAAGGAGTCGCGCTTCTCGCCGCCGACCCTCAACTCGACGTCGACGAAGTTCCCACCCTTCCCGCCGTGGAATTGTTGCAGCGCATCGGTGAGTACGACGCGCTCGTTGGCCGCAGCGCGACTCGCATCACGCCCGAGCTGCTGCGTGCAGCGAAAAAGATCCGGGTCATCGGGCGCGCCGGCGTGGGCGTGGACAACATCGCGATGGACACGGCGACCGAGCTTGGGATCTCGATCATCAACGCGCCTGCGGGGAACACCGTTGCCGTCGCGGAGCTGGTGTTCGGCTCGCTTCTCAGCATCCTGCGCGGCCTGCCGTTCGCCGATCGCACGATGCACGACGGCGAATGGCGCCGCTCTGAGCTGCTCGGGGGAGAGCTCAAGGGAAGAACGCTCGGCATTGTCGGACTGGGCCGCATCGGATCCGAGGCCGCACGTCGTGCCCTCGCGTTCGAGATGGAGGTAGTCGCCTTCGATCCCTATGTGCCGGAGACGCGGTTCCAGGGATTGCGGGTGGGGCGAGCGGATTCACTCGCCGCGCTTCTGGCGGTGAGCGACATCGTCACCATCCACACGCCGCTCACCGACGAAACGCGCGGGATGATCGGCAAGCGCGAGCTTGCGAAGCTCAAAGCCGGCGCCATCCTGCTCAACCTCGCGCGGGGCGGGATCGTCGAAGAGGACGCGCTCGCCGAGGCGCTGAGAAGCGGCAAGCTCGCGGGTGCCGCGCTCGACGTCTTCGGCAAGGAGCCCCTGCCGGCCGACGACCCCCTGCGCGCCATCCCGAATCTCTTCCTCACGCCGCACATCGGCGCGTCCACGCTCGAAGCACAACGAAACGTCGCGCGCGACGTGTGCGAAGCAGTCAGGGAGACATTGCTCGGTGGCGAGCTGTCGCGCTCGATCAACATCGCCTCCGTCGAAGGCGTGCGGTGGGAGGAGCTCAAGCCCCTGCTGCGTCTCAGCGAGCGAGCGGCGGCGGTGGGGCGGGCGATCCTTGCAACGCAGGGCAATCGCGCGGTGCAGCGAGTGTCGGTTCGCGCCGGCGCCGCGCACGTCGGCGCCAGCGAGGCACTGCTCTCGGCGGCCGCGGTCGGCGTGCTCGAAGGAGTCGTCGAATGTGACCGTTTGAACGTCATCAATGCGCGCACTCTGGCGGCGCAGCGCGGGAGCGAGCTGTCCGCGCCGGAGTCCGCACCGGGCGCCGCCGACGACATCGAGATCCGCATTTCGGCCGGAATGCAGGAGGTCGCGGTGGCGGGCACGGCGTCGGCGAGCGCTCCCGCGCGACTTACCCGCATCGGTGCCTTCCACGTGGACGTTCAGCCGCGCGGCACCCTGTTGATCCTCACCAATGAAGACGTTCCGGGTGTCATCGGTCGCGTCGGAACCGTGCTGGGCGAAGCGCAAATCAACATCGCCGAGTACCACCAGGCGCGGCTCGCTCAGGGTGGCGACGCACTCGCTGCCGTATCGGTAGATGGGGCCGTGAGCGAGGAGGTTCAGGCCGCGCTGCTCCGGATTCCCGGCGTACGCACGGCCACAGTTGTCACCTTCAATCGCTAGTTAGTCATATCTCTGGCGCGATAGCGGCGCTCTAGTGCGTAGATTCTCGTCCGTCATCCTGGATGTCGATTCGACCCTCTCCGGGATCGAGGGGATCGACTGGATCGCCGCGCGACGAAATCCCGAAGTGGCCCGTCAGGTCGCGCGCCTGACCGCCGAGGCGATGTCCGGGAGACGTACTCTCAACGAGGTGTATGGCGCACGGCTGGGAGCTGTGAAGCCGACGGCGGCCGACCTCGCGGACCTGGCCGAAGCGTACTGGGACAACGCCGCGCCGGGTGCAGCCGATGCCATCGGGCGGATGCTCGCGGCTGGAGTCCGGCTCGACGTGGTGACGAGCGGCTTTCACGATGCCATCGCTCCGTTCGCGGCGCGTCTTGGATTGCCCAAGGGCTGCGTTCACGCAGTGCGCGTCAGCTTCGATTCGCGCGGTAATTACTCGGCGTTCGATGCTGCCGCGCCTCTCGTCGTCCAGGGAGGGAAGCGCATAGTCGCTGAGGCGCTCCGGTTGAAGCGGCCGGTGTTGGCCGTGGGCGACGGCGTTACCGACGCGGAGATCCGGCCGGTGGCGGACGCTTTCGCGGCGTACACCGGCTTCGTTCGCCGGGACTCCGTAGTCGCGATTGCAGATTTTACCGTCGGCTCCTTCGCCGAGGTCGAGCGGCTGGTGCTCGCCACCGAGGATCCAGCGTGACCTATTCCTTCGGAAAGTTCTTCGTTCCCGGCCCCACCGACGTGCGGCCGGATGTGCTGGCGGCGATGGCACAGCCGATGATCGCGCACCGCGGCCCCGAGTTCGAGGCGATGTTCGCGCGGATTCAGACCGGACTGCGCGCAGTGTTCCGGACGGAGCGTCCGGTGTATGTCAGCTCGTCATCGGCGACGGGGCTGATGGAAGCCGCCATCAGATGCGCACCCGAAGGACGCGTGCTGGCGCTGGTGAACGGTGGATTTTCCGAGCGGTTCGCGAAGATCGCGGACATGTGCGGGCGCGAATGCGACCGGTATGAAGTACCGGCGGGAAGCGCGCATGATCCCGCGGAGCTGGGAAAAAGGCTGTCGGCCAGGCGATACGCCGCCATTACTGTAGTGCACTCAGAGACTTCCACCGGAGTGCTGAACGACGTGCGCGCGATCAGCGACATGGCGCACGAGAACGGCACCTTGTGCCTGATCGACAGCGTGTCTGGACTGGGCGGCGCACCGCTCGAGTTCGATGAATGGAAGTGCGACTACGTGCTGACGGGATCGCAGAAAGCACTGGCGCTCCCGCCGGGGCTCGCCTTCGCCGCGGCTTCGACGGAGTTCGTGCAAGGCGCGAAGCACGCGCGCGGGCGCGGAGTGTATTTCGACATCGCGGAGTTCGACGAGTTCGCCGCGAAGAGCCAAACCCCTAACACGCCCGCGGTCTCGTTGCTGTACGCGGCGGACGCGCAGCTCAAGGCAATCGTTGCGGAGGGAATGGAGGCGCGCTGGGCCCGGCATGCAGCAATGCAGAGCGGCGTCGTTGATTGGACGGAGCGTCTCGCGGATATTGGGGTCTCGATCGTTGCGCGCGCCGGCGAGAGATCGCCAACGGTCTCCGCGATCCGGCTGCCCCAAGGCATCGCGCCGCGAGGCTTCATCACCGAGGTGCGCCAAAGCGGATATACCGTGGGCGCCGGTTACGGGGCGCTGCGGGAAACGACCTTCCGGATCGGGCATATGGGCGATCACACGCCGGCGACAGTGCGTGGCTGTCTGGCCGCGTGCGAAGCCGTGCTTCCGAATGGGTAGGGCTCCTGAAGGACCGTTGACTTTATAGTACCAAGTACTTTACACTTGTGGGTACCTTCTACAGGGTCTCCCATGGTCAGACGCATATTCGCCATCGCTTTCATCTTCGTCTGCACCACTGCCGCGTGGCTGCTGCTGGGCGCCACCATCTTCCAACGGACCCAGTCCTCGGACCAGCTTCTGCGAGGGCGCGTGGGCTCGACCTGGGGCACCGCTCAGGCGCAGCAGGCGCCGACCGCGTTCATTGAGCGGGTAGAGGAGCGAGTTCTCGAAGCGCCCCGCCGGCAGCTACCGGACGCGCGCCGCGACATCACCACTACGCCGCTGAGCGCGACCGACACGCGCTCGGAGACCGTCCGCGTCAGGGTTCCGCTCGCGCTCGACCAGACCAGAGCAAAGGTGTCCTTCGATCTGGATCACCGGAAAAAGGGGCTGCTCTGGTACAGCACGTACGGAGTTTCCTTTGCCGGAACATTCCGCTTCAGAAACACGACGGCGTCGGATTCGGTCGTCATGGAGCTTCGTCTTCCCGCGTCGCAGGCGATTTACGACGCACTGCACGTCACGGTGGACGGAAAACCAGCGGCGTACGCGACGCGCGACCAGGCGATCATCACGCTCGCGCGCGTGCCCGTGGGCGGCATCGTGACTCTGGGCGTGTCCTACCGCTCCCAGGGGTTGGATCAGTGGCGCTACGTCCTGGGCACCGATGTCGCCGAAGTTCGCGATTTCGAGCTTGCCATGAAGACCGATTTCGAGGACATCGACTTCCCCGAGAGCACCTTGTCGCCGACCGGGAAGAGGGAGGCCGGAGAAGGTTGGGAGCTGAAATGGGGGTACACGAACCTCCTCTCGGGATTCCAGATCGGAATGGACATGCCCGAGAAGCTCCAGCCGGGCCCGCTGGCTGGAGAGATCTCGCTGTTCGCCCCGGTATCCCTGCTCTTCTTTTTCGCCGTGATCTTCCTCATCACGACGATTCGAAAAATCGACGTCCACCCGATGAACTACCTGTTCCTGGCGGCGGCATTCTTCTCGTTTCATCTGTTGCTGGCCTACCTTGTCGACCACGTGTCCATCCACGCTGCGTTCCTGATCGCTTCGGTGGTGTCGATCTTCCTGGTAGTGAGCTACCTCCGGCTGGCCGTCGGTGCGCGCTTCGCGTTCAGGGAAGCGGCGCTGGCGCAGTTCATTTATCTCGTGCTCTTTTCGTACGCGTTCTTCTTCAAGGGGTTCACCGGCCTGGCCATCACGATCGGCTCGATCGTCACGCTATTCGTAGCGATGCAGCTCACCGGACGGATCCGCTGGAGCGAGGTCTTCGCGGAGGGTGCCACGGCGAAGCGGTAACGCCTCGCCCGCGCGCTATGGTCCGGATTCAGTTCGAGAGGCAGCGCGACGGCACCGTCGTGTTCCGCTGCATTCGCAGCGATGGAACCTCGACGTGGCAGAAGCACGCCGGCAAGGCGACTATCTTCTTTCCCTTCCACGATCTCACCCACTACGCGGTCGAGTCCACGTTCAGGTTCCGCCAGGGTTTCTACGGGCTGATAGCTGCCGGGTGGGAGGTCGCGGACACCGGCGGGAAGGGCGCTCGCGGACGGCTGCCCGATGAGGCGATAGTCGTGGAGCACATCGTCGGCCTGCTCGACAGGGAGCGCGTGGGTGGCGCGCCGGCGTTGACGGCCGACGAGTTCAATGGGATCCTCTCCGATCTTGCCGCGTCGGAGAGGATCAGCTTTCCACCGGTGGTAACAGAGGCACAACTTGCGGAGGTACGGGCACGGATCAGCGAGTTGTACGACAGGCTGGCCGCGCTTCAGCCAGGAAATTCAATGGAGCTTTCTTTCGATGCAACCGCCACGGAGAAGGCATGACGCATAGAAGCGTCTGCGGGCTGCTGGGTGCTCTGGTGCTCTGTTGCTCTGCGCGTGCAGCGGAGCGCGGCCGCGAGCGTTGATCCCACCGGAAGTCCATTTCGTGTCGCGCGCGGAATGGGGCGCGCGGCCGCCCGTGCTGCCGATGCGGCCGCACACACTCGAGCGCCTCACCATCCACCACACGGGCACCAATCAGAATCCGAGCCGGAGCGTCGCGGACAAGCTGCAGGGGCTGCAGCTCTTCTCGCAGCGCGACGATTCTCTGGCGAACGGCCGGCGGAAACCGGCGTGGGCTGACGTGCCGTACCACTTCTATGTAGTGACTGACGGAGCAGTGGGAGAAGGCCGGGACTGGCGCTACGCCGGAGACTCGAACACGGCGTACGATCCCGCAGGACACCTGCTCGTCGTGGTCGAGGGAAACTTCCAGCGCGACTCTCTCACGACAGCACAGCGCCGGACGCTCGATTTACTCGTGCCCGCACTCGCGCAGCACTTCGACATTCCGCCCGACAGGCTCGCTTCGCATCGCGACTACGCGGATACCGAATGCCCCGGTGCCAACCTGTATGCCGAGCTGCCTAGGTTCCGCGCGCTCATCCGCGCGCGGCGGTGATGGAAGTTCAGATCTTCGGCGTCAAGAAAAGCTCAGATACCCGGAAAGCGCTCCGGTTTTTCGCGGAGCGCAGGATCAAGACGCACTTCGTGAACTTGAACGAGCGCGCGGCGTCGCCGGGCGAGCTCAAGCGCTTCGCGCAGAAGTTCGGCGTCACTCGCCTGATCGATCTCAACTCCAAGCGGTACGCCGAGCTCGGACTGGGTGCCGCCCGGCTCACGGATGAGCGCTGGCTGGACAAGCTCGCTTTGGAGCCATTACTCCTGACGGTCCCGCTCGTGCGCTGGCAGAATCATCTGACAGTGGGTTACGACGATATCGAATGGAAAAGGTGGATCTCAGCGTCGCGACCGCAGCCTTGAACGCCCGTGACCAAAATGATTGCGGTGTCTACCTGGCCAGCGTCTATCGCCGCGCGGCAGCCGGCACACTAAATCCTTCGACAATAGCGTGGATGATCTTCGGATTCCCGGCTTGCCCAGAGTGCACGCGGCGCGGGTTTTTGAAAACGAAAAACCACCTGGGCGCGCGCTGAGTAACGGACACGTTTATCAGCCGGCCAAATGGGAACGCTCTTCCAGCGACCGGCTGAAGATCATAGCCGAGTAGGTCGTCGGTGTCGTTAAAGGCAACGTACGTCGTGGGCGTCGAAAAGAGGTTGTTTCCGCCGGCAGCAGGTGCAGGTGCAAGGTCATAGAATAATCCGTGCGATTCCGGAGGCTGTGCGCGCTTACAGGGACCGATCTGAGTTGTGTCGGGGATGCATCTGAAGTCTGTGCGCGCTAGCCCCAGAAGTGAGATCTGATTTGCGAACATGAACACTGTTGCGCCGTTTAGAAGGCCATACGGTAGGGCCGCCTCGACAGTCATGAATCCCGCATTTGCGTCGTCAGCTGTCTGCGCAGCTCGAGATTGCCCGTCCATCAAGAGGAAGCTTCCTAGACTTTCTGTGATCACGAAAAACTTGCTTCCCGAGGGTGCGCCCTGCTTCGTCGCGCTCGAGGCTGGCAGAGTGCATCTGGCCCCGGATGCCAGCCTTGGGTGGCGCGCAATTCGTCGCGCGGCCAAGCACATCGCGAGGTCTACATCGTCGCGAATGACATCACCTAGCGGGCTCAATATGATGGTCGCATCGGCTAAGCCGTCGATCATGACGGATTCCTTGATCGATCCGTTCACACGCGTCCGCCGCTTGAAATTGGGAGTCGCGCCGTCGTACGAAGGGCAGCCATCGGCCTTCTCCGGCTCGGCGTTCTCGAAGCACGCGAGCAGGTCGCGCTTAATAACGTCGCGAAACGGCGCCCAAAGCAGCTCGTGGAATACCAAGTGGACACGTCTCTGCGCATTAGTCCCTACCCAGGCGGTCGTGCGGAACTCCGCCTGAGGCCTGGCAAGGGTGACTTCAGTCGTTCCAAGGAATGTTTCGAAGTCATAGTTGCGAAACACCGTGTCGGTGAGCGTGCTATCAGCCAGACGCATTCCCAACCGCTCCACGATCTTGCGCTGCAATTGGGCGCTGTAATTCGCGCGCCGTGTCACCATTCCGTGAATCACGAGAACATGCACATTGTCCACCGAATCAAAAACGTCCCGCAATCCCGCCCAGTGATCGGAACTTACAGGGATAGGTCTGACATCTTCGGCTTGCGGCCCTAAGGCCGGATGACACGCCGATACTGCAACGGCGGGGAGCACGAGGAATAGACGGGGGAGCCGCATGGAGGATTCCAGGAAAATGGACGCGCTATTATGCCGGAGGTTTTCCCCTTCTGCCAGAGTTATCGAGGCGGCGTCTGGTGCCTGGCAAAGCTTCCTTCAAAACGCCCCGACAAATCCGATCTCGGGCTCCAAGTGATGCCCGAACTTGTCCGCGACCGCCTTCTGCGCGATCGCGATCAGCTCCCGAACATCCTTCGCCGTGGCGTGGCCGAGGTTCACCATGATGTTCGCGTGGATGTGCGAGATCTGCGCGTCGCCGTGGCGAAATCCCTTGAGCCCGCACTGATCCACCAGTCTTCCGGCGCCCACCCCTTCAATCTTCTTGAAGATCGACCCGGCGCTCGGATGAAACTCGAGCCACGGATGCCGCGAGCCGCGCCAGCTCAGGTTCTCCTGGAGAATTCGGTGCATCACGGCGGTGTCGCCCTTAGCCAGCTGGAACTCGGCCCACGTCACGATGTCCCTGGTGAAGTGCAGGATGCACGTGTCGTAGCCGAACTCCATGTAGTCGCGGTCCACGACCTTGCGCTCGTCCGCGTCCGTCAGCAGCTCGCACCGCTCGAACACTTCGGCGATGAACATCGTTCGCTCGCGCTCGGGCGCGGGCGAGAGAAAATGCAGGTTCTGCCAGACCGCCCCGCCCACGGTGCTCGGGATCCCGACGTAGTGCTCGAGCCCGGACCAGCCCCGCTCGACCGCCTGCGGGATGACGTCCGCCATGACGGCGCCGCTCTCCACCCATAGCTTTCCCTCCTCGGAAAACTTGAAGTGCTTCGCGGCATTCCGGATGACGAGCCCGCGGAATCCCTTGTCGCCGATCAGGATGTTGGCGCCCAGGCCGAGGACGAACCAGGGAAGGCCGGCCTGGCGGGCGGCGACCAGCGCGGACGCGAGATCGTCGGCCGAGTCGGTTTCGTAATAGAGGTCCGCCGGACCTCCTATTTTGAAAGTGGTGTATGGAGCTAACGGCTCGTCGCGCTTGAGCCTGGTGGCATCAAGCGTGAGCGCGAGCTTCGTGTAGGAATCTTCCGCAACCCGGGTAGCTGATAACGACATGGCTCTAAGAAAAGGATTGACGTGGTGGCGCGCCACTCTGTGCATCTCTCTGGCCTGCTCCCTCCTGCCCGTTACGGCCGCCGGGCAGCGGTCCGACCTGGAGAAGATCATCCACCGCAGAGTCCTCCCGAACGGGCTGGAGGTGATAGTAGTCGAGAACCACGGCGTGCCGCTCGTGACCGTGGAAATCGACGTCAAGAACGGCTCGTTCACGCAGACCCTGGAGACCGCGGGGCTCGCGCACATGTACGAGCACATGTTCTTCCGTGCGAGCCGCCGGTATCCCGGCTCCGAGGAGTTCGTGGAGCGCGCCGCGGACATGGGCGCGGTCTTCAACGGATCCACGCGGGAAGAGAACGTCAACTATTACATCACGGTGACCTCGGACCGCCTCGAGGACGCCATGCGCCTCCTCTCGGCGTCCTTCCGCGAGCCGCTCTTCCGCCAGGACGAGCTCGAGCGCGAGCGGCAGGTCGTACTCGGCGAATACGACCGCAACGAGTCCAACCCGTTCTTCGCTCTCACGCAGGCGCTGGACGAGAAGCTGTATCCCGGAAACGCAGTCAGGAAGAACACGATCGGCAATCGCGACGTGATAGCCAACACCACGCCGGCGCAGATGCGCGCGATCCAGCGCAAGTACTACGTCCCCAACAACTCGGTCCTGATCCTCACGGGTGACGTCGATCCGGCCGCGGCATTCGCCTCGGCGGCGCGTGAGTTCGGCAGCATTCCGCGCGGCGAGGACCCGTTCGTGAAGGATCCGATCCCCGCCATTCCCGCGCTTACCGGGAACGACGCGGTGATCCACGAGGCCGGTGTCGGTGCGGTGACGGTATTTCTGCAGTGGCAGGGGCCGAGCGTCGGACAGGATCCCGGCGCCACTTACGCCGCCGACGTCTTCTCCGATGTGCTGAACGATCCGAACTCGCGGCTGCAGCAGCGGCTGGTGGACAGCGGGCTCTGGGACGGGATCGTGGTCAACTATTACACGCTGAACAACACGGGACCGATTACGATCAGCGGGCAGACCTCGCCGCAGCGCTTCCGTCAGGCGCTCGCAGCGCTGTACGCGGAGATCCCCAAGTTCGTGACCGCGGACTATTTCGACCCGGAGGAGATCGCGGCCACCAAGGCGTTGCGCGCGGTGTCCTCGGCGTTTGATCGCGAGCGCTCCTCCGGCTTCGCGCACACACTCGGCTTCTGGTGGAGCGTCGCCAGCCTGGAGTACTACATGGGTTACGTGGACAACATGGCGGCGCAGACGCTGGCCGATCTTACCCGCTACGCCGGCAAGTACATAGCAGGCAAGCCGCGGATTACCGGGGTGCTGATCCATCCCGACGCGCGCCGCTCGCTCAACCTGACTACCGCTGACCTGATTGGAGGCGGGCGATGATCGCGCGCGCGAGAGCTCTGATGGTGATGGCGCTCGGCGCCGTCACTGTCGCGGCGACCCGACCCGAGGCGCCGCCCGACGACGACACTGTCGCGTTCGACGTGGAAGGAATCCGGGTGATACTGCGCGAGACGGACAACAACATCGTTGCGGCCAACCTTTATCTTCTCGGCGGCGCCAGGCAGCTCGTGCCGCAGAACGCGGGCGTGGAGCTGATGCTGCTCGATGCGTCCGAGCGCGGGACGCGCAGCTACTCCAGGGAAGTTCTGCGCCGAAAGATGTCGCGGCTCGGAACGGACATCGTAATCGACGCGGAGAAGGACTGGACGATGTTCGGCATCCGTTCCACGACCGACGTGTTCGATTCGACTTGGGCGATATTCGCCGACCGGCTCATGCACCCGCTGCTCCAGCCGGCGGAAGTGGACATCGTGCGCGGGCAATTCCTCTCGGCGATCAGCCAGCGCCGGGACGACCCGGACGGGCTCGCGCGGTATCTCGCGGATAGCATAGCCTTCGCCGGCCACCCGTACGCGATCCCCGTGGGCGGGACGCAGAGCTCGGTCTCGCAGCTGACGGCGAACACGCTGCGGGAGTACCAGCGCGGTCAGATCGTGAAGTCCCGCATGCTGCTCGTCGTGGTGGGCGACGTCGACCGGGCGAAGCTCGAGTCGCTGATACGTGGATCGCTCGGTCACCTGCCGGCCGGCAGCTACCGCTGGACGCTGCCACCGCCGGCGCCGCGCGGCGCGGGCACAGTTGTCTTCGAGCAGCGGCCGCTTCCGACCAACTACGTGATCGGGTATTACGCCGGTCCGGTCGCGAACGAGCGCGACATCCAGACGCTCCGCATCGCGACGTCCGTGCTCACCGGCCGCATGTTCGCCGACATACGGACCCGGCGGAACCTCACGTACGACGTGCACGCGCCATTCGTCGAGAACGCGGCCGTCCTCGGCGGGCTGTACGTCACGACGACGTCCCCGGACGTCACGCTCGGGCTCATGCGCAAGCACGTCACCGAGCTGCAGCGGGAGCTGATAGATGCCGAGGGGTTGAAACGGCTGTCCGCGCAGTTTGTGACGGAATATCTGCTGGACAACGAGACCAACGCGGCGCAGGCTGATTTCCTTGCCCGCGCGGAGCTTTTCCGCGGTGACTACAAGGTCGCCGAACGGTTCGTGGACGAGCTGCGGGACGTGACGCCGCAGGAGGTTCGGGCCGTTGCGCAGAAGTACATGAAGGGGATGCGGTTCGCGTACGTAGGTGACAGCGCGAAGGTGGACCGGAGATTGCTGCTCAACTTCTAGACTTCATCCACTCACCGGGAACGGAATCATGAGACTTTTTGCTGCCGCTGCAGCGCTGGCCGCGGTCGCCGGTTGCATCCCCTATCCAGCTACGACGTCGAGCGACGTCGTTCCCGGGTCGTCCGTTTCGCCGGTCGGTGGGCGGCTGGCGAAGTACACGCCGGTAAGACTTGCGGCGGATACCACCGGTCTCACGATCAGCGAGCGGCGGATGCTCCCGCTGCTGATAGACGCCGCGCGCGTCATGCACGACGTCTTCTGGATTCAGTCTTATGGCAATCGCGATCCCCTCCTCGGCTCGATCACGGATCCGCTCGCCCGCGACTTCGCGATCATCAACGTGGGCCCGTGGGACCGGCTCGATAACAACGCGCCCTTCGTCGCCGGCGTCGGGCCGAAGCCGGAAGGCGCGAATCTCTATCCGCGCGACATGACGAAAGCCGAGTTCGAGGCCGCGGTGGCCGCGAGTGGCGCGCGCGCGGATTCACTTAAGAGCCTGTACACTCTGGTGCGACGGGACGCATCCGGCCGGCTCGTGGCGGTTCCTTATCACGTGGCGTTCGCGTCGCAGCATCAGCACGCCGCGCGAAGACTCCGCGAAGCCGCCGCGCTCGCCGAGGACGCGGGGCTGCGCCGCTATTTGATTTCGCGCGCAGACGCGCTGCTCACGGACGATTATCAGCCGAGCGATCTGGCGTGGATGGACATGAAGTCGAACACGCTGGACATCGTCATCGGCCCTATCGAGACTTACGAGGACGCGCTGTTCGGCTACAAGGCGGCGCATGAGGGTTACGTCCTGATCAAGGACGAGACGTGGAGCGCCCGGCTGTCGAAGTACGCGGGGATGCTGCCCGCTCTGCAGCGCGGCATCCCGGTTCCGGATACGTACAAGCAGGAGACGCCGGGATCCGACTCCGACCTGGGCGCGTACGACGTGGTGTACGTCTCCGGCGACGCGAACAAGGGATCCAAAACCATCGCGATCAACCTGCCCAACGACGAGCAGGTCCAGCTCACCAAGGGCACGCGCCGGCTGCAGCTGAAGAACGCGATGCGGGCAAAGTTCGACAGGATTCTGCTGCCGATCGCGCGGGAGCTGGTCGTGGCCGATCAGCTCGAGAACGTCACGTTCGACGCGTTCTTCTCCAACGTGATGTTCCACGAAGTCGCGCACGGGCTGGGTATCAAGAACACGATCAATGGGAATGGCCCGGTCCGCACCGCGCTCAAGGAGCGCGCGTCGGCGTTGGAAGAAGGGAAGGCCGACATACTCGGCCTGTACATGATCCGCGAGCTGCATTCGCAGGGTGAGCTCGGCCAAGCTTCGCTGGACGACCATTACGTCACGTTCCTCGCGGGCCTGTTCCGGTCGATCAGGTTCGGGGCCGCGTCCGCGCACGGGCGAGCCAACGTCGCCGCGTTCAACTTCCTGGAGGGGTTGGGCGCGTTCGCGCGCGGTTCCGATGGTAGGTACCGGGTGGACCCGGTGAAGATGCGGCAGGGGGCGGACTCGCTTTCCCGTCTCATTCTGGTGATGCAAGGCGACGGCAACTATGAGGAAGTCGGCCGCTTCAACGCGCGATTCGGGACGATCGGCCCGGTGCTGCGGGCGGATCTCGACCGGCTGCAGACCCGCGCGATCCCGGTGGACATTATTTACGAGCAGGGGCGGTGACAGATCGTGACCTCGCGTGGACGAGTCCACGGATTGCTGGCCTGCGCTTCCATCAGAGGGTCCTTGTGAATAAATTCACAATCTCGGCGGCCTTGGGGCCGTCTCGCTAATATCACAATTATGTTGCACAATCGGATACGGGCGGAGGCCTTTTCAACAATGAAGATTTCCAGGATTCTTTTCGGGGCGGTCGGCATGATCGCGCTCGCTTGCGGCGGCGCGGACACCAGCAACACGGCGACGACCGTTGACACGGCTGCTGGTGTGGATGCCACGACGCCTGCCGCGACCCCCGCTGCGGCGGGCACCTTGGCGCCGATCACCGGCACCACGCATGAAATCCGGATGGTGTTCGAGAACAACGAGTACAAGTTCTCGCCCGCCAACCTCACCGTGAACGCCGGCGACGGCATCCGGTGGATCATGGTCAGCGGCGCGCCCCACAACGTCGCGTTCGATCCGGCCACCGTTCCGGCGAGCGCGAAGTCGCAGCTCTCGGCAAACATGCCGAATCAGATCAGCGAGCTTTCCGGCCCGATGATGATTAACGCCAACGAGGCATACACGATCTCGTTCGCCAACGTACCGGCCGGCACGTACAACTACTTCTGCACGCCGCACCTCGCCATGAACATGCGGGGCGTCATCACGGTGCAGTAACGCCTTAGGCAGCGGACTTGCTTAGTGAAACGGAAGCGCGGAATACGCGCTTCCGTTTTTCACTTCAGGTAGCTCACATTACCAAACGATGAAGCGTTGGGCCGGTGGTGCGCTCTGGATGTCGGCGCGCGCGAAGAACGCGCTGCGCCGGCGCGCGCGCGTCGCGATCGTCAGCGGGCTCGCTTTCGTCGCCGCGCTGGTGACGTTCGTGCTCATCCCCCGGCGCGCAACCAGCGTGGCCACCGCCGTCGAGGCCCGGATCCCCGACCGCCCTGACTCGCAGCCCACGCTCAACGCCCGGATCGGCGCACTCGCCACGATCGCGGCGAGCGACTCATTGCTGGCATCGGCGCGCCGGCAGGCGGCGCAGGCGCTGGCCCAGTCCATCGACACGCTGCCGTTCTATCTGATTCCGCGGCGGGACTCGCTTACGGCGCGGATAGCCGGGCTGGGACGCCTGATCGAGCGCGCGCAAAGCACGCCCCTGCCTGCGTCGTATCGCGCGCTCGGCTCCTCCTCCGAACTGCGCGCGACCCCGATCGTGCAGTCGCTGCTCGATTCGCTCGGCATGATCGAGCGCGAACGCGAGACCTTCGGCGCGCTCGGCGGCGCCGATCCGCTGGCCATCGCCCTGTCCGCGAGGGCAAACTCGATAGGCCGGTCGCTCGTGGCGATCGCCGTCTCGCGCCGGAACGAGCTGCGCGCCGCGCGACAGCCGCTGCTCCCGCCGCGCGCGCCTCCGGTCGCTGCCGTGCCCACGGCCGACACCATGGCGGTGCACCTGCAGCGTAACGAGGCGATCGGCATCCTCAACGCCGCTAACGCGTCGCTCGTGGAGATCCGCCGGCGGAACAGGGAGATCGACGCGCTCTCCTCGCGGGCGCGGCAGATCGCGAACGTCGACGCGCCGCCGTGGGCGATGCTGGCTTCGGCGCTGGTCATCGCCCTCGCTCTCGGCTTCGCTGTCTCGCTGCTGATCGAAGTGCGCAACCCGCACATCGCCGACCTGCGCGAAGCGGAGCAGACGGCGGGCACGCGCGTGCTGACGGTGGTGGATCCGCGCGAGCAGATCGTAGAACGGGCGCGCCGACAGTCGGACGTGGAAGCTCCGCCGATAATCGACGTCATCTCCGACACGTACCGGACTCTCTACCTGCACCTGTCCTCGCTCGACGCGCCGGTGAACGCGGTGACCATCACCGGTGACGACATGGACATCGCGTCGGCGGTTGCGGTCAACGTTGCCGCGATCGCGGCCTACGAGGCGCGGAGCACCCTCGTCATCGACGGCGACCCGGTGACGTGCGGCGTCGCCGGCGCGCTGCGGATCCCGCCGGACCCCGGCTTGACTGCCGTGCTCGCGGAAACGGTGGCGCTGTCGGACGCCGTGGTGTTCACGACGATCGGCCGCGATCAGATGCTGGCGGTGCTCCCCGCCGGCAAGCGCGCGGGCCAGCCGAGCGCGAGCAGCGTCAAGAAAGTGAAGGAAGACCTCCAGCGTGTATCGTCCCGGTACGACATGATCGTGCTCGCGGCGCCGCTCGCGCAGACCAAGCAGGAAGCGTCCACGATCGTTCCCTCGGCCGACGTCATCCTGTGCGCGCGCATGGCGAGAACCCCGCTGCGCGAGCTGTCGAGCGCGGTCGAAACTCTGCGCGGCGCGGGGATGCGGGTGCACGGGCTGGTGCTGTGGAACACGGAACCGCCGCAGCTGCGGACGCGGGAGGAGCTGTTAGCCGCTGCAAAACGACCTCCACGGGAAGTCGACCTGGAATCAGCTGCGCCGGCTACGAGATAGCTCGGATCCCGTCAGCGCCTGTCGTGATCTATGCGAGCTCCAGGGAGTATTGACCAGGCACCGCAGCTGTCGTAACGGATCTACTGCCTTTCCTGGTGACTTCGGTCTTGTTCGGATGCGCCGCGAGATGCTCGGCGTTGAGTCCCATCGACCGCAAATGCGCAGCGAACACCGGCGAGCCGTGCACCGTGTAGATCGTCGTCGCTCCGCTCTCGACTGCCGTCCGCACCAGATCATCGAAGTCCGCGTGATCCGAGATCGGCAGCACCAGGTCGCAATGTCCGTACATGTACCGCGCGCGCGGATTGCATCCCCACCCGGTGAGCTGCACGGTGCGCACTCGCGGAATGTCCGCAACCGCATCGGTCTTCCACCCCGGCGTAGCCAGGACCACGCGGCCCGGAAGCAGCTCGGCCGCAAATCGCTCCCACGTCCCCGGTCCGGCAAAACCGTAGCCCAGCTCCACGTGCAGGTCGCAGTACGCGGCGGTCGGCTCCTTCACGAGCACGTCGTACCCGCGCCGGGTCAGATGGTACAGCGCCTCCTGTCCCTTCCCGAACGAGTAGGCGAGCACGACGGGCGTGTGCCCCGTCGCGAGAGCCTCGTCGATGAACGCGAACAACCGCGCGAGCAGCTCGTCGTCGGGCGGAAACCGGTACAGCGGCGAGCCGAAGGTGCACTCCATCACGAGCACGTCGCAGCGCGGGATCGCCGCGGGCGGTGAGAAGGGATTGTAGCGCAGCTTGTAGTCGCCGGTATAGACGAGCGTGCCCTCCGCCGAGCTGATTTTCGCCATCGCGGAGCCGAGGGTGTGGCCTGCGGGGAGGAGCTCGAGCGTCGCCTCACCGCAGGCTGAGGGCTGGTGGAAGTCGAGCGTCACCGTTTCGCGCGTGCGTTTGCGCCGGGCATGGAGCGCGGCTGTCTCGCGTGTGCAGATAATGCGCGGGGCAGACGAGCAGTGATCCGCATGCGCGTGCGATACGAACACCGTGCCCGCCGCCGAGCGCGCGTCGAGATGGATGTTCGCCGGCGGGACGTGAAGCCCGTGCCGGGAGCGCGATACGAGAGCGGACGCAGCCACCTCGAAACATAATGCGCCCTCGCACCGTTCTGTGCCCCGGTACATTGTGTGCAGAGGTACCGCGCATCGCGATGGATATCCTCAGTCACGGAGAGAAGCTCAATGAGCAAGCTGTTGCGGGGTTTGGCCGCCGGTTACGGCGCCAAGAAGCTGGGCGGTGGGTGCTTCAGCACGGTTCTCATCTTCATCATTCTCTGGTGGCTGCTCGGCAACTTCGGAATCTTCCAGTAAGCGATGGCTGAGACGGCGCTCGATCTCGCGGGCGTCGCGAAGGCGGAGGCGTACCCCGAGCTGCTGCGTCAAATCGACGTCGTGCTCGACGGGATCGACGACGACGTCGCCGCGATGGCGACCATCAGCTCTGCAGTCCACAACGCCATGCACCACCTGTGGACCGGCTTCTACCGGGTAGTGCTTCCGGGGAAGCTGCTCCGCGTCGGGCCTTACCAGGGGACGCTGGGCTGTCTCGAGATCGAGTTTGGCCGTGGCGTGTGCGGCACCGCCGCGGCGACGGGCAAGACGGTGATCGTGGACGACGTCGCGGCCTTCCCCGGGCACATCACCTGCGACCCGCGCTCGCGCTCGGAGATTGTCGTTCCCGTGTTCGACCCTAATCGCGTGCTGCTCGGCGTCTTCGACATCGACTCCGACCGGCCGGGGGCGTTCGACGCGCAGGACCGTGACGGCCTCGAGGCGATCATGGCCCGGTTCGCCCGCCCGCGGCCGGGACCGTGAGATGAAATCGCCCCGCGGCTACATTGGTTGAATGACCAGTTCCGCGACCGCCAACGCCGGAATGAAGGGTTACTCCGACAGGGTGAACCACGCTTTCGCCTTCGCAGCCAAGCACCACGACCGGCAGGTTCGAAAAGGGACGGCGCTGCCATATCTGACGCATCCCGCGAACGTGGCCGTGATTCTCACGCGGTACGGGCAGGACGAAGACACAGTGATCGCGGGCATTCTGCACGACGTGATCGAGGACTGCGTGCGCGACGGCTACACGAGCCAGTCGCTGCAGCATCGCATCGCCGACAAATTCGGTCAGGTCGTGCTCGACACCGTGCTGGCCGTCACGCACCGCGAAGCCGACGAGAACGGCGACCCGCTCGACGGCGAGCAGAAAAAGCAGGACTATCTCGATCGGCTGGCGCTCGCCTCGGAGCGCGCACGCTGGGTGTGCGCCGCCGACAAGATCCACAATGGCAGCTCGATCCTCGCCGACCTTCGTCGCACGCAGGATCCGGATACGATTTGGGGACGGTTCAAGCCGGGACGCGAAGGGACGGTCCGCTGGTACCGCGCGGTGCATGCGCGGCTGCGCGAAGTCGGCTTCTCCGCGCCGATCATGCACGAGCTCGACGAAGTAGCGGCGGGCCTCGAGAAGTACGCGTAGGCCCTCGCTTCGATCGACCGCCCGCCAGGAACGGCACCCAAGCTTGCCGGGACTTCGTCGTGAGCGCCGATCCTGCAACCGCACGATGCGTGGAGACTCGGGTCTAACCGGTCCGAGACACCGTCTTAGCGAGCGTAGTTTGCGAGCGTAGGTGGCGAGGGCCGGTTAGACCTGAGTCTCCACGGCAGCATCCGCAGTTCGCGAGTACCGGCGGGCGACGTAGTCCTCGAGCAGAGTCAGGAACTCAGGGACGATGTCGTCGCCGCGGAGAGTGACCGCGAGCTTGCCGTCCACGTACACGGGCGCGACCGGATCCTCGAAGGTCCCAGGGAGAGAGATGCCGATGTCGGCGTGCTTGGATTCGCCCGGACCGTTGACCACGCACCCCATCACCGCGACACGCATCTCCTCTACGCCTGGGTAGATCGCGCGCCACGCCGGCATCTGCTCGCGCAGGTAGCTCTGGATGTCCTCGGCCATCTGCTGAAAGAACGTCGAGGTCGTGCGGCCGCACCCGGGGCACGCGCTCACCTGTGGCGCGAAGCTGCGAAGTCCGAGCGACTGCAGGATCTGCTGCGCTACCTGCACTTCCTCCGTTCGATCACCGCCGGGGCGAGGTGTGAGCGAGACCCTGATCGTATCGCCGATCCCCTCCCCGAGGAGGATCGAGAGCGCGGCGGTGCTCGCGATGATTCCCTTGCTGCCGAGCCCGGCTTCGGTGAGGCCGAGGTGCAGCGGGAAATCGCAGCGTGTGGCGAGCCGGCGATAGACGTCGACGAGATCCTGCACCGCCGAGACCTTCGCGGAGATGATGATGTGGTCGTGCGGCAGTCCAGTCGCTTCGGCGAGCTCGGCGGAACGGAGGGCGCTCGCCAGCATCGCCTCGATGTACACGTCGCGCGCGTCGGCCGGATCGGGCGCGAGCGCGTTGGCGTCCATCATCTGCGTGAGCAGGTCCTGGTCGAGCGAGCCCCAGTTCACACCGATGCGCACGGGCTTCCCGTTGTCGGCCGCGATGCGGACGATAGTCTGGAAGTTCTCGTCGCGGCGCTTCGTGCCGACGTTGCCAGGGTTGATTCGGTACTTGGCGAGAATTCTGGCGCAATCGGCGAAGCGCGTGAGGAGCAGGTGTCCGTTGTAGTGGAAGTCGCCGATGAGCGGGACGGTGCAGCCCAGGTCCGCGAGCCGCGCGGCGATATCCGGGAGGGCCGCCGCGGCGTCTTCGTTGTTCACCGTAATCCGAACCAGCTGCGACCCCGCCTCTGCCAGGGCGACCACCTGCCGGGCGGTCGATTCGGCGTTCGCGGTGTCCGTGTTGGTCATGGACTGTACGACGACCGGATGGCCGGACCCCACGGCCACGCCGCCGACGACTACCGTGGCGGTCGCCCGCCGCGGAAGGATCGCGCTCGGATTTGCGGTGCGAAGCGACATATGATTAGTACACGAAAGCTAAATCGCTGGCCCCGGCGATGCAGTTCTAGGGGTCGGAGTCGTTGAAAACGCTTAGCATCGCAATCAACCCGAGGAGCGGACATGACCGAGCCCAGACATCCCAGCGATCCGAACGAGCCCGGCATACCGGATCCGGCGGATGCCCCGCCGACACCGGCACGGGAGCCGGCTCGCCCGGCTGCGGAGCCCGCCGTTCCACCGGCGGTAGCGAAGCCCATCGTCGTGCCGACCCCATGGCACAGGCGAGTCACCACGCGAATCCTGGCGGCGTTGATCATCCTGCCGCTGTTGGCATTCGCGATCTGGGCGGCGGTCACGCTCAACGTCGTGTACGAGCGCGGCGAGCAATACGGCTACGTCCAGAACTTCGCCAAGCAGGGAGTGGTATGCGCGACGTGGGAGGGCGAGCTGGCCAAGACGAACGTGCCCGGCGTAGCGCCGGAGATCTTTCGCTTTAGCGTCCGCGACGACGCGGTTGCGGCCGACATCCAGGCGAGCATCGGCAAGCGCGTCGCTCTCAAGTACGAGGAGCACCGGAACGTACCGACGTCCTGCTTCGGCAAGAGCGAGAATTTCGTGTCCGGCGTCCGCGTAGAAGAGCCCTGAACCGCACGGTTGGGGCTGGAACGATTGCGCCGGAGGGTGGCGGTATTGTCCCAGCCACCCGGCCCGCTTACTTTTTGCGCTGTGCAGCGGGTCCGCATGGCGGACGCGCGGCATGGATCCAGGGCGGGGGGTCTTCTCGGTCCCGCCACAAGCCGATGGCAGGAGTAGTCATAGCTCGCTCCGCGGCGTCACGTTACCAATTGCAGGAGTAGGAATGCGTACGACCGGAAAGGTGAAGTGGTTCAATGACGCGAAAGGGTTTGGCTTCATAACCCCCGATGATGGCACGAAGGATTGCTTCGTCCATTACAGCGCCATCAGTGGCAGTGGCTTCAAGTCGCTGGCAGAAGGCGACGCTGTCGAGTTCGACGTGGTTCAGGGGCAGAAAGGTCCCGCGGCAGAGAACGTGACCCGGGCGAACGGCGCGAGCTGATCGAGCCCAGTTGAAGGAAGGCGCCCCCCTGACGGGGGGCGCCTTTTATTATGGTCCTGAGGGTTGGGGCAAGGGTCGGAACAGCTTGGCTGATCTCGAGCCGGCTGAGATGGGATCAACGTTTGGAGTGTGGCGGTTGGGAGTGTGGCAGTGAGGTTTCGAGTTCACTCCGAACTCTCTTACTCCGTACCGCCACACTCCAAACTTGGATTGCCGATCCAAATCCAAGGAGTCAAAGCGACGGCCCCGTTCTACCAGACTCTTTTTGCCGGGGCCGCCCTCGCCTGGTTCGCGGCGCCATTTCGAGCGCGCTGGCCAGCGCCCCATCGACCCGGGTCCGCAGCTCGTGCCGATCTATCTGCAGCGCCATCCCTTCGAGCTCCAGCGCCGCGCGGTCGCCGCCGTCGTCGGACGGCCTCCGCCACAGCTCGTGCGCGATCCGGAGCGCCATGGAGACGGGGATCTGAAGCTCGCGATTCAGCGCGTGTACTGTGGCGATCACGTGCAAAGCGCTGGGGGAGAGCCGTCGCTGTACCCCCTGTCTTGATTGGCTTACGCCATCCACCCGGTTTTGGGACAATAAATTGTCCAGCCACTTTGGTTCTACGTCAAGCGCAAGTGCCGCCGTTCCAACAGAGTAGCCTCTCATTGGTAATAAACCTAAAACAATAGGAATATTAAGGCAATGGGGGGTGTGCAGGCGTGTGTGACCGTCGGCCAAAGAGACCGAAATCTTTGAACTTTGGCCGGACCGGGGGTACTACTACTACCTGCCGCGCGAGAGCACTCAGCACGAGTACGCGCGGCTGAACCATAAAGAGGACCTCAAAAATGCGTGGAATTCTGTCTGCTTTCGTAGTCGGTGCGGCTTTGGTGGCCGGCGCCTCGACGGTGGAAGCCCAGCGTCCTTTTACGGTCGGTCTATCGGCCGGTGCTTCGCTCCCGCTCTCCGATCTGAGCGATAGCCACAAGGTCGGCTACAATGCGGCCGCCCACCTGGGCATCAACATGCCGGCGTCGCCGGTCGGTTTCCGGCTCGAGGGCTTTTACAACAAGTTCGCCGGGCAGGATGAGGGTGTCTTCACGAACGAAGACGTTCGCATCGCCGGTGGTAACGTCAACATCACGTATGCGTTCGGCGGTTTGGGACTTCGCCCGTACGTGATCGGTGGCGTGGGCTCGTACAATGTCAAGGCCGATGGCGGCGAGTCGCATACGGACTTCGGCATCAACGCCGGTGTTGGCGCCAAGTTCCAGCTGTCTGGCCTGGGGACGTTCGTCGAAGCCAGACTGCACACGATCAGTGGGGACCCGCAGCTGCAGTTCGTTCCGATTACGTTCGGGATCGAGTTCTAAAGACGCTGCAGCTTGGTAAAAAAAGAAGCCCTCGCGGAAACGCGGGGGCTTCTTGCGTTGGGGGGCGACCTACGAGCGGGGCTCACGGCCCGGATAACCCTTGGTCGCGGCTGGTGACCTCCTCGAGCGCGGCGCGTGCCGCATCCAACTGTGCGCGAACCGCATTTGGTCCCGTGCCGCCAGCAACGTCCCGGCGCGCGATCGACGCTCGCGCATCGAGCCATTCCTTCGCGTCCGCGCCGAACCCCCGGTGTGCAGCCGCGAAGCGCTCCGCCGACAGCTCGCCCAACTCGCACGAGGCTTCCTCCGCGGCGCGAACGAGACTTCCAACGGCTCCGTGCGCATCGCGGAAGCTCACGCCTTTCCCCACGAGATAATCGGCAAGATCCGTCGCCATCATCCCGCTCGACACGGCTCGCTCCATAGCCTCCACCTGAAACGTGCACTCGGCGAGCGCGCCGGTGACCCCGGGCAGGACCAGCATGGTCGCATCGACGGCGTCGAACAAAATCCTCTTGTCGTCCTGCAGATCCTTGTTGTACCCGCTTGGCAATCCTTTCAACGTAGCCAGCATCGAAGTAACGCCGCCGAGTGAGCGGGCGGCGAACCCGCGGGCAATTTCCATAGCGTCGGGATTGCGTTTCTGCGGCATCATGCTCGAGCCCGTGGTGAATGTGTCGCCAAAGCGGATGAAGCCGAACTCCGAGGAGCCGAACAGGATCACGTCTTCCGCGAGCCGCGACAGGTGGACGCCGAGCATCGAGATCGCGTACAGCGTGTCGGCGATGAAATCACGATCACCCACCGCGTCGATGCTGTTCTCGGAGAGCTTGCTGAACCCGAGGGACTGCATCAGCTGATCGCGCGGTACGCGGTATGCCGAGCCGGCGATGGCGCCGGAGCCGAGGGGGAGCGAAGACGCAGCCAGAGATGCCGCCGAGAGGCGGTCACAATCGCGCGCGAGCGGCCAGAAGT
Organism: Gemmatimonadaceae bacterium; assembly: GCA_050998915.1. GTDB lineage: Bacteria > Gemmatimonadota > Gemmatimonadetes > Gemmatimonadales > Gemmatimonadaceae > JACDCY01. The sequence continues at coordinate 24,920 of JBPCPS010000094.1, forward strand.
GCGATAGCATCCAGTGGGCGGCAGACACCGGTTGCGCCCGCTGAAGATGCGTGTAGGCCGGCATCACCGCGTCGGTGAGGCCGGTGGCGTGCTGCACCATCACCGACTGGAGCGATCTGATCCCGGACTCGATCGAATCGCACGCAGCCATCGTCCACAGCCGTGCGGCGGTGGACACCTGGTCGTTGCGGCTCCGTCCGGTGTGCAGCTTGGAGGCGACGTCGCCGATCTCGTCGTGCAGCAGCCGGTCGATCATCGTGTGGACGTCTTCGTCGGAGTCCACCGGCAGCTCGCCGCTCTCGAATCTCTTCGCGACCTGCGCGAGTCCCGCCTGGATCGCTCTGCTCTCGTCCGCCGTCAGGACGCCGGCGCTCTCGAGCGCGGCCGCCCACGCCTGGGAGGCCCGGACGTCGAACCGCCACAGCCGGAAGTCGACTTCTATAGAACGGTTGACCGCGGTGAGGGCAGCGGCCGGGGGCGCCTTGAACCGGCCTCCCCACAGCTTGTGGCTCCCGTTGCCGCCGTCGCCCGGGGCAGCGTCCCCGGGTGGCGGCGACCGCTTCACGCTATTGCCCGCTTACTGGCCTGGGCTGCGTCCTTGCGCGCCTGGTCCCGGAGCGCCTGCACCTTGGTGGAGAGCCCGTACAGCCGGATGAATCCGGCCGCGTCCGCCTGGTCGTAGACGTCGTCGGCGCCGAAGGTGACGAAGTTTTCGTCGTACAACGCGAACTCGCTCGTGCGTCCGGCCACGATGATCGAGCCCTTGAACAGCCTTAGTGTGACTTCGCCCGACACCCGTTCCTGCGTGACGTTGACGAAGGCGTCGTACGCGTCGCGCTCGGTGCTCCACCAGCGACCGTCGTACACCAGCTCGCCGTAGCTCTGAGCGATGAGGTCCTTGGCCGCGAGCGTGCGCCGGTCCAGCACCAGCTGCTCGAGCTCGCTGTGCGCGGCGTACAGTAGCGATCCGCCGGGCGTCTCGTACACGCCGCGCGATTTCATTCCGACCAGCCGGTCCTCGACGAGGTCAATGCGGCCGACGCCGTGCCGGCCGCCGATCGCGTTCAGCGTGGAGAGCAACGCTACCGCGCCGAGCGCGCGGCCGTTCACCGTGACCGGTGTACCATTCTCGAATCCGATCGTGACTTCTTCGGCTTCATTCGGCGCGTCCTCGGGCGATACGCTCAGCATGAAGAGGTCGGCCGGGGGGGCCGCACCCGGATCTTCGAGCACGCCACCTTCGTGCGAGATGTGCCAGATGTTGCGGTCGCGGGAGTAGATCTTCTCTTTCGTCGCGGTAATGGGAACGTTGTGCGCCTGGGCGTAAGCGATCGCGTCCTCGCGGCTCTTGATGTCCCAGCAGCGCCAGGGAGCGATAACCGGGAGGTCGGGCGCGAACGCCGCGTACGTCAGCTCGAAGCGGACCTGATCATTGCCCTTGCCGGTGCAGCCGTGGGCCAGCGCGGTCGCGCCGACCTGGCGCGCGATCTCGACCTGCTTCTTCGCTATCAGCGGGCGCGCCATGGACGTGCCGAGCAGGTACTTACGGCCGTACGTGGCTCCCGCCTTGAGCGTAGGCCAGATGTAATCGGTGATGAACTCTTCGCGCAGATCCTCGACGAAGCACTCGTCGGCGCCTGACGCGATGGCCTTGGCCCGCACGCCCTCCAACTCATCGCCCTGCCCGACGTCGGCGGCGACGCAGATCACGCGCGCATCGTAGTGCTCCTTGAGCCACGGAACGATGATCGAGGTGTCGAGGCCGCCCGAATAGGCGAGGACGATGGTAGACATGGGAGGGCGCTCTTGGCTGTTGGCTATTGGCGGTTGGCTAACTACTCAAGCCGTGTATTTATGCAAGAAGAATGAATAAATACGCTTTGGGGGCCGCAGTCAAGTATATTTTTGCCATCCTGGCCAGGCTCGCCCCCGGGGGCAGTAACCAACAGCCAATAGCCAACAGCCAAGAGCGTTTTTAGTATGGCCAACAAGTCCGATCGGCAGTCCACGGTCCTCGACATCATCGGCGCTCGGCGCGTCTCGAGCCAGGAGGAGCTGCGGCGCCTCCTGCGCAGCCGAGGGTGGGACGTCACCCAGGCGACGCTGTCGCGGGATCTGCGCGATCTGCGGGTTGCACGGGTGCCCAGCCCGGACGGCCCACGGTACTCGGCGCCGAAGGCGGGTGTGGCCTCGCCGCTCGCGCTCGAAGCGATCCTGCCGCAGCTGTTCCTCAGGGCGGACGGAGTGGGAGAGCTGATCGTAATGCGAACGATTCCCGGTGGGGCCCAGTCCGCGGCCGTCGCGCTCGATTCGCAGGGGTGGCCGGAGATCCTCGGGACGGTCGGGGGCGACGATACGGTGCTAATCGTTTGCCGGTCGGCCGGCGGAAGGCAAAAGCTGATGCAGCGGATACGCGAAATCGGCGAGAGAGGGTAGATCCGGGGATGCTGACAGGGAATCCGAGTTTGGAGTGTGGCAGTTGGGAGTCATCGGAGTGAGGAGTGGGCGCCCCCGCAAGGCGCGGGACTCATGACTGCGTACTCCCGACTGCCACACTCCAGACTTGGATTCCAGTGAGTCTCGTGGAAAACCACTAAAACCGTTGACATACCCTCACTGCAAGATTATGCATTCCAAATGCATAAGATTGCGGTGGGAGTCCTCGGCGCGAGCGGGTATGCCGGCAGGGAGCTGTGCGGGCTCGTGTCCCGGCATCCGGGCATGGAGCTGGCCTTCGCCGCCGCCAACGGGCAGCGCGGACAGCGCGCGCGGTTCGGTGGCTACGAAATCACCTTTCTCGCGCCCGACGACGTGCGGCTCGACGACGCGGAGATGGTGTTCAGCGCGCTGCCGCACGGCGCATCCGCCGAATGGGTCGACGCGGCGCGGAAGACCGGCGCGAGAGTCATAGACCTGTCCTCCGACTTTCGCCCCGGCAACACCGAGACCGCCGCGCCGTACGGGTTGACCGAGATCATGCGCGACACGATCGCCGGCGCCGAGCTGGTCGCGAACCCGGGGTGCTATCCGACTGCCGTGCTGATCGGTCTGGCGCCGCTCCTCGCGCGCGGGCTCGTGCGCGCGGGCGCGACGATCAACGTCAACGCCGCGAGCGGGGTCACCGGCGCTGGTTTCGCGCCCAAGCAGGAGCTGATGTTCGCCGAGGTGGCCGAGGACTTCCGCGCGTACGCGCCCGGGAACGTGCACCGGCACCTCGCCGAGATGAACGCGCTGGTACGGCAGCTCGGCGGCGACAACGACATTCTGTTCACGCCGCACCTGTTGCCGGTCGCGCGTGGCATTCTTGCAACGATCACCGTGCCGGTGGCGGCCGAGCTCGCGCACCCGACCGCGCTGTTCAGAGGCTTCTACGCCGGCGAGCCGTTCGTCGAAGTGGCCGACGCCCCGCCGTCGCTGCGCGACGTCGTGCACCGCAACGTCGTGCGGCTCAGCGTGCATTCCGCGGCAAACGTGCGCCAGCCGACGCTGGTCATCATCGCGGCGATCGACAACCTGCTCAAGGGGGCGGCAGGCCAAGCGGTGCAGAACGCGAACCTCCTGCTCGGTCTGGACGAGCGTATCGGGCTGCCGGCATGAAGAGCGTCGTGAAGATCGGCGGGCGCGCGCAGTCGTCGCCCGCGTTGGCATCGGTGCTGGCAGAAGCGTGGCGAGCCGCGCCGGGCGCGATGTGCGTGGTGCACGGCGGCGGCGAGGAGATCTCCGCGATGCAGCGGCGCCTTGGCGGATCGCCGGGGTTCAGCGGCGGCCGCCGCGTCACGTCCGAGGGGGACATCGACATCGTGCGCATGGTGCTGTCGGGGCTCGTCAACAAGCGACTCGTATCGTTGCTGGTCGACGCGGGCGTTCCGGCGGTGGGGATCTCCGGCGAGGACGCAGGTCTGCTGCAGGCGCAGCCGTTGGGCATCGAGGAATTCGGGCACGTCGGCATGCCCGGCAAAGTGAACAGCGCGGTAATCGACACGCTGCTCAACGCCGGCTACATGCCGGTGATATCTCCGCTCGCACGGAATGCCGATGGCCCCGGCGCGCTCAACGTCAATGGCGACGACGCCGCCGCGGCGATCGCCGTTGCGACGAAGGCGAGCGAGCTGCTGCTCGTAGCGGACGTGGACGGCGTCATCGGTGCCGATGGAGTCGTGCTGGACATGCTCGACGTGGAGACCGCGCGCGGTCTCATCGCCAGCGGCACGGCGTCGAACGGGATGGCGGCGAAGCTCGAGGCGGCGCACGCAGCGCTAGTGGGCGGAGTCCCCTCGGTCAGAATCGCGCCGCTCGCGGGAATCCTCGATTCCGGGCTTGGCACCACCATGACGCTGGTCGCGAGCCTCGCGGCATGACGACCCTCTCATTGCCGGTCCTCGATCAGCAGGAGATCGCCACCAAGCGGTCGGCCATTCTCGGCACCTACAAGCGCGCGCCGCTCGAGATTATCGGCGGTCGCGGCGTCGAGCTGCTTGGCGCTGATGGCCGCACGTATCTGGACTTCTCCAGCGGCATCGGCGTCAACGCGCTCGGCTACGGCGACCCGGGAGTGCGGCGGGCGATCGCCGCGGCCGCCGACACCGGCGTGCTGCACGCATCGAACCTGTACGCGACCGAGCCCGGCGAGCTGCTGGCGCAGCGGCTGGTGGACAGGTCGTTCGCGTCGTCGGTCTTCTTCTGTAACTCGGGCGCCGAGGCCAACGAGGGCGCCTTCAAGTTCGCCCGGCGCTGGGCGCGCACGATTGGAGGACCGCGCAAGCACGAGATCGTCGCGCTGCGTGGCGGGTTCCACGGCCGCCTGTTCGCGTCGCTCGCGGCCACGGACCGGCCGTCGTACCGTGCGCCATTCCGTCCGCTCGCGCCGGGGATCTCGATCTGCGAGCGCGATCTGGACGACCTCGCGCATATCCTCGATAGCGACACTGTCGCGGCAGTGATCGTCGAGCCTGTGCAGGGGGAGGGGGGAGTGCGCGTCCTCGACAGCGCGCTGCTCCAGGGACTTCGGCAGCTCACGGTCGAGCGCGAGATCGCGCTGGTCTTCGACGAAGTGCAGTGCGGACTCGGCCGCACCGGAACGCTGTTCGCCTACGAGCAGAGCGGCGTAGTTCCCGACATGGTCACGCTGGCCAAGCCGCTTGCCGGCGGCCTGCCGATGGGCGCGGTGCTGCTCTCGGATGAGATCGCGCGGACCGTGCAGCCCGGCGATCACGCCACGACTTTCGGCGGCGGTCCATTCGTGGCTTCGGTCGCGCTGCACGTATTCGACCGGCTTGCCGATGAGTCGCTGCTCGAGAGCGTCGCGGAGAATGGCCGGTGGCTGGAATCGATGCTCACCGCGCTCGTCGCGAGCACCCCGCGCGTGCGCGCGGTGCGCGGTGTGGGGTACATGTGGGGGGTAGACGTCGTCGAGCCCGCCGCCGGCGTGGTCGCACGCGCTCTCGATGCGGGTCTCCTGATTCTCTCGGCGGGCGACTACACGCTCCGTCTTCTGCCGCCGCTCATCGCCGGCCGCGACCAGCTGCAGACAGGCCTCGAAATTCTCGAAGGAGTCGTGTCGTGATCCAGCACAGCATTCGCTCGTTGCCGCCGAAGCGCGAGGACGTCACGATCCGGCCGGCGCGCCGCGCAGATGCGGACGCGATCGTCGAGCTAGTGAACGGCTACGCCGCGGAGGGGATCATGCTTCCACGCTCGCTCGACTCGGTCGTTCACGCTCTCGACGACTTCGTTGTGGCGGTGGACCGGTGCGGCGAGCTGCTCGGCTGTGGCGCGCTCAAGGAATACTCGCCCTCGCTCGCGGAAGTGTCTTCGCTCGCGATCACGCGCGCCGCGCACGGCACGGGACTGGGCAAGCGCCTCGTGCGCCAGGTGGAAGATCTCTCGCTCAAGCGCGGCATCACCGAGCTGTTCGCGCTGACGCTGACGCCGGCGTTCTTCGAGTCGGCTGGATATGCCGTCGCGGACCGAGCGGCTTATCCGGAAAAGATTCGGCGTGACTGTCTCCGCTGCCCCCGCAGGATCCGTTGCGACGAGGTATGTGTGTCGCGCTCGCTGGTTGCCGCGGAACGGTTGGAGGCGGCCGCGTAGCACGGCGGACGGGCTTGCTGTATCGTACGGGATCACGCTGGACCATTCCCCCCCCTACGATGACACGAGCAGCCTTCGCCATTTTTGCGCTCACGCTCGGAGCTGCGGCGTGCGCGACCGCGACCGTAGCGCCGTCAGCTCCGTTCGCGTTCGCGGCCGCTGACAGCGTCGAAGCGCTGGCGCTGTTTCGCGAGAACATCGACGCGATTCACAAGCGCGACCGGGCTCGGTACATCGCGACCTACCTCCAGAGCCCGCGCCTGGCGCGCAATGGCAGCGACGGATTGGAGCTTGGCTTCGACGATTGGCCCGCGCGCACGAGCACGAGCTGGCCCGACACCCTCATGGCGCGCGACCTGACCGTGGTGCCGCTGGCTCCCGGGGTCGTGTACGGCAGCTACCGGTACGATGTCCGGAATGGTGACTCCGTGAGCAGCGGAATCTCCGAGCGTGTATTCGTAAAAACTTCGAACGGATGGCGCATCGCGGTCACGACCGCGTTCGGGATGCCGCCGAGGCACATCCCGCGTCAATGACGACCACGCAGCGGAAGGCGGTCATCGCATCGTGTTCCGCTCGAACGACCCATACATCGGGTTAGGCAAAACGAAATAGCGGTCGCCGAACAAGGCCATTCTGGGATCCCGCGTATTTCGGATACTCTGCGTGAGCTGAGGAAAGTCTTGAATGTTGTCGCCGACCCACATGAGGGTCTGCATTGCAGGGAGATTCGGAACGGCGCTTCCGGTACGAACCGCTTCGAACCGGGGATTCTTGTCGCTGGTGCTCGTGCGGCACAAAACAGCCGCCGCCTCGATACCAATGGCTGCCAGATTCGCGCGCGTGTCCTCACAGACGTGCCCGTCACGGTTGGTGACGACGACAAGGTGCCCTCCCATGGCGCGTACGCTGCGGGCGAAATCAACGGCCCCCGGGAGCGCTGGAGCTGCTCGCTCCCTTACCCAGGCGTTCCAGGAAGCTGAGTCGAACGAGCTGCCACTCGGCAGAATTCTGCGTTGGTACTCTGAATTGTCGACTCGGGTCTCGTCCGCATCGGCGATGACTGCCCAAGTACCCACGGGCGACCGGCTCGCCAGCGACGCGAGTCGCTCGCGTGCGGCTCTGAACGTTTGGTGAAACAGAGCTTCGTGCTCTGCGGCGGTCCTAACCCACAGGAGCTCGCGCGGCGCCCGAGGTTGGGCTGTGGGAAGGGGAACCGACATTACAGTCTGCGTCGCGGGAACCGGTGCACAGGCGAATGTCGCCACCATGACAGCGACAACTGCGGCCTTGCTCATTGATAGCCCTGGGTCGAATGGTGGATATGGATGTGACCTTGCGGGTATATCTCGTGGCGGAGATTAAACTATGCTTCCAACACTGGGATGGAGAGCCACGCTAGCCACGCGCATCGGAGTTCGGGAAATGATTTTTGCCGTTGCCGGAAATAATCACTGTGGACGATTTGGACTGAGCCGGCGGCGCGGACGAGTTACGCGTATGCTCGTCCTGGTCCCAGTTATTTTCGGTTGCGCCTCCGCCTCCGCCTCCGCCTCCGCCTCCGCCTCCGCTTCTGCGTCTGCTCCGGAGTCTGAATCTGATCCCGCCGCGCTCGCCACAGGAGCCGCCGATTCGCTCCCAAGGCTGGTTCTATTGTTAACGGTAGACGGGCTGCGCGCGGATTACGTGGACCGATGGCTCGGGCAGATGACGGGTGGCCTGGGACGATTATTTCGCGAGGGGGCCTATTTCCCCGTTGCTGTCCATGATCATGCGATCACCGCTACGGCCCCGGGTCACGCGACGATCGGGTCGGGGAGATTTCCGGGTAGCACTGGTATCAGGTCAAATGCCGAGGGCGTCGGCTCGCGCTCTTTCCCTCTGATTGCGGGTATTGGTATTGGCGCGGGGCCGGAGGATTTTCGAGGTACGACACTCGCGGATTGGATGATCGCGCACGATCGTCGGACCCGGGTTTTCTCGGCATCCTACAAGGACAGGGCCGCAATTCTTCCGGTGGGACGGAGTGCCGCCAATGTCTACTGGTACAGCGGTGGCGGCTTGTTTACCACGAGCACCTATTACCGGCAGGAGCTTCCGGCATGGGTGGATAGCTTCAACGCGCGCGGTCTTCCGCGGGAATATGCAGGCCGAACGTGGACTCTCTTGCTCCCGGAGAGCGAGTATCCAGAGCCTGACAGTGTGCCCACGGAGAACCTGGGTGGTGGTTTCGCGTTTCCGCATACAGCCGACGATCTACCCCGGTACGTGCCGACGCTACTGCGTGCTACCCCGTGGGCGGACGAGCTAACGCTGCAATTCGCTCTCGCGGGCGTTCGTGCGCTGGACATCGGGACCGGGCCGCAGGTGGATTTCATGTCGGTGAGCCTGTCCGGCACCGATCTCGTAGGTCACACGTATGGCCCGGATTCGCGTGAAGTCCACGATCAGATCATGCGACTCGATCGAAAACTGGGCGAGTTTCTGGATTCCCTATTTGCGATCGTCGGCGAGCAAAGGGTACTGATTGCGCTGACCGGCGATCACGGTTTTGCGTCTTTGGGCGCGGCGCCGGCACGCCCGGGAATCGCCGATGTTTTTCGCATTTCGACTACCGCCCTGCTGGCTCCGATTCGGGCCGGACTGACGAAGCGCGACATCGATCCTTTCGCGGTGCAAATCGATTTCGGAATGGTCCATGTAGATCGCGAAGCGCTTATCCGGGCAGGCATCGACCCCGACTCGCTCGTACGCGAGGTTGCGACGCGTGCGCTGAGTACGCCCGGCATTGAGCGCGCTGACCGGCCTTCGGATCTGGCGAAGGTTGATACGATCGGAGACCACGTTGCCCGGAGATGGGTGCATACGCTCGGTTCCGAGCACACTGTGCCCCTTGTCCTCACCACGAAGTACGGAAGTTTCTGGTCGGGAACGGGAGATGCGAACCACGGAAGCCCGCACAGCTATGATGTGCAGGTTCCGTTGCTGTTTCATGGTCGCCCGTTCGTGCAGCGCCGAATATCCGATCAAGTCCGCGTTGTTGATCTCGCTCCCACCATCGCGCGAGCCCTCGGCGTGACACCCATGGAGCGACTCGACGGAGTGACGCTGAACGCGGCCCTCCGCTAGCGTTCGTCCGGGATGTCGCGGAGAAGCCGTGCACCGCGGGGACCGGGAGCGGCCGGGGCGCTGCGGTCGCTCGACGAAGCCTCTTTTGGGCCTAGTCGCACGCTGAATCTTCGCGCGCTGTTGCCGACCGCTTCGGAGGCGATCTCGCGGACGGAAGCATGGCTTCGCGAGCGTCAGATGGCGCAGGCGGGGGATGTGCTCGTGATAACTGGGCGCGGCAAATCCAGCGAGGGCGGAGTCGCGGTTGTGAAGCCGGCGGTAGAGAAGCTGTTGTTCTCCCTTCGCCGCCGGGGGGTAGTGGCGGAGTGGCGCGACCACAACGAAGGATCATTCGCGGTGTCCCTCGCGCCGGTCACCGCCCTGTTCGAGGCGCCAAAGCGAATGGGCGACCCCCCCCGCGTCCGCCCGGTGCCGGGAAGCCTTGCCGGGTTGTCCGCTTCGACAGTGGAACTGCTTCGAGAGGTAGCACTTAGATCGCTCGATGGACTGGGCGTCACCGCGCCGGGTGACGCGTTCATCGACGACGAGATGGTGGCGACGTTCTCCAAGATCTCCAATGCGTTGCCGCTTTCCGCGGATCGGGAGGAGGCGCTTCGGGTCGCGTTGCGCCACGCCGCTGCGGAGCTGGAGGAGTGATTTCAAACGGCGCGCCGATTGCAAGAGTGCCTGGTAGTCAACCGGGTCCTTGCAATGTCGGAAAACGGACACTACCAGCCAGGGCAGCTCACGCGTGATGATCTCGAGATCCTCACGGCGTACGGAGCCATAGCAAACTGGCCCGCGGGATTCGTCCTGTACGAGCGGGGCACGCCGGCGAACGGACTCTTCGTGGTCGTCAGCGGGCGCATCGTGCTGAGCAACAGCGGCCGCAACAAACGCGATTTCGTATCGTGGGTCGCGTTCGAGAGCGAAACCTTTGGCTGCGAGGGTCTATCTCCCCACGCGCCTTACGCGACGAACGCCTACGCCGCCGTTGCGAGCGAGACCCTGCACCTCAACTTCGATGCTTTCCGCGCCCTGGTGCGCGAGCAGCCGTCGTGCGCCATCGCCCTGTCGAGCCAGATGGTGACCGAGCGCGCGGCAATTCTGCGGCGGCTGCACGATTTCGCTGCGGCCTCGGTGGATGCTCGCGTGCTGGCCGCGATCGACCGTCTCGGCCATGATCCGTCCAGCAAGGCGAATGGAACGCTCGTCGTATCGCCGTCGGACTACCGGCTCCTCTGCGAGATGGTGGGGGCGACGCGGGAATCGATCTCGCTGGCGCTCGGACGTCTCGTTGGGTCCGGAGTCGCGGAGCGGAAAGGAACGTCCTATGTGATCCACCGCAGCCAGCTCGCCCTATCGCCGGCCTGATAGCTGGAGCGGGGCCGATCGAGCTACGCGGGAGCGGCGACTCCGCCGTTCTCCTGCTTCACGGCTTCGGTGATACTCCCCAGACGCTCGGTTACGTCGCGGCCGCGCTGAACGGGGCTGGGTTCTCGGTCAAGGCGCCGCTGCTTCCCGGACACGGCCGGACCCTCGACGACTTCGCGCGCTCCCGGGCGAGCGAGTGGATTGCGTACGCCCGCGCGGAATACGAGTCCATGCTGCGATCGTACGAAGCGGTCGGTCTGGCCGGACTGTCGATGGGTGGGGCGCTCGCCGCAGTCGTCGCGGCTGGCGCGCGGGATCTGCCGGCGCTGGTCCTGCTCGCGCCGTATTTGGGGATGCCGCCGGCGCTCGCTTTGGCCGCGCTGCTCCACCGGGGATGGGGTCCACTGACCGGGCAATTCAAGGGATCCAGCGACCGCTCGATACTCGACCCCGAAGAGCGCGCCAGAAGCCGGGCGTACGGAGTCACGACCGCGAGCGCCCTCCGGGAACTGCTGACGGTGACTCGCATCGCGCGCAAGGCGCTGCCGTCCATCACGGCGCCCACGCTCGTCATGCAGGCGCGGAACGACAATCGCGTCGCGCGCAAAGTCGCGGAGCATGCTTATCGGGCGATCTCGGCAACCGACAAGCGATTGCTCTTCGTGGACCGTGGCGGACACATACTGACCGTAGACTACGATCGGGAGCTGGTAGTGGCTGAAGTCCGGGACTGGTTCTCAGCGCACATGAGGTAAAAAAAGTGAGGCTTCCCGGCCGGGAAGCCTCACCTCGGCATGCCCGGAGCCGGCCTAGAACCGATCCGCTACGGACCCGGCGGTCTCGCTGATCTTGTGCCCGGCCGACTGGGCGAGATCCACGGCCTGCTTGGCGACCGTCGAAGCGACACGCTTCGTGCGTTTCACGATGGCGCGCGCGCGGGCTTTCGGGCTCTTGCCCCGGCTCGAGGACCGCTTGCGGGCTGACTTGCGCCCGCTGCTGCGCTTCGTGGTGCTCCGCTTCGCGGAACGGCGCTTCGACGAACCCCGCTTCATGCTGCTGCGTTTCGTAGAGCTGCGCCTCTTCGAGCTACGCTTCGCGCTGCTACGCTTGGCAGTACTGCGCTTGGCGGAGCTTCGCTTCGCCGTCCGCTTGGACTTTCCCCGTGCCGCGGACTTGCTCCGCGATGATTTTTTCGCCGCCATTGATGTCTGCTCCTGTAGAGGAGGGTTGTTTAACGGGAACAGATAAGCAAGATTCGCGCACACAACCTGCGTAGCTTCCGGACAGGGGGGCTTTCACGGCCCGGTCACAATCTCATGCGAAGGTGAAAAATGCGTAAACGTTTACTGATCATGGGCCTCTTTTTCGCGGCCTGCACGCCCGCCGGCGACAGTGGCACGCCGGATTCGGCGGGGGCCCCGGCTGCCCAGACCGAGGGCGATGCGGACCTCAAGCCGGCCGGCGCCAGCGGATTGCCGGCGGGATACCTCGGTCGAACGGACCGGCCCAACACCAACCTCTCCGATGCCAAGTACGTGGTGTCCGGAAACAGTTGGGAGATAACCACCGGACCCGCCCATATCGCCTACTCCTCCAAGGATGCCGCGACCGGGAATTACACGGTAAAATCGACGATCCAGCAGCTCGCCGTTCCCCAGCATCGTGAGGCCTTCGGGCTGTTCTTCGCCGGTCGTAACCTCGACACCCCTGCCCAGGCGTACACCTACTTCGTGGTCGCGGGCACGGGCGAGATGATCGTCAAGCACCGCGAGGGCGCCGTCACGCGCGACCTCATCGCCTGGCACAAGACGCAGTGGGTGCCGGCCGCGGATGCGCAGGGGAAAGCGACGTACCGGCTCGAGGTGCGGGTCGCTGGTGATTCGATCAGGTTCGTGGTGAACGATGTCGTGGCGGCGGCACTCAGCAAGTCCGCGCTGAGCCTGCAGACTGACGGGATCGCTGGCCTGCGGATCAATCACAACCTCAACCTCCGGGCGACGCCGGTGGTGGTGACGCGCAACTAGGCAGCTAACTACGATATGGACCTGCCAAGCCGGTAGCCCCCAGCTAGAAGCCTGCGGCTACGAGCTTAGGCCCGCAGCTGGCGGCTTTTGCCGGCCGCTACCAGCTTGGCAGTTCTACCTGGAAGTTTTCAGTTGCAATCATCGCATTACAGCCTCGAGTTGCTCGCGGAGGTGCGCCGGGGTCTTCATGCCGACCAGCGCGGCGGTGACCCGCGGGAGCGAGCGGACGAATGCGACCGCGCGCTGCGCGTCGGTCGCGAGACCCGGGAACGCTTCCGCGAGCTTTTTCGGGAGGCCGTGGGTCAGCTGACCCTGCATCAACGGCGCACTGGCGATCACCGCGACGCCCAGCTCGCTCGCCGCCTGTAACAGAGGGACGATAGTGTTGCCCACGGGCTGCGTGGGGACCCGCACTGCTTCGGGCATTGCCAGGCTTATGGGAAGCTGCACTACTCGAAAGTGGTGGTCGGCCCCGCCCACGGCCGCCGCGATCTTCAACAGCTCGGCGAGCGAGAGATGCGATTTTTCGCCCGGCCGCGCCCTGAAGCCGTTCCAGGTGGCGCACGCGTAACAGCCGATGTTTCCGTCCGCGACCTCCCGCTCGAGCTGCGTGAAGGCGGCACTGATCGCCGCCGTGAACGCGCCCCTCGTCAGCGAGTCCAGCTGCTGCTCGGGGTTGTGCAGGTAATAAATGTCGATCGTGGAGATTCCAAGGTTTCGCCGGCTGCGCTGCACCTGATCGCTCAGATACCGGGGCGCGATGCAATGCCCGCCCGCGACGACCTCCGCGGGCGTTATGACGCCGGGGTCGAAGTACTGCGCTTTCAGCAGTGCGTCATAGTCGCGGCGGGTGGGCGGCGGGGTGCCGTCGAGCGGGATGTACCCCGCCTTGCTGCACACCACGATCTCGTCGCGCTTCGCCGCGCCCGACGAGAGCAGCGCGCGCAACGCGGCCCCGACTGCGCGCTCGGATCGCTGGCACCGGTAGTTGACCGCGCTGTCCAGCAGATTGATCCCCGATTTGACTGCCAGCTGCGCGGCAGCGGCATAAGCGGCGTCGGTGCTGTCGTCGCAGTCGCCGAGGTAGGTACCGAGACCGATCGATGAAACGCTGAGCACGTCCGCGAGCGGGCGGAAAAAATCCTCCGCGTGCGCGGCCGCATGCCTGCCACGGTACCGCTCCGTCCCGTCTTGGGTGGCACAGCCCGCGATCAGCTTGTCTGCTTTCCTTGGCGTGCGCACTGGCGCACGCTAGTGGGGCCGTTGGAGCGGGGCAAGGCGCTTGTGGGTCCAGGCCAGGCTGCTATCCGGAGGTCCCGCTGCCATCTACGTCATACGGCGTATGCCTGGCGAGCTTCGGGATCGCGATCGTTCCTTCGTGAGGTAAATCGTCACACCCTTTCGACGGAGACGACCCAATGAAGTCCGTACTTTGCGTTCTCGCAGTGGCCTTCCTGCTGCCGATGGCCAGCGAGGCCCAATCGGCCACGCTCGCCCGGGGAGCGCGCGTTCGGGTGACCTCGCCGCACGATGATCTCAAAAAACACGTCACCATGGTCACAGAGCTGCGCGGCGATTCCATCGTTGTGGCAGGCGGTGCCGGCTTACGCACAATCGCGCTCGACAACGTCACCGCTCTCGACGTCAGCGCGGGCACGCGGAGACGCGTGATCCGTGATGGACTGATTGGCTTTGGCGCCGGTGCACTCATCGGCGGCATCGTGGGGGCCGCCTCATATGAGGAGCCGGATTTCTTTTTCGGCAGCGCTGCGGAAGCTGGCGCGGCGCTCGGGACTGCCTTTGGCGCCATCGGGTTGCTGGTGGGCGGGGTGGTGGGAGCTTTTCACCGGGCGGACCGTTGGGAGCCACGGTCGATTCCAGTCCGAATCGGCTTAGCCGCACCCCGCACAGGCGGCGTCAGCTTGAACTTTTCGAGGGCGTTTTAGGGGAACTTTTCCGCGGGAGGCGCACGCTCCTTGCAACAACCAACCTTCTGGAAACAAGAGAGTTAACCCCTACACCGCACTAGCAACCTGGACCAAAACTGGTTAAATTCGGTACAACGCTCCGGGACCAACAACGGCCTCGGAGCGCTTCATTTCCCGTACGGAAACCTGAGTTGCGACGGTGGGATGGTACCCCGTCCATTGGAGCTTGTGTAAAAATGCCTTATTTCGCCAGTTGGGCCAGTGAGTGGTGGATACCTGTCGTATTCGTCATCGTCGCGGGCCACATCACGAACGTCTGCGTAACGCTCTTCCTGCACCGGTCGCAGACCCATCGCAGCGTCAAGATTCATTCACTGGCCGCGGTCCCGATGCGCGTTTGGCTCTGGATGTCCACTTCCATAATCACGAAGGAGTGGGTCGCCTGCCATCGCAAGCACCACGCTTTCGCCGATCGCGAGGGTGATCCGCACAGCCCGCTGCTCGAAGGGTTGCGCAACATCGTGCTCAAGGGCGCGCTCTATTATCGAAAGACCGTTAACCAGCCCGGCGTCCTCGAGAAATACGGCAAGGGAACGCCCAGCGACTGGCTCGAGCGCCAGCTGCTGACGCCGCTCAACTGGCTCGGCATCCTGGTCATGCTCGGCGTGGACATCTACCTGTTCGGCTTCTTCGTCGGCCCGCTCGTCTGGGGCGTGCAGATGCTGTGGATCCCCTTCTGGGCCGCGGGCATCATCAACGGCGTAGGCCACGCCGTAGGCTACCGCAACTTCAGCGTGAAGGACCACAGCCGCAACATCCTGCCCATCGCCATCTGGCTCGGCGGCGAGGAGCTGCACAACAATCACCACGCCGATCCGCACTCCGCCAAGTTCAAGGCGAAGTGGTACGAGTTCGACATCGGCTGGACGTATCTCCGTCTGCTGCAACTCTTCGGACTCGCCAAGATCGAGTACGCCCGCACGTAACCGTGCCCGCCACGGTCACCTGCGCTCGTTGCGGCGAGGCGCGCGAAGGTTTTGAGAAGCCGCCGTTCCCGGGCCCTGTGGGGGCCCGGGCCGGCGAGGAGATCTGCCGGGAGTGCTGGGCGGCGTGGGTGAAGCAGCAGATGATGCTCATCAACCACTACGGGCTTAATCTGATGGACCCCCAGGCCCGCGCGTTCCTCACCAAGCAGATGGAAGCATTTCTCTTCGGTGGGAAGCGCGACGAGATCGACACGAGCAAGCAAGGGACGATCACGCACTGAGAACTAGGTATCAGGTATCAGAGTGAAACTGATAGCTTCCGCTCGATCCCTGCTCTTCCTTTTACCTGATACCTGATACCTGATACCTGATACCTGATACCTGATGAAGCGTCTCACGTTGCTTCTCGCCGCGAGTTCGCTTGCTTGCGCCACAGTCCCCGCGTCCGAGCCGCAAGCCAGTACCGCGCTGACGGTTTCCTCCTGGGCCGATTCCGTGCTCGCGTCCATGACGCTGCGCGAAAAGGCCGCGCAAATGGTCTGGCCCACGGTGCTCGGCGACTACACGTCACTCGACTCGCCGCAGTGGAAGCGCGTGGTGAAGGAAATCACCGAGGACAAGGTCGGCGGCTATACCATGTCCGTGGGCTCGCCGACGGAGATCGCGGCCAAGCTCAACGCGATGCAGCGGCTCAGCGATGTACCGCTGCTCGTCGGGGCGGATCTCGAGTTCGGCGCGGGCTTCCGCGCACGCGGCGGGTACTTCGTCCCCAACGCGATCGACCTGGGCGGAGCGGTCCTGTTTCCCACGCAGATGGCGCTCGGCGCTGCCGGCGATACGGTCCTCGCGTACGAGCAAGGACGCATAACGGCAATCGAAGGCCGCGCTCTCGGCATCCACATCGCGTACGCACCGATCCTCGATGTCAACAGCAATCCCGCCAACCCGGTGATCAACGTCCGCTCCTACGGCGAGGATCCGAGGCTCGACGGGCGACTGGGCGCATCGTTCATCCGCGGGCTGCAGGAGCATGGGATGCTCGCCACGGGCAAACACTTCCCCGGACACGGCGACACGTCCGTCAACTCGCACCTCGCGCTCCCGGTGATCACGGTGAGCCGCGCGCGGCTCGACTCCCCGGAGCTCGTTCCCTTCCCGGCCGCGACCGCGGCCGGTGTCGGCGCGATGATGTCGTTTTCCGGCGTGGTGCCCCCGCCGGATTCTACCGGCGTGCCGGGCCACCCCTCCCGCCA
>JBPCPS010000069.1:0-6721 GCA_050998915.1 Gemmatimonadaceae bacterium
GTTGCGTTGTTTTTTTTTTCTCACCTTCCCCCCGCCCCCCCCACCCCCCCCCCCCCCCCCCCCCCCCCCCCCCCCCCCCCCCCCCCCCCCCCCCCCCCCCCCCCGCTCCGGCATTGGTGTCATGCGCCGCGATCGTGAACCGCGGTGCCGCGCAACACGTCGCATGCGTGGACTATGATCGGGTCGAGCGCGGACAGCGCGTCGCGAACCCCGCCCGGCGAGCCCGGGAGATTCACGATCAAAGTCTTGTTGCGCGCGCCCGAAAGACCACGAGACAACGCGGCGCGCGGAAAGCTTCCGAGCGAGAGCGAGCGAATCCGCTCGGCGATGCCGGGCGCTTCACGCTCGAGCACCACGCGCGTGGCTTCCGGCGTTACGTCCGTCGGGCTGAGGCCGGTGCCGCCGGTCGTAAGGATCAGGTCGGCGCTATCGGCGTCGCACCAGCCTACGAGACGAGCGATGATCGCGGCGGAATCATCGGACACGAGCTCGCGCGCAGCGAGCGTGTGCTTGCCGGCGTTGATCCACTCGGCGATGGCGTCGCCGGAGGTGTCGGGGCCGGCGCCCGCGGAACGAGAGGTGGAAATGGTGAGAACAGCTACGCGCACCGCTGGCGGGCTAGAGGTGCGACGCGTTCTTGTAGAACGGCAGCTTTTGCACGGTGCCCTCGACGCGGCGGCCACGAATCTCCACCTCGAGCTTCGCGCCCTCCACGGCGCCGTCCGGCGGCAAATACGTGGTGGCAATGGGGACGTTCAGCGTGGGGCTCATTGTGCCGCTGCGAACGACGTCCACCTGCTGGCCCCCGTAGTACACGGGATATCCGTGGCGCGCGACAACCCGCTCGGCGAGCGTGAACCCTACGAGCTTGCGCGGGATTCCCGCGGCATTCTGCTTCGCCAGCACGTCGGATCCGACGAAATCGCCCTTCTTCATTTTCACCAGCCAGCCAAGGTTGGCTTCGAGGGGCGTGACGGTGTCGTCGATATCGTTGCCGTACAGCGCCATACCCATCTCGAGGCGCAGCGTGTCGCGCGCGCCGAGTCCCGCGGGCGTTACGGCGCGAGTCTTCATGAGCGCGTCCCAGATCGCGGGCCCGTGCTCATTGCGGAAGTACAGCTCGAAGCCGTCCTCGCCGGTGTAGCCCGTGCGCGAAATGGTGACGTGCCGAACGCCGCCGACGGAGCACTTGTCGAACCAGTAGTACTTCATGTCGGTCAGCTTCGCTTCGGTGAGCGGCGCAAGAATCTCCGCCGCGCGCGGACCCTGCAACGCGAGCAGCGCCGTCGCGTCGCTCGAATCTTCGACGACGCAATCGAACGAGGCGCTGTACTTCCCGATGTGGGCCAGATCCTTGGCCGCGTTCGACGCGTTCACGACCATCATGTAGTAATCGGCAGAGCGGTATACGAGGCAATCGTCCTCGATCGTGCCGCGCTCGTTGAGGATGGTCGAGTACTGCACCTGGCCAACGGCGAGCGCGCCGACATCGTTCGTCGTGACGTAGTTCAGAAAGTCGCACGCGTCCTCGCCGCGCACGATGAACTCGCCCACGCGGCTGACGTCGAACAGCCCGCACGCGGTGCGAACCGCGTTGTGCTCCGCGGTGATGCCGGCCGGATACTGGATCGGCATCATGTAGCCGGCGAACGGCACCATCTTGGCGCCGAGCGCTACGTGAATGTCGTGGAACGGGGTGCGCTTGGGCTCGGGCACCGGCCGATTGGTGGGCGGGGTGTCGAGGGCGTTCGGGGGCGGCGGGGTGGGCGCACCCGAGGTGGGGGAGGTCATTATTTCAAATATCCGCGGGGTAACCCTGGAAGGCTACCCCACTTCTGCCATTTCGGCGGACCCGGCGAGCTGACCCGAAAGGGCGGCCCAGTACGCGTGGTGGAGCGACCGTATTTCCGACCAGACGAAAAAGGCAAATCCATCGGCGATGCATGGCGCGAACTACTACCAGTAGTAGTTCCAAAAAAGTTAGTGCGGGATACTCTAGCCCACCCCTATTTTCGGAGGATGGTGATGCCAGGAATCCGCAGAATATTGGCAGTATCGGCTTGGATCGGTGGCGTCTTCGTTTTGGCTTGTAATCCGGAGACAGCATCTCCCCCAGTAGATCCGCTCAGGCCTGCCGTAGGACCAGCGAAAACGGTGGACCGCGACGCCGCTGTCCCCGCGCCAGTCATCACGAACGAGACCCGCATTCAGACGGGTGGAATCGTACGGTACAGACGCGAGATCCGAGGTAAGAGCCCTTGGCGCGCTCCGATGATTTTTCGAGCGCATGATCGTCCGATGCTCAATGGTTCGAACTTTCTTGATGCGACTAGCCCAACCCGCTCGTTGGCAAGTCGACTTGTGCGAAACGCCTCTTCCTTCGCTGGAGTTTCGAATCTCTCCACCCAATCGGCCGAGCCGTCGCCATCCGAGCCCCGGCTCCAAATGCTGGCGTTCAACGACGCCAACGGAATGCATCGGCTGGTTTGGTATTCGGAAAACGCCGATCGCCCGGCGCGAGAGATAGTTTATCTCGGATACAACGACAAGGGTTGGTCGATCGTGTACGATTGGACGCTCACCGCGGAAGGCTGGGTAGCAAACACTACGCGTGAGACGGTGTTCGAATACAACCAGCCGATCGCGGAGATGACAACGACGTATTCTGGCGGCGGCGGCGGAGGAGGGATCCCTGGCGGTGGAGTCCACCAACAAATGTTGGAAGTTGTGGCTGGGCGCTTGGGAGCAACGGCGACCGGCACCGTTCGGCGCGTAGTTAGCCGCAGGGCATCAACGCCCGCAGAAATTGCCGTCCAATCCCGTGACGTCTGCGGCGCTTCTGCCGCCATGGGAGCCTCAGACCTCGCAATGTATGCGCTCTCGGGATTGCGGAATGTGCGCAACGCGACGGGCGGATGGGGATTTCCCTCCCCACCCGACCTCGTGGGTCAGCAGGCCCTCAGCGAGTGTGTGGGCGCCATCGGTAGCAATCTCGCCACGACGGCTAGGGACCGGCTCACGTACCTGGGCGTCAATCTGGCAGTGGCTGGATATGGAATAATGTGGCAACTAAGCGACGCGGCGCGCAGCACCGGCACACTCTTCCAAGGCAGCCTGACGGGCGGTGGTGGCGGATCGAACTGGACTAACAGTGGGTGCTACCAACTCGTCGACCAAGTCAGTTGTGACATGTTAGGCCGACAAGGCTCCCATCCTTACTAACGCCGCTTAAACGCCCTCGCCGCTGCACCTCCACCAGGCCTTTGACGCGCCAGCCAAAGGACCAGAACGAGTGTGGCGGCGAGGGTTAGGAACGCCGGTCGCGCGAAGCCACAGCTGATCGCCCCAGCTCCATAGCGATCGAAGAAGCGGTCCCACGCCCAAACACCGCCATTGTAAGCGAAGTGAAGGGCGACTGGGGTCCAAATAGATCCCGTCAACACAGCGGAAACGCCGAAGATCACGCCATTGAACAGGTCGTTGTATCCGGTGGCGGGCCTCAAATGAATGACGGCAAAGAAGTAGCTGGTGACAGCCACAGCGCCCACAGTCCCGATCAACTTGCGTAGCGGCGAAAGCAACCACCCTCGAAATGCGAGCTCCTCGAGTAGCACAAACGAAATGACGCTCATGAGAGCTATTACATACATAACGACCCAATGGACAGGCTCGTCCGGGGACGAAATGCGAAACGCTACTCGAATAGGTTCACGCCGGCTGCAAACGCCGCCAAACTCGCTCCATGAGAAAGGTACGAGGACCGTTACAAGGATCATGGCTAGCGCGACCCAGGCAAGATTCGGAGGCCGCCGCAATCCGAGCACCGCACGTTCCCTCGCGAGGGCGAAGGAGCCCACCGTGCGGGAGAATGTCGGTGACACGCGCCCTTTTAGAAATGCCGCGGCGCGCAAAACGGGAGTTTGAAAAACGTATCGAGCGACCAAAAAGCCTAAGATTACTGGCAGCAAGACCAGCTGCACCGACGCCCCAGATGTCCGGATCATCCCGAGCGCCGTTATGAGAACGAGAAAGCGCGCGAGCCCGCGTAGCAGCAAGATGCCTTGTTTTGCTCGCCACTTTTTAGCCATGGGCGAAGGTAATCACATGGAGGGGTTCATCGTGCAGGACCGGTGGGGCCAACCGGCAAAAATAAATGACGTTGGTCATCAACCCGCTGTTTTACGCGACAGTGCAAGCCACCGAGGAAGCAATCCTCAACGCGATGCTCGCGGCGGAGACGACGACGGGCGCGGACGGCGCGCGGGTGTACGCGTTGCCCGTAGATCGGATGCGGGCGGCGATGGCGAAATACGGCCGGGCGCCGAACTAGCTCACGGATTACGCAGCAGCCGCGCTTCGAGCTTTACCGGGATGACGTGGCACTCGTCCCGGTTCACGACGACGTTGGTCTGCGTGAACGAGGCGTAGCCGGGGTGTCCGATCGTCACGGTGTAAGTCCCCGCGCGCTCGCCAGCCGCAGCGAGCTGTCCGCCGGGGTTTGCACTCACGGAATCGCGATAGCTCCCTTCCCGCGTGATCACGTAGGCGCCGGAAGTAATGTTGGCGTTCGTCGCCGCGTCGAGCGCCGTGGCGCTGATACCAAACCTAAAGTCCGTCGTACAGGCGTAGAGACCGTTCGCGATGTTGCCGCACCCGCCCACGATCGACGCCGCGACCGTGAAGGCGAGCGCTACGCGCAGGGTCTTACGGCAGATCGGCCAGCGCATTCTCGACCTCCTCCGCGTGCCCCCGCGGCTTCACGTCGCGGAAGATCTTCGCAATCTGCCCGTCGCGGCCGATGATGAACGTGGTTCGCTTCACGCCGAGGAATTCCTTGCCCGCGAACTTCTTCGGCTTCCACACGCCGTAACGCTCGGCAATGTGGTGACCCTCATCGACGATGAGAGTAAACGGCAAATCGAACTTCTTCTTGAACTTCTGATGTGAAGCAACCGAGTCAGGGCTCACCCCAAGTACGACTGCATCCTTGGCGGTGATGCGCGGATGCGCGTCGCGTAGCTCGCAAGATTCGATCGTGCAACCCGGCGTGTCGTCCTTTGGATAGAAGTACAGCACGACTCGCTTCCCCTGTAGCGTGCTCAGCTGCAACGGCACGCCCTCGTCGGTGTCAGCGGTGAAATCAGGCGCGGGATCTCCTTCCTTGAGCGCGTCCGCGGGCGCTGGATTCTCTCGTGGTTGCGTCATCTGAGCTGCTCTCCTCCCATCAACACCGCCATGACGGCCTTCTGCGCGTGCAGCCGGTTCTCGGCTTCGTCCCATACGCGCGACTGCGGGCCGTCTATCACCTCCGCCGAAACTTCCTCGCCGCGATGCGCGGGGAGGCAGTGGAGAAAAATCGCCTTCTTATCCGCCTGCTTCATGAGCGCCGAGCTCACCTCGTATCCAGCGAACGCCTTCTCGCGCAGCGCCTGCTCTTCTTCCTGGCCCATCGCCGCCCACACGTCGGTGTTCACGCCATGCGCGCCCTTCGCCGCCTCTACCGGATCGCGCACGACGCGTGCGTGCTCACCTGCCGCGGCGAGGCTTCCCGCGTCGGGGTCGTAGCCCTCAGGACACGCGAGCACCAGCTCGAAGCCCAGTACCCCCGCGGCCTCGATCCACGAGTTAGCCATGTTGTTCCCGTCGCCGATCCACGCGACCTTTTTCCCCGTGATCTCCCCCAGGTGCTGCCGCACTGTGAGAATGTCGGCGAGGATCTGGCAGGGATGCGACAGATCCGTGAGCCCGTTGATCACCGGCACCCCAGCGAACTTCGCCAGCTCCACCACATCCTCGTGCGCGAACGTGCGGATCATTATCCCGTCCACGTAGCGCGACAGCACGCGCGCCGTGTCGGCGATCGGCTCCCCGCGCCCGAGCTGCACGTCGCGCGGCGAGAGGAACAGCGCGTGCCCGCCGAGCTGCCATGTCCCGACCTCGAACGACACGCGCGTGCGCGTCGAGGCCTTCATGAAGATCATCGCCAGCGCCTTCCCGGCCAGCGGCTTCTCCCGGTAATGGCCTGCGCGCATGCGCTCGGCGAGCGCAAACAGGTAGCCGTACTCGGCCTTCGAGAAATCGGGGATCGCGAGGAAGTCGCGGTGAATGCGATCGGTCACAGGATGTATCTCCGCAAGTCCTCGTCCTCGACGATGGCCTTGAGCCGCTCGCGCACCGCGGCGGCATCGATTTTGACGGGCGCGTCGCCACGATCGGGGAGCTCGTACAGCACGTCCTCGAGCAGCGTGGTCATGATCGTGTGCAGCCGCCGCGCCCCGATGTTCTCCATCCGCTCGTTCACGTGCGCGGCCGTGCGCGCGACTTCCGCGATCCCGTCCGCAGTGAACTCCAGCGACGCGCCGTCCGCCGAGATGAGCGCGGCGTACTGCTTGGTCAGCGCGTTCTCCGGCTCGGTCATGATCCGCACGAAATCCTGCTCGGTGAGCGGCTTGAGCTCCACGCGAATCGGGAAACGACCCTGCAGCTCGGGTATCAGATCGCTCGGCTTCGAGACATGAAACGCGCCGGCCGCAACGAACAAGACGTGATCGGTCTTCACCATCCCGTAGCGGGTCTGGACGTTGGAGCCCTCAACGATGGGCAGAAGATCGCGCTGCACTCCCTCGCGCGAGACGTCGGGCCCGCCCTGCGCGCCGCGCTGCCCGGCGATCTTGTCGATCTCGTCGAGGAAGATGATCCCCATCGATTCCACCCGTTCGAG
>JBPCPS010000194.1:0-8123 GCA_050998915.1 Gemmatimonadaceae bacterium
TCCGCAGGAGGCGGTGCGCGACTACACGGAGCGTCTCGCGGACGAGCGCGCGCGGCGCGACTTCTCGCCGCGGCGACTGTACCAGATCGCGACCGAGGCGTCGGATTTTCTTGGCGCGCTGCCGCACAGGCTGGACGTGATCACCAAGCGGATCGCCGCGAACGACGTCGGACTGCGGCTCGACACTCCGCAGCTGGGAACGCTGCTGGAGGGTCGGGTTCTTGATCGCCGCGGTGCTGGCCGTTTATATGGTGCTGGCCATTCTGGTCAGCGATCGAAAGCGAGGCGGCTAGCTCCTCGCATAAGGCTGGTGTGTCGAGATGTATGGGAAGGGTGAGGTCATCACTGCAATTGTTCGATGTCGCTGAGTGTGGGGGCCCCTCAGAGGTTTACGTCGCGCGAAGCTAACGCGCAACAACCTCAACAGGAGGGGGAAGGATGCTATCGGATTCGATCGGTAAGGACACGCGCTCAGAACGAATTGACGGCTCCAACGAAAGAGGTGCCGGGCCGGTAGCAGGCGAGGCGATGCAGGCGCCGCGCTTCGGTCGCCTGGTCGCCTTTTCCGCCGCGCTTCTGCTCGTGGGCTGCTCCGAGCCTGCCGCGCCATCACGCGACTCAGCTTCCGCATCGGCGGAAGCGAACAAGACTCGAGATTTTTGGACGAAAGATCCCGAACGCGTAATCATCGCGCAGATCGTGCGAGGAGTAGCGCTCGCCCTCCGCGATGATGCTGTGCGTGAGCGTGTCAAGAGGGACATGCGCGCGGCTCCTTTTCAGGAGCACAAGCTCCAGCTCGGTACGTACCTCGAATCCGACGCTGGAAGCTCGCTCATGACCATGCTTTCTGCACACACCAAGAACACGCGACCCCAGCTTCTCGCGCTCCTTCGATCGGTTCGCTCTCTCGAGTTCTACATGCCCGTCCAAGCACACCGAGAGACGTGGACTGGCTCCGCCGACGTTCTCGTGGCATCTGCGATTCGAGATTCAGATCCCCTGATCGCCTATAACACCCGGGGCGAGCCCATTGCTCTCAGCGGCACCGCGCCTCCGGCGGCACCTACGTTCGTCATCGTTCCGGTAGAGACCAACTTTTCTAAGCCAATGGATATGAACAGGGCCGTCAATGTAAAGGATGCCGGCGGCAAGGCTATCGGTACGCTGGCCCCTGACGCGGTAACCGCTCGGAAATCCACCCAGATAATTGAGGATCCCGAAGGCGGCTCGAGCGGCAGCTCGTCCCCGGGACCGGCCGGGCTATACATGACCTTTTCCCGGTTGGGGGACATGGGTGAGCCGTGGTTTCGGGGTAATCCCGAGATCGAGGTCCATATCCACGGACCCCTCTCTCAGGCGAATTCTCAGTACGGAGCGGACTTAGCCTGCGCTGGCGAACACGCGCTTCCGTACCGCGTTTTCGACCAGAACAACGTGTTCTGGAACGGAAACGTCCTGCTCTTTACAAGGGACCAGGAAATCGATTTCAACAACAGCTTCTTCGAGGGCCATAACATCCTCTTCTGGGAGGATGACGACACCGCGTGTGTGATCAAGACGGACAAATACATGTTGAGGTCGGTCCTCGGAACTACAACGGGAGCAATCGGAGGTGCCGCAGTGAAGTTCGCCGGTGGCTCGGGCTGGATTGGCGTCCTTTCGACATTCCTCGGCGTGTTGTACGATAGTGCTGACTGGCTCCTGTCCAACGATGATTTCCTTGGCGCCGCTGTTCCGGCCGCCTCGAACGGAGATCAATGGTCCGACGCCAACTACACGATTCTTCGCGGAACCGACATTAATGGTAGGATAAAGCTGGAGTGGAAGTATTAAACATTCGCGAATACGTTGGCCTTTCATCGGTCGACGGGATTGTCCTCCTCTTCCTGGAGCCGAAACCACCATGCCTACTCGCCATTTCTTCCTCACATGTCTCGCGGTGTTTCCCGCCTGGAATCTTGGGGCCCAGGAAAGCCAGACTAGCGGAACCGTACGGTCCGATTCCGGTCGGCTATCCGTCGGTAGCGCAGTACCGTGCAGCTATGATTCGTGTGCGCTCCGGCTGACTCTCGGCGGCGGGAACTGGCACATCGCTCGCGGCGAAGAGAGCATCCCGGTCGGAAATCTCGGGACATTTCGGTCCCTGGATCTCGCATCGCTGCTATCCAGCTCGCCGGAGGCGCTCCCCTATGCGCGGACCTTCCAGCGGAATTACGTGCCGGGGGGGGTGCTCATGTTTCTCGGAGGAGCCGTAGCCGGTATCTCGCTATTCGTGAGTAGCGCCCAGGATTGGCATCTAGGCGCCGCCGCCGTCGGCGCGGGCGGCCTGGGTCTCCTGTATTTCGGCGCCCGCAAACAGAGCCGAGGTATCGATGCATTGAGCAAGGCGCTCTGGATCTACAACCGTACGCTGGCGCGATAACCGTAACGAGTCCAGATACGAAAGAGCCCTGTCGAAAGGCGGGGCTCTTTTTCACGGCCGGTCTCCGCATGCCGATTCCTCAGGCCTAGCGCAACATCCTCCGCCTCAGAGCGCTCAACCTGCGGCGGACCGAGCCGTCCATAACAGTATCGCCGATGCGCACGACTACCCCACCGAGTATCACCGGGTTGACGCTCACGTGCGGCACGACTTCTTTTCCGACCGCGCGCGAAAGCTCGCGCGCGATCACGTTGTTCTCGTCGGCGGAAGTCTCCCGCGCGACCGTGACCCGCGCGTGCACGCGGCCCACAGACTCGTCCACGAGATTCGCGTACTCGACCGCGATCTCCGGGATCAGCATCTGCCGCCGGTTACGCAGTAGCGCCCGCAGAAATTCAAGGAACAGCTTCGGTACGCGGTCCTGCACTGCCTTCGTGATGACCTCGTCCTTTTGTGCCGCGCTGACGCGAGGGGACTCCAAAAAACGCCGCAGGGTGGTGTCCTGCTCCACGGCGGCGGCGAAGTCCGCGATCATCTTCGCCCAGCCGTCCAGGTCGTTCGCCTTCCTCGCGAGCGAGAGCAGCGCCTCCGCGTAGTTCCGCGCGATGCTGGAGTCGCGCATCAGCGGCTCGCGCGGTCCGGCTTGGACGCCGGGATAGACGCCAGGAACTTCTCGACGATCTTCCGGTTGGCATCCGTATCCAGGTTCCGCTCGATCACCTTCTCGGCGCCGGATATCGCGAGCTCGACAGCCTCGCGCCGGAGCTGCGCAATGGCACGGTCGCGCTCCGCCTCGATCTCACGGCGCGCGCGGTCCAGCATCTCCTGCTGCTGGACCTTGGTCTCCTCCAGCATATGCGATCGCACCTTCTCCCCCGCTGCGCGCGCCTCCGCCATGAATTTCTGTGCTTCCCCGCGAGCTTCCTCGATCTTCGCGCGGTGCTGCGCCAGCAGAGCCGCGGCTTCCTCGCGGTCGCGCCTGGCGGCTTCGATCGCGTCGCGCAGCGCCGCTTCGCGTGCCTCGACCGCGGCGGTGATCGGCTTGAACGCGTACCTGGTCAGGATGATCCAGAGCGCTATGAAGATGACGAGCGTCCAAAACATCAGCCCCGTGTTCGGGGACATGAGGCTCGTCTTCTCGGCCGCGGCTTCGGACGCGTATGCCGGCGCCGCGAGCAGGAACAGCGAGAGTGTCAGGACCTTGCGCATATGGCTACCAGAGTGGCGACCCACCGGGCCCGGGCCCGATGAGCAGCAAAGTTGTTAGTACTTGCCCGCGATCATGAACGCGACGACGATCGCGAACAGTCCGGGAGCGTCGATGAGCGCCGCGAGAATGAGCGAGCCCGTCTGAATCTTGCCCGCCATCTCGGGCTGCCTGGCCATGCCTTCCATCGCCTGGCCGCCGAGCCGTCCGATACCGAGTCCTACGCCGATGACCGCGAGACCGGCGCCGATGCCGGCTCCGAGCTGCGCCCACGCGCCGGCGTAATTGGCGTCATACGCCGTGTTCTGCAGCATGAGAAAGAGATCCATTGTCAAACTCCACGTGCGTAAAGTGAGACTGCTTCGCTCGCGCCGACTTCGCGCCGCTCGTCACCGGAGCCCGGGCCCCAACGAGCTTCACCAGCCACCCGGCCGGCTACATCCACGCGGTGAGCAGACCCGCGCTTCGAAAGTCCAATATGTCCGCAGCTGGTCAGCTGGCAGCATCCAGCTGGCAGCGCTCAGCTATTCAGTTCTCAGTTGCAGTTCGTTAGTGCGCCGCCTCTCGTATCTGCCCTACGAACACACTCGCCAGCAGCGCGAAGATGAACGCCTGCAGGAACGCCACGAACAGCTCCAGCAGCATGATTGCGATCGCCATGACCAGCGGGAACACCGCAAGTCCGAGGAACGCGCTGCCGAAAGTGAAGATCATTCCGATGAGTGCCAGCACCATGACGTGGCCCGCCGTCATGTTCGCGAACAGCCGGATCGCCAGGGCGATGGGCTTGGTGAATTTCCCGAACAGCTCCACCGGCGTCATGATGATCGTCATCGGGAGCTTCATCGCGAGCGGCATGTCGTGCGGCCAGAACACGATCGTCCCGATGTATTTCCTGCCGAGCGTGCGCATGCCGGCCACTTCGACCATGATGAACGTGACGAGCGCGAGTGCGGCGGTCACGTTGATGTTGCCGGTCGCGGTCGCGCCGTAGGGCAGCAAGCCGAGGATATTCGCGAACAGGATGAAGAAGAACAGCGTCAGCACGAACGGAACGTAGGCGTTGCCGTGCGGGCCGACGTTGGGCAGCACGACCTCGTTGCGGATGTAGAGCACCACAGCCTCGATCCCGTTGGAGAAGCCGCGGGGTGATTCGTCGGGCTTGGAGCCGCCGTGCGCGCGGGCTCCGCCGATGAGCACGATGAGGCACAGCGCGGCCGCGATCCAGAGAAATACGACGTGCTTGGTGGGCGAGAGGTCGATCGTCAGGCCGCCGATATGGATCGGCTTCCAGCGCGGCAGCTCGAGGTGACAAGCCCATCCCGGCTCGAGACACGGATACTCGAGCGAGTGCGAGTCGGTGATGTGGGGCGTGATCATGTCCACGCGTTCGGGGACGCCGGCGGCGTGCTGCACTGCTTCGTCGGTGTTGACCGGAGCCGGCGTGGTCGCGTGCGCGCCAGCCGCGGGGGGCGCTGGGGCGGGAGTGCCGTGATCCTGCGCGAACGCGGGCGGCACCATGGCGCCCAGGATCAGCGCGGCGGCGAGGAAAAATCGGCGCTGCATCATCGCTCCAGCATAACCGGTTCGAGGATGCTTGTGGCGAACAGGAAGGCGGCCAGGCTGAAGAGCGCGGCCGCGAGCGGGAGGCCGAAAGTACCCGCTGCCAGGAAGCCGTATGCTATCAGGGCGCCGAACCGCAGAAGCGAGCCGAGTCCCCAGCCAATGATTACGCCCTGTCCCCGCATCGAATGGAGGATCAGGAAGGACGCGAGCTGCACGACGAGCGCGAGCGCGGCGCTGATCGTGATGGCCCGCGCGTTCTCGGCGCCCGGGAAGACGAGCACCATGACGAGGGCGATCAGGGCGATGAGCCCTGCCGCGGCGGCGAGGAATCGGAGGGCGCGCTTCACAGCGGGAGAGAGATTTGGCTCGCGAACATCGTGATTGCGACGCAGGTGAAGGTGTCTTGGAGGGTGCGGCTCATTCCTTTTCCGGTTTCCGGCCGTGGTGCCCCATCAGTTTTCGGTACATGCTGTAGAAGGCCGCGGCGCCACCGCCGAACACCCCGAGCAGCAGGAAAAGGGGCGCGGTTCGGAACTTCCCGTCGAGCCAGTCCCCGCCGAGCGCGAAGAGGACCAGGGCCACCGCAAATTGAAGCCCCGCAGCAGCATAGCCGCTCGTGGAGGGCGCATCGTTTTCATCCCCGATCCCGCCGGGTTCGGCGGGTTTTTGTGCGCTCACGATTCGCTCTGCGGGCTCGACGTTTTGCTGTTCCCGGAAGGGGAATTTATCGCTTGTGAAATTTTTCTCAAGCTACCGGACATTGTGACTGCTAATGTTGGTAATCACAAAGATGATTTTCCAAGTCGATGCGGGGCATTGATTTAGTTGTTGCCTTTTCTATTGCGTGTCGTCTTTGCTGTAGATAAGTTCGCCCGCTTACAGAAACGTGAGCAGTAAGTCGGCCGCGGCGTTTTCACATCGGGTTCTGCATCGTGGACATCAAGCTCGTATTCCCAATCGCAGCAGCAGCCACTCTCGCGTTCGCATGCGGACCGTGGAGTCAGACGCAAGCCGATTCACGCGTGTCGCACCAGCACATCACGGAAGGAAAGCCGTTGGGCAGCGTGCTCGAAGTTCGCGCCGGCGGCGAGATCGATCTCGCGCTGCGCGTGACGAACACCAGCAAGCGCACGCTCGAGCTGCTGTTCCCCGATGGATTCACGCACGACTTCTTCGTGCTCGATTCGGAGGGACACGAAGTGTGGCGCTGGAGCGAGGGGCGCATGTTCACCTCTGCGCTGCAGACTCGTCTCCTGCGTTCGACGGGTAGTGTGACGTATCACAACAAGGCGAAGCAGCAGCTGCCGAAGGGCGAGTACACTGCCGTCGCGGTGTTGCGCAGCGGTAGTCATCCACTGGAGACCCGCGTCGCGTTCGTCCAGCAATAAGACGCGATAGCCAGAGTTGTTACAGCAACAACAGACTCCGCGCTGAGCGGAGTTTTTTTGCGCCCTGCCCCGGTGGAGGGGTCAAAGCGTTCCGGCGCTTGCAGTACCGCCACCCAAACGCCAATGTGACGCTGATCTGACGGACTGGCGGTACAGTCGGCGGGGTCTGCTGCGGAGCTGTAATTGGTTCATCTCAAGGCATTGGGACAAAGCGCCATCGAGGTTGGTGATATCCGGATCGGGCCGGAGCAGCCGTACCTGTTCGCGGTCGCTCTCTACCTGATCGTCGAGCGTGGCAAGAGAATCCCGCGACAGGCGCTCGTCGATCTCATCTGGCCGAACGTCCGCGACGAGAAGCACGCGCGGCAGCGTTTCCGCCAAGCGCTGCTCAGGCTGCGCGAGTCAGGCTTGCCGGTGGTGGGCGAGAACGGGTCGTTGCTGCTTGACAAGGATGCGGCGCAGGCCGACTTCGATGCGCTAGCGTCGCCGGACGCTATTCGCCCCGGCCAGAATCTCGAATTTCTGCCACACTATTCGCCGCGGATCTCCGAGCAGTTTCTCGACTGGGTCGAAACGCACCGCTCGCGCGTGCACGCAGGCGTGCAGCGCGTCTTCCTGCTTCGAATGCAGCAGGCACGGAGCCGGGGCGATTGGGCCGAGGTCGACGCCGTTGCTACGGAGTGTTTGCGGCTGGATCCATATAACGAGGAAGCGGTCATGGCGCACGCGGAGTGCGCGGTGATGCGCGGCTCGAAACGAGAAGCGCTTTCGATTCTCGACGGCTACATGGAAGCCCTGGGCTCGCACGTCGGAACCATTGGATTACCCGCGAAGATCTTGCGCACGCGGATTGCCGAGCGGCTGACCGATCAGCGGTACGCAATGATTAGCGAGCAGCATTTCGTGGGACGTGAGGCGAGCATGGAGCTGCTGCTCGGGCTGCTGCGTGAAGCGAAGCGTGGAGCGGGCTCGGCGGCGTTCATCTGGGGCGAGCCGGGCATCGGCAAGTCGAGATTGGTGCAGGAGCTCACGGGGCTGGCGGGGCTAGAGGGTGCGCATGTGGTATCGACGAAATGCCATCCCACTGATGCCGGGCGGCCGTTGTCAGCGTTCGCTGATCTTGTGCCGATCTTGAAGACGCTGCCGGGCGCGCTCGGATGCTCTGCGCAGACGTTGTCTTTGCTGCAGCGGCTGACCGACCGGAACAAGAACGATTCTTACCCGGCACAGGAAGCCGGCGACGCAGCATTCCTTGCTGCGACCATTCGGCGCGCCGTGTTCGACTTGGTCGACGCGGTGGCTGACGAGGGGATACTGGTGATGGTGATCGAGGACGTGCACTGGCTGGATGAGCCGTCCTGGGCGATCCTGAGTGCGATGGTTGAGTGGAGTACGACGCGGACATTGCTAGTTCTCATGACGTCGCGGACGGCTCATGCCACGGAATCGAAGGTGGCGGATCCTGATCGAGGGCTTCACCGTCATCACCTGATGCCGTTGGTCGATTCGGATTCTGGTGCGCTGCTCGACAAGCTCACCG
>JBPCPS010000010.1:0-2746 GCA_050998915.1 Gemmatimonadaceae bacterium
AGGGGGCGGGATCGCAGTCAGAGATTCGGCCTCCAGGTACACGCCCGACGCCTGATCCGTAACGGTCACCGTGCTCACCTCGCCATCGGCGAAGGCGATCGCGATGACGCGGCCGCGGACGTAGTTCACCGTCGGGCGCTCGCGCACCCCCTGAGGGTTTCCTAACTGGTAAAGCTACCGCGCGCTCCCTGTCGCGGTCAGATCGCGCGGAACGGCTCGTGTTGTGTCGCCGGTGGCGGCTGAATCGAATCGCGCCACGATCGTGTCGCCGCTGATCCAATCGCGCTCGTTCGAGGTGACCGTCGCGGTGTCAGCAATGCTGTTTGCGAATGCGTCCCCGACGGCGCGCATCTCGCGAAGGCGCTGGTTGGGAGTCGAGACATAAATGGAATCGGCGGTGATGTCTCTGTCCGGGCTCGTCGCGCGGGCGCGTCCAGGTCCCCACGCGTACGCCTGTTGCAGCTGCTCATCGACGAGTCGCAGATCAATGGAGTCGGCGAGCAGCTCGAGATCGCCGCTGAGCACGTGACCCGATGGACTTGCGAGCACGCGCTCGAGCTTTCGCTCGCGCGAGTACAGATCGATCACCCCTCCCCGCAAAGTGAACGGCCGCTCGCCGCGTCCGGTGACCACCGGTGACACCATGAGACGCACGAACTCCCGCTGACTGTCGACGAACGCCGAGTCGCTGTTCGCGCGCACCGAGGTGCGGGTGATGTCCACCCGGCGGGATGCGTACACGACGCTGTCGCCCACGAGCACGATTTTATCGGCCAGAACGATCGCCGGCTCAACCGCCGCTCCTCCAGGGCCAGGCTCTACCAGTGAAAGCTGCGGCCTCCCGATGGCGACGGTGCGCGATACGGGCCTGCCCACGACGGCGCGAAAGTAGTCGGTCTCCGGCGACCGCATGATGGAGCCGCTGCTCATCGTGGCGACGACGTTGCCCTGTGCGTTCAGGCGGTCTTCCGCCCGGAAGTACGTCATCCGGTCGGAATCGATGGTCGCCTGCGGTTCCGTGTAATGCACGCGCCCGATCAGCAGCAATACTCCCAGGTCCTCGTTGAACTCGGCGCTGTCGGCGGAGATGCGGTTGCTCTGCCCCGCGCACGACACGACCACGCCGCGGCCGAGAATCGTCAGAAACAACCCCGAAGGTTGAGCCAGCCGGTTAAGCGTGGTAACGGGCGTGTTCTCGAAAACGAAGTCGCAGTTCGGTAGCGCCTGCGCGCCCGAGTACTGCGCGGTCGCGGCGAGAGCGGCGGCGACTACGAGCAGCCGGCGCATCACTCGCTGTCCGGGCGCACGGCCGCCCTTGGCGACGGCGGAGTGCCCGGAGCCGCTGCCGGCGCGCCGCCGCTCTGGCCGGTAACGAACCCGCTGGCGCCGCTCAGGACCTGCACGTTCTTGAGCCCGGGATCGGACCGGAAGCCTACTCCAGCGAGACGCCGGCCCGGCTCGGTCATGACGAACTGACTGTCGCTCGAGAACTGATTCGAAGCCTGGCTGTAGTGCAGCTCGGGCGTCACGATGCTCCGCCCGTCCTCGGTATTGACCACGACATTTCCGAACGCCGTCATGTTGCCCATCCGCGTGCTGTACCGGCCGTGATTCGACGTGAGCACGGCATCCTTGAGCCCGCTCACCGTGTAGAACGTCGTGTTCACGTCGTCCAGCTCGATGCGGGTGTTGTCGTCGAAGAAGTACGCGGTGTCCGCCTGGAGCTCTGCCCGGATGACGCCGCCGTTGGTCATGTTGAAGCTGGCGCCGTACATCACCTGGTCGGCGGAATCGGCCATGCCCGCTCTGGTCAGCACCGGAGGCTCGCGCTTGTCGTCGCAAGCGATCGCGATCAGGGCGAACATCGCGACGGCGCCAAAGACTCTCACACGACACCTGCGCGCATCAGGTCGTGAAGGTGCACGACCCCGACGATGTTCTCGTTCGCGTCGAGCACGGGCATGGCCATGATTCCGTCCTGTTCCATCCGGAATACGACCGCGCTGCCGAGCTCGTCTGCATGCGCCGTTTTGGGTTTCGTGTTCATTACGGTTCCGATCACGATCGGGAAGACATTCTCCTCATGCTCCATGAGGCGGGTGAGGTCGCCAGCTGTATAGACCCCATTGATCCGCTTTTGGTCGTCGGAAATTATCGCGAGACCCCTCTGGTCCGCGATCAGGACCACGACCTGCCGCAACGTCGCCGTAGAGGGCACCAGTGGAAGCGGCGATTTCATCATCACGTCGGACACACGCGTGAGCAATCGGCGGCCGAGCGATCCACCGGGATGCAGTCGGGCGAAGTCCGCGGGGGCGAATCCCTTTTCCTCGAGCAGCGCGATGGCTAGGGCTTCCCCCAGCGCCAGTGCGACGGTGGTGCTGGTCGTAGGCGCGAGGTCGTGCGGGCACGCCTCCTTCTCGACCGTGGCATCGAGCGCCACGTCCGCATGGCGAGCGAGCGCCGACCCTTTGGCGCCGGTGATGGCGATGGTCGGCACCCCGAACCGTTTGAGCTGATCCACGAGCGCAACGAGCTCCTCGGACTCACCGCTGCGCGAGATCAGGATCCCCACATCGGAGCTTCCGACGATTCCGAGATCCCCGTGCGCGCTCTCGGAGGGATGGAGAAAGGTCGCCGGTGTTCCAGTGGAGGTGAGAGTCGCCGCGATCTTGTGTCCGATCAGCCCCGATTTGCCCACACCCGAAACGATGACGCGCCCCTGGCAGCCAGCCAGCATTCGCAC
>JBPCPS010000044.1:0-2886 GCA_050998915.1 Gemmatimonadaceae bacterium
TAGGCGCCTCCCAGACCCCGGCTCATCTCGCGCGGAAGAAACAGCTTCTGCCGCATCCACAGCGGCAGGGCTGCCAGGAACGAACGAAAGCCCTGCGGCGCATGCGCGAGATAGGTCTCGAGCAGCCGTTCGAACTTCAAGAGCGGCTTCTCGTAGAATCCGACGTAATCGAGGTCCGCGGCCGCGATACCCCCCTGCCTCAGGCAGAACTCGATGGCGTGCACCGGAAAACCGGCGTCGTGCTTCGTCCGCGTGAAGCGCTCCTCCTGCGCAGCGGCGACGATCCGCCCGTCGACGACCAGCGCGGCAGCCGAATCGTGATAGAACGCCGAGACACCCAGGATGGCGGTCAATGTCGAGCATTCGACGGCCACGGGTCCGGCGGCAAAGTCCACGGGGTGCGACGTCCGCCGGCCCGCTGCACGATCCACAGTGTGGCTCCGAGCAGCAGTGACACGCCGTTGCAGAGATGGTGCACCCACTGGGCAGCGACGACGCCGAGGGCGAACGTGAGCCCCCGCATCGCCAGGAACGCCCGCAGCAGCGGCCCCTGCACGGCGATGAAAGCTGCGAGGGCCGCGAGCGCCAGCCAGAGAGCATGTGGCTGGGCGAACGCCAGCATGGCGGCACCGGCAAACGCATATGCGAGCGCGACGGCGGCGCGCCCGGTCCAGGACACGTTGAGATCGTTGGCGAGCGCCCCGAACTTGAGAACCGCCTGGGACCACGGGACGCCCCGGTCCCGAACGTCGGTGACGATGCTGGATCCGAGCGTCCAGCGTTTCAGGTGCGTGCCCCTGATCGACGCATCGAGCCGCAGCCGGTGGCCGGCAGCCGACAGCCGATAGCCGAGATCGATATCCTCGATTGACGGGCGCACGAAGCGCTCATCGAACCCCCCCACCGCCGCGAACGCAGACGCCCGCACCGCGCCAAGGCCCGCCCAGAAGGTCCTCGCCTCCCGGCTTGCGCGCTCGTGCACGAATGCGTGCGCGAGGTTGCGGTACTGAGAAAAAAATCCCTGGTGATCCGGCGCGTGATCGTACGCACCAAAGACCGCAGCCAGGCCATCGTCGGCAAGGTGCGCGAGCATGCGGGGAATGGCCGTCGCATGCGGCACGACATCCGCGTCGATGAAGACGAGCACGGCCGCGGTCGCGAGCTTCGCGCCGCGATTACGGGCGACCGCTGGCCCGCACGCGCCGGCGATCGAAAGGAGCTGCACGCGGGGCTGCTGCTGCAGCGCCGTCAGGTCTTCGTCGTGGCCGTTCGCCACGATGATGATCTCGAAGACGCCGCTCGAAGCGGCGACGGCGGCGATGACACGCCGCAGGGCTGGCAGCCCGCGATGGAACGGCACGATCACGGATGCCGTGAGCAACGGAGCAGGCAATGGGTCACGCATGGGCGATTCTCTGCAGGATCCTGTCACGTGCCCTGGCGACCGCCAGCGTGTGACGATCGTCCAGAGGCCGGGGGCTTCCGTCCCGAAGCGAATCATAAGCCTGACGCACGAGCGGCATGAGACCGGGGTAGGCAGCCTCGCGGCGGAGCGCCCGGCGCACCAAGTTGACCGCCGCCGTGCCGGAGGCAACCGCGCCCGCCGTGAAGGGTCGCGCCAGCTTCGCAAACCGAGAGGTCGCGCCTGGTTCACGCCACGCGAATCCGTGAAAGAGATCCGCCGTGACCGTGCATTCATCCGTCATCAGGGTGAGGTCGTGCCGCGGTGGTCGCGCGTGCATGGAGACGAGCACCCTGATTGCGGTGATCCCGACAACACCAGTGACGACGATCTCGCCGGCGGAAGGCCGGTACGCCTGCCACGCCATCGTTTCAAGCGCCTCCGGCACGAACACATCGAGTAGCGCGAGCGGATGCGGCAGGATGCCGGCCGCGACTTCGTCTGGACTGTCCGGCGCTGTCGAAGCTCCGGCTGAACACGCGCGGTAGTCGAACACCCTGAGGGATCGGCCCGACACCCATCGTGCAGCCTGCCGGATCCCGTGTTGAAGAACCGTCTGATGCACCGGCATCACCCAGCAGCCGACCTGGGCGGCCTCGGCAAGCAGCGCCTCCGTCTCCGCCGCGGTGGCCGCCAGTGGCTTCTCTACGATGACCGGACACTTTCGGGCGAGTGCGGCCCGGATCTGTTCCACGTGTGTCTCGAGAGGAGTGCAAATGTGCACGAGGTCCAGTTCGACACCGGGAGGAAACGTCGCCAGCGAGAGCGCCGCGGCCGGATTTCCGATTCGGCGCGCGAGGCTGTGCGCAGCCTGCAGGTCCACATCGACCAGCCCCACGACTCGACCACCTGCACGGCGGCAGGCGTTCGCGTGCCACCGTCCCATCAGGCCAGCCCCGACGATGGCCACGCGAGGGCGAAGCGCGCGGGTCATACGCGGGACGTGGCGCCGAGGCACCATGCGCTCAACGGGTGAAGCTCCTCGCTGCCAAGCACCACGCGCCGTCCGACCGAGGCAGCGTGGTAGCACGCCGCGATCACTTCGTGGACATCACGCGCATCCTGCGCCGTCGTCGGCGGGCGGCCCCCGGAGGCGAACGCCGCGAGGCTCTGGCGGAGGGTTTCGCGTGTGGCGTGCATGGTCGGCTCTGAAGGGTTCCGCGCAAGAAACTTGCGGGCGTCTCCGCGCTCGCGCCAGGCCATGCCGGAGAGGCCGTACTCGACCCGGATCTGCGGTCGCTTCGAACGGAACAAGCCGGCCAGCAGTCGCGCGCGCCCCCCGAAGGACGCACGCCAGGACGACGACGCGGTGTCGGCGCGTACCTCGAGATACTGCCGTGCCCCTTTGCAAAGCCGGTTCTGCACGATCTGCGCGAGGCGCCCGCCAGCGAATTCGAGCGTGACGACCACCACGGCATCGATCG
>JBPCPS010000068.1:0-7199 GCA_050998915.1 Gemmatimonadaceae bacterium
ACCGGTCTACCGAGGCTCTTATCTCTCCCGTTGATCGGGCAGGAAGAAGCACCGGGGCTCTAAGCGCCTGGTTGCTGTGGCTTCATCGGGCCTGTTCCCTCAGCCACTCTGGATAAGCGTCCGCAGCACGTGCGAACATCGGCAGCGTAGTTAACGGTGGGCCGGCATGTCAAGTGCGGAAGGGTGCGGAGGGGTGCGGAAGGTCGATGCACCTGGGCACTTGCACCTTGGCACCCAGCATCTGGCACCCTGTCACCCTGGCGGCACTCTACAATGGCACTCTACAATGACTCGGGGAGGTTCTGGGGATGCATTGGCGACGCGTCGCCGCGAAAAGGCATTGCGTTTAGCCGCGGCGCTGTTTATAGCTCTGGTCTGGAGTGCCGTGCCTGCCGGCGCAGCGCAGGCCTCACCGCCGAGCCGTGAAACAGTGATAGAAGCCCTCCGTCTTCGCGACACCGGAGACTTCGCCGGCTCCGCGCGGGTGCTGAGAGCTTACCTCGCGCTGAACCCCCTGGATCCGGAGGCGGCGCGCCTGCTGGCGGAGACGCTCTACTGGCTGAACGACGTGGAAGGGGCGGGCGAGGTGTACGCAGCGGCCCTGGTGAAACATCCCGACGACAGCAGCCTGCGACTGCGGTATGGACGTATGTTGATGGAAACGGGACATCGCGCGCGCGCGCGGGAGCTCCTGATGCCGCTCCGGGAGGTTGCAGACGCCCGAGCTGAGGCGGACGCGCTTCTTGGCACGATCGCCTACTGGGACGGAGACTTGACTGCGGCGCAGCGGCTGTTCAGGGCGGCACTACGGGACAATCCGGATCAGGCCGAGGCCCGCCGGCAACTCCAGGAAATCCGAGTGCTCAGCGCGCCGTGGGTCCGCGCTGGGTCGGCCTTGCGGCACGACGATCAGCCGCTTGACCGGGTGGCGCTGGGACTCGAGGCTGGATGGTTCGCGACCCCTCTCCTGCCGGTCACTGTTCGAGTAGAGCCGATGACATTCCGGCGCGCGGATTCGGCGACACGACGATTGTTGACTGCGGAGCTATCCGTCGCGCATTTTGCGCCTGCGCTCCGGCTCGAGACGGAGGTGGCGGGGGGCGTGGTGCAGCGTGCGGGCGTAATCGATGCGCATGACTGGCAAGGGCGCGCGGTCGTCGGTGTACGCCTCTCGCCGCACGTGACGCTTCGAGGCCGGGCCGAACGCGCGCCCTACCTGTTCACGACCTCCAGCCTGGATACGCCGATCATGACGCACACGGCAGCGGCGCAGGTCCACTGGAGCGACCCGCGCGGATGGTTGGGGGAGGCCCGCTACCAGCGGCAGCGTTATCCCGACGCGAACACCGTCCGTACGGCGTACGCATGGGTGCTCGGTCCGCTCATCCATCAGGGCAGGCGTCAGCTCCAGGCCGGTTATGCGTTTGCGGATGCCGATGCCGCTGCGAGCCGGTTCGTGCTCGCCGACGCCAGTCAGCGTGTGCCGCCAGACGATCCACGCTTCAACACGGCAGGTCGATACGTTCCCTACTACACGCCAAGCCAGGTGGTGAGTCACTCGGCGATTGCGGCCTTGACGCTCCGTCCATCATCGGCCTCCACGTTTCGTGCGGGCGGTTCCTTTGGCGTCCGCGCTACCGACCAGGCTCCGACGCTGGTCGTCTCGGCGGGGCAGGTGCAGCGCGTCCTTGTCGCGCGGACCTTCACGCCGTGGGACGCGCGGAGCTCGCTGGACATCGCGCTTCGCAGCGGGCTCACCCTGACCGCGACGGGGGAGACCGGCCGGACGGTGTTTTACTCGTGGGCGACGGCAGGGCTCCAGATCACGTATCGCTTCGCGCATGCCACGCGGCCCGATCCGCGCTGATGCAGCGAAACCAGGAACCGGCGCAGCGAGCGACTTCCACGACCAGCGCATGCTGGCGGCACCATGTGGCGCGCGACGTACGATTCGGCGACCGCGTGTTCCTCAGCATCCTCACGGGTGCGGGTGTGGTCTCGGTGCTTCGCCTCGCCGACTGGTGGTTTCGCGCATCGAACGTGGCTCAACCCGTACTGTTCATCGTGCTGTCACTCGCCGTCTGGTACGGCGTGAGCCGCATTGTTCTTGGATGGGTGAATTATGCCGCCATCGCCAAACCAGTGCATCGACCGGCGTCACCTGGCTTGCGCGTGGCCATCTTCACGACGAGCTCGCCTGGAGAACCGCTGTCGATGTTCGAGAAGACGCTCGCGGCCTGCGCCCGCGTGAGGTATCCGCACACGACGTATCTGCTCGACGACACGGGCGACCTTCGGTTTCGAGAAGTCGCCCTCCGGCATGGGGCCGTGTGGCTCGAGCTGACCGGCATTCCCGGCGCGAAAGCCGGCAAGATCAACAGGGCCCTCGAGCTGACGCATGAGGAATTCATCCTCGTCCTCGATCCAGACCATATTCCTTTCCCCGAGTTTCTGGACCGGACACTCGGCTATTTCATGGACGAGCGCGTCGGCTT
This sequence comes from Gemmatimonadaceae bacterium, assembly GCA_050998915.1. Classification (GTDB taxonomy): domain Bacteria; phylum Gemmatimonadota; class Gemmatimonadetes; order Gemmatimonadales; family Gemmatimonadaceae; genus JACDCY01. The sequence goes on from JBPCPS010000068.1 coordinate 2,496, forward strand.
CGTGCAGGTGTCGCAGGCCTACTACAATCAGTCGCGCTCGTTCACAGCCGCGGGCGCTGCCGAACAGACGTATGCGTTCTACGGGCCGGGACAGATGGGTCTGTACGGTCACGGCGCAAGCGTCGCCATAGGGGCGAATTGCACATTCCGCCGGTGCGCGCTCGACTGTATCGGCGGACACGGCATCGGTCTCGCCGAGGACCTGGTGACGTCAATTCGTCTGCACGCCGCCGGCTGGCGCTCAGTCTATGTGCCGGAGATCGTGAGCCGGGGTCTCGTGCCGGAGGATCTCGGGTCGTTCTACCGGCAGCAACTGAAATGGTCGCGCGGGGTGTACGAGGTCGCGTTCGCGGAGCTGCCGCGGCTCTTTGAGCGGTTGACGTGGCGGCAGCGGCTGTCGTATCTCACGATCGGGACCTACTACCTCTGTGGCGTCACGATGCCGTTGTTTCTCGTTTTCCCCTACCTCTATCTCTGGACGGGCGTGCAGCCGGCGGCGATGCGCTTTGACGGCTTCCTCTCGGCGGTCGCGCCGGTCGCCGTGGTGGGTGTGAGCATCTATTTCTTCATGCAGCGCTGGCTCTGCGAGCCCGCGGCGGAGCGCGGCCTGCACTGGCGCGGGTTCGCGCTCAAAGCGGCGTCGTGGCCCGTGTTTCTGGCCGGGACTCTCCTTGCGATCGTTCACGCCGAAGTGCCCTACATCCCGACCGCAAAGGAAGCCGTGCGGGGACGGTTCATCCGGCTTGCATGGCCGCAGCTTCTGCTGGTTATCTGCTTCGCGATGACCGTGGCGTGGACCGTTTACACCCGTGTGCTGTTCACACCGGAAGCGTCGCTGGAGCTGAGCGCTGAGGCGATCTGGGGAATGATAGGATTCGCGACACTTCCCGTTCTGGCGGGCGTTGGCGGGATCGGCGCGGCGTATCAGGCGCGCAAGCCGTCTGCGCGCCCGCCGTGGGACCAGGTGGACGTGTCTCGCATCGGGAACCAGGCGTGAGGCGCGGATCTCGCTTACTTCTGGTAGGGGCGGCCATCGCGGGCAGCGCGGCATTTGTCAGCCTGCTGACGCTGGCCGGCTCCGTGTCCGAGGGTCCCATTGGCGCGGCCCTGGATCGAATCGGTACGGTCATCGGTTCCATGGAGCACGGCATTCGCGGGCGCCTGGCAGGACCAGGGCGGAGCGGCGACCTGTTGTGGTTTGCGCCATACCGGCAGGACATCGAGCGCCTGAAGCGTCCAGGCGCCGTGCTGCTCGGGGCCTACGACAGCGAGCTGTCTGGGACGTTCGAGGGAGTCGTCGAGATCGAGCGGCACATCCAGACGACATTTCCGCTGGTGCACGTGTACACGGCGTGGGGGGACAAGCCCGGCCAGCGGTTCCCGCTGCGGTTGGCGACGGCCATCTGGAACCTCGGGTCCGTGCCGGTCATTACGTGGGAACCGTGGCTGACCGACTTCGAGAGCACACAGCACCCGTCGCTGCCGCTGCGGGACGCGCGCGAGCGGCACGGCCTGGCGGCGGTAGCTCGCGGCGATTACGACTTTTATGTGGACGGCTGGGCCGCCGATGCGGCCCGGTTCGGCAAACCGCTCTTCCTGCGGTTCGCGCACGAGATGAACGACCCGTACCGCTACCCGTGGGGACCGCAGAACAATACGACGGCGGAGTACATCGCCGCCTGGCGGCACGTCGTGGACCGCTTCCGACTGGCGGGCGTTCGGAATGTGATCTGGGTATGGTCCCCGCATGTGGCCTACGCATCGTTCGAGACCTACTATCCGGGCAACGAGTACGTGGACTGGGTGTCGACCGGCGCCCTCAACTACGGACCGATCGCGCAGTGGTCGCAGTGGTGGACATTTGCGGAAATCTTCGGCACCAAGTACACGCCTCTGGCGTCTTTCGGGAAGCCAGTCATGATCGCCGAGTTTGCCTCACTGGAGGTAGGCGGCGATCGGGCCACATGGTACCGAGACGCCCTCACCGATCTGCCGCGGAAGCACCCGGCGGTACAGGCGGTGCTGTTTTTTCACGCGAGGGTCGATCAGACGGTGACGCAGCAGCAGGTGGATTGGTCCATCACTCGTGCTCCCGAGATCGCTCGCACGATTGCGGACGCGATCCAGCCCTGGACTCCAGCCCGCGGCGCCAGCCGCACTGCGCCTGCTCCGGACCGGTAACGCGCATGCCGATCTGGAGTTTTGTCGCGATCACGCTGCCGCTGGTCGCAACGCCTGGCGCAGCATCCGCGATAGTCCTTCGGAACAGCATGGTCGGCGGCGCGCGCGCGGGGCTCTTGATGCCCTCGGGTGCAGTCAAACGTCGTGGGCGTTTGCGGGCGCCCCGATGGCTCGGATACTCTCGTCCGGCGCCCCGCGGCGCGCGCTGGAGACGGCCAGCGGCATTGCGCCGCTCGCACTCGCTGTGAAGGTGACTCTGGGATGAGAACGCGATGCGCCAGTTGACCCCGCTGATCCTGCTCGTCGCCGTTTTCGGCGCCGTCGTGTCGACGCGCCCCGTGCCGCAACCGCAGGCGCCCACGCTGCGATGGTACAAGGGGAACACGCACGCCCACACGCTCGAGAGTGACGGCGACAGTACGCCGGACGTCGTGACGAAGTGGTACCGCGACCACGGCTACCACTTCCTCGTCCTCAGCGATCACAACGTCCTGACCGCCATCGACGGTCTCAACGCCAAGTACGCCGTGCCGGAGAAGTTCACGCTCATCAAGGGCGAGGAGGTCACGAGTCGCGTGGGGCCGAAAGCCGTCCACGTGAACGGAATCGACGCGCGCGTTCGGATCGGCGCGCAGACGGGCGTCTCGCTGCTCGACGTGCTTCAGAAAAGCGTGGACGCGATCCGCCGTGAAGGAGGCGTGCCGCACATCAACCACCCAAACTTCACCTGGTCGTTGACGTCCGACGAGCTGCGGCAGGTTCGGAACAACAAGTTATTCGAGATCTACAACGGGCATCCGAAAGTGAATAACGCGGGTGGCGGCGGCGTGCCCGGGACCGAAGCCGCATGGGACGCGATCCTCTCGAGCGGTGTGCTCCTCTACGGCATCGCCGTGGACGATGCGCATAACTTCACGCAACCCGGCAACCCGGATGTTGCGGGTCCCGGCCGGGGATGGGTTGTCGTGCGGGCCGCGGCGCTCGAGGCGCGGACGATCCTCGATGCGCTCGAGCGAGGGGACTTCTACGCGTCCACGGGTGTCGAGCTCACCGACATCCAGTCGACATCGTCCTCGATGATGATCGCTGTCAAGAAGGAACCCTGGTCAAAGTACCGGATCCAGTTCGTCGGCCGCGGCGGCGTCGTTCTGCACGAGGCGCTCGACAGCCCTGCGACCTACGAGTTCAAGGGCACCGAAGGTTACGTCCGCGCGCGAGTCCTCGAGAGCAACGGACGCGTCGCATGGGGCCAGCCGACGCTTGTTGGAGCGCGATAACTTCTCAACTTCCAATCTCCAACGCCCCACGCCCAACGAATTTCTCAGCCGCTCGACTCTGCGTTCGTTTGGAAGTTGGGCGTTGGGCATTAAGATCCTCACATGACACTCGACCCCAAGGGCCGTCTCCGTTGGTGGGGACTCACGGTTGGCGCGGCCCTGGTGGCCGCCGCCGTCTCCATGCCGGCGCAGCAGATGGTGACAGAAACGCGCGACGCCGCGCAGCTGCAGGACGAGGACTTCGCCAGGTCCGTCAAGGACTGGACGACGCAGCCGTTCTATATCAGTCCCTTGGTTGATCACCTGCCGCGCGTGCCGGGCATTCCGACGCCGAAGGACGTGCTCGGCTATCACATCGGCGCTCCGCGGACGCTCACCTACTACTCCGACATTGTGAAGTATTACCGCGCCCTTGCGAGCGCGGCGCCGAACCGGGTGAAGATCGAGACGATCGGCCGGTCGGACGAAGACCGCGAGCTCATCGTCGTCTGGATCTCGTCGGATGCCAACATCAAGGGCCTGCAGGGCAACCGTGACAACCTCGCGAAGATCGCCGACCCGCGCGGGCTCACGCCCGAACAGATCCGGACGCTGATCGCGACGACACGGCCGCACTACCACCTGATGGGTGGGCTGCACAGCGGCGAGACCGGGCCGTCTGAAATGCTGATGGAGCTTGCGTACCGGCTGGTGACCGAGACATCGCCGTTGATCAGACAGATCCGCGAGAACGTCATCGTGTCGGTCACGCCCGTTGCCGACCCGGATGGCCGGGATCGCAATGTCGATTGGTTCTTCAAGAGCCAGGAGGCGGTCGGGACGGGCAGCGGGCCGTCAGCTGGCCCGGCGCCGGCTCTTTCGACTGGCTCAGCGCAGAGTCCTTCGACGGCCTCAGGGCCGGGCGGACGCGGCGGCCCTGGCGTTCCGTACTGGGGCAAATACGTCTATCACGACAACAATCGCGACATTCATCTCTCGCAGGTTTCAATGCGCGCGCTGGCGGATTTCTACGTCACCGCGCACCCCCCCATCATGCACGATCTGCATGAGTCGCTGCCGCTGCTCTATACGTACAGCGGGGGGCCGCCGCAGAGCCCGAACCTCGATCCGATCCTGTTTACGGAGCTGCCGCTCTTCGCCAATTTCGAGCTCGCTCAGATGACGAAATGGGGCATGCCGGGCGTCTACACCCACGCGTTCATGGACGGATGGTCGCCGGGCTACCTCGGGTCGGTCGCCTATAACC
>JBPCPS010000170.1:0-2928 GCA_050998915.1 Gemmatimonadaceae bacterium
CGATACTGCATCTACGCCGCCACGTTCTACCTGACCATGCTGTTCGGCAATTTCGGCGGATCCGACTTCATTTATTTCCAGTTCTGATGCTGCAGCTCGCGCTCCTCCTGGTCGTCGCGTGGCTGCCTGGCGCCGTCATCTTCCGCCTGCCGTTCCTCGATCGCCATCGCCGGGCGGCCCTCGATCCGGACGAGCGACTCTTCTGGTCCATCGTCCTGAGCCTCGCCGTGTCGCTTTCCGGCGTGCTGATCCTCGGATACGCGCATCGATACAGCTTCACGCGACTGCTCATCGCGAACGCTGCCGTCATAGTGGCGATCATCGCGATCTGTCGGAACCGGCTGCGGCTCAATCCTCCCAGGCGGTTCTCGTTTGCCGCGATCGTTCCGCTCGCGCTCGTCCTGCTCTGTGCGTGGCGCTTCTCGCCCCCTTCTGAATACGTCATGGGCGGAAGAGATCCTGGCGTCTACGTGAATGAGGGCATACAGATCGCCCAGCGCGGCACGTTCGTCGTCGAGGATCCCGTGGTCGCGTCCCTGCCGGCGTTTGCCCGGGACCTTTTCTTTCCACAGCACCACCTGCCGGACGGCACGCCGCGCGTGGATTATTACGGCGTTCGGTTCATGGGATTTTTCGTCAAGGATCCGGACAGTGGCGCCGTGATCGGCCAGTTTCCGCATCTGTTCCCTGCGTCGATCGCGATCGGCTACGGCATCAATGGACTTTCCGGGGCGTTACGGGCTGTCACCGCCTGGGGCATCCTCGGCATTCTCGCAGTGTATTTTGTGGCGGTGCGGCTGTTCGGCCGCGCGACAGCCGCGGCCGCGGCTGCGCTCCTGGCGGTGCATGTGATCGAAGCGTGGTTCGTGCGGTATCCGAATGCCGAAGTGGTGATGCAGGCTCTGCTCTTCGCGGCGCTCCTTGCCAATGCGCGCGCCCACGTGGACGGCGATCGCTTCTTCGCCCCCGTCGCGGGGGTGCTCCTCGGGTTGCTCCTGTTTCTCCGCTTCGATGCCGTGATCGGTGTCGCGGGACTGTTCGCCGGTGTGGCGGTGGGGATCATCGGCGGGCAAAAACCGCGGCTCTCGACGTTCATCGCGTTCGCGCTGTTCGCGATGCCGGCCGTGTATTACTTCTTCGTGCCGATGCGAGCCTACGCGGACCTCCCGATCGTCTGGATCTCGGCGATCCCGTCGTGGCAGCTTGCGGCGTTCGGTCTGGTGGCGGCTGGGTGCGTCATCCTGCTTCGCGTTGCCGCGACGCGGCCGTCGGTCTGCCGGGCGCTGGTTCGATACGCGCCGCTCGTGATTGCCGTCACGATCTGCGTACTCGCCGCCTATGCGCTCGTGCTCCGGCACCCCGGCGGCAAGCTCGCGGCGCACGACGCCTACGCGCTGCGGACTTACGCGGACTTCTACGTCACGGTGCCCGCCCTTCTCGCCGCATTGCTCGGCTTCGTGCTGCACTCGCGCCGCTCCTTCTGGCGGGATCCCGCGCTCTTCATCACCGTCGCATTGTTCGCGGTGTTTGTCTTCTACAAGATACGCATCGTGCCGGAACACTCCTGGGCAGCGAGACGGTTCCTTCCAGTGGTTCTGCCGGGGACGCTGATGTTCGTCGCGGCCGCTGCGTCTGGTGTGGGCGGCAGCGGACGACGGATGCGCCTGCTGAGACCGGCCTTCGGCGCCCTGTTTGTCATCCTGCTCGGCTCCCAGTACGTCCGCGCCAGCCGCCCCGTCACCGAGCACGTGGAGTACGCCGGCCTGATTCCCAGGCTCGAGCAGCTGGCCGCGCAATTTTCCGATGAGGACCTCGTCATCGTCGAAGGGCGCGATGCCGGTGGAGACATGCACGTGATCGCCCTCCCCCTCGCGTACATCTACGCGAAGAACGTGCTCGTGCTGCAGCCCGCACGCCCGGACAAGCCGTCCTTCGCGGCGTTCCTCGAATGGGCCCGGACAAAATATCGCCGCGTCCTGTTCATCGGCGGTGGCGGCACGGACCTGCTGTCACACCGTTACGACGTGCGCGCAATCGCGAGCGAGCGGTTCCAGGTGCCGGAGTACGACTCCGCGTTGAATGCGTACCCGCGCGTCGTGCGGCAGAAAGAGTTCGAGTTCGGGGTCTACGAGTTCAGCGTTCACGGTTCACGGTTCGCAGTTCAGGGTTCACCCGTTCAGAAGGGGTCGACCGAGCAGATGGGATTCGACCTGGATGTCGGCATCAGGGACGACTTGCATGTCCTTCGCTTTCACGCGAAAGAACAGGTCGACGGCCACACCTTCCGGTGGACGCGCGTAACGTCATACATCTCGGTCACGGTCGTCGAGGCCTCCAGCCGCGAGGTCGTGTTGACGATGGCGGATGGAGGGCGACCGGCGGCCGCACCGGTCGCCACCGTCGCGGTGTTCCTGCTCAATCAGCAGATTGGCTCCGTTACCGTGAGCGGCGGGTTCAGGCCGTACGCTCTCCCCATCCCGCCGGATCTCGCCGCCCGCGCTGCTGCAGCGGCCGATCCGGTCGAGCTGAAGGTGGTGACCATGACATGGAACCCCGCCCGCGTCGCAGGGTCTCCGGACGATCGTGACCTGGGTGTCATGCTCGATCGCGTGACAATAAGATAGGCGCCCTGAATCAATGGCTTCATTGCAGATCTACGATCCGCGCGAGCGCGCGCTCGTCGCCGCGGGGGACCTGCTGCTCTCCGCGTCTGCGGCAGTGGCCAGGCCGTTCCGTCGTCGGACGAAGCCGAGGGGTCCGACGCGCATCCTGTTGCTTCGCCTGGAACGGATCGGGGACCTGCTGATGGCGCTCCCGGGCGCTGCGGCGGGGCGGGCGCCCGCGCCCGCTGCCCGGATCGACCTTCTCGTCGGGAGTGGGAACGTGGAGCTCGCGCGCGCGACCACGGCCGTCGACAACGTCCTGACG
>JBPCPS010000198.1:0-3963 GCA_050998915.1 Gemmatimonadaceae bacterium
GTCGGCGCCAGGGTAATCCCAACCACGAAATCACCCGTTCGACAGCGCATGCGCCAGCGCCCGCGCAGCGCGTTCTCCGCAACGATGGCGCCTTCGGGCACGCATCCGCCACCCGCTTCTGTCACGAGCCGCTCGATGGCCGCGCGACGCAGCGACTTGGGGCTGTCCAGGAAAAGGTTCATAGCCGCGAGCGAGTCGGCGAGCGCGTCGTCCCAGCGCTTGATGAGGCGCGTCGTCTGCGCCTGTCGCTCGAGCAGCACCGGTGACGGCTGCGGCACACGCGCGGTCAGGCCTCCAGTCAATCGGAGCAGCTCGAATGCCCGCTCGACCGGTGCATTCCAACCGGTATAGGTGACGTTGCCCATCGCCACGATGCCGACGCCGTGGTCCGGCAGCCACCACATCAATGATCCGAATCCCGGCAGGCCGCCGCTGTGCGAGACGGCTCTGCGAAGCTCGCAGGTCTCGAATACCCGGAGCCCGTAACCGTAGCCGCCCGCGCGGAGCGTCAAGACGTTCGTCGCGCTGGTCGAAGCGGCCGCGCCCGAGTAGCGCGCCACTTCCTGCATCTCGCGCAGCGATGCGCGCCGGATCGGCCCGGTCTCCGGCTCGTTGCGCGCGGGCCATGCGTCCAGCATCAGGCTCACCCAGCGCCCGAGGTCGCTGACCGAAGTGAGCATGCCACCCATTGGACCGAACGCGCCATCAGGGAGCTGCGCCTCCTCCAGCCACACGTTGTCCTGCAGGCGATAGCCGTGCGCGAGCCTGCTGGCCGGCACGCTCGCTACCTCCAGCGTCGTGGAGTGCATGCCGAGTGGCGCGAGAATGTGCTGCGTGAGATACCGCGCGTACGACATACCCGACACGTTGGCGACAACGCGTCCAAGGATCGCGAAACCGTAGTTGGAATACTCGTACGCGGTGCCCGGCGCCGTCGAGAACGGGATGCCCGACCTGATCATCGCTGACAGCTCCGCATCGGTTGCAGCGAGCTGCTGGTCTCCCCACGGATTGTCTTCCGGAAACCCCGCTGAGTGCGACAGCAGATGGCGGATCGTGATCCGCGGTGCGTCGCTGCCGGGATACCTGAGTTCGGCCAGCTCCGGCACGTACCGCTCCGCGGCGTCGTCGAGCGCGAGCTTGCCGGCGTCACGAAGCTGCAGAATCACCGCGGCCGCGAAGCTCTTGGACATCGAGGCAATGCGAAAGACTGTATTCGTGTCCACCGGCGCGCGCCCTGCAAGCTCGCGAATTCCCGCGGTGCCGACATGAATGACCTTGCCGTCTACCACGATTCCATACGCGATGCCTGGGACGCGTGACCGCTCGGCGAACGCGCGCATCGCGCTGTCGATCGCGGGGATGGCGCCGCGCAGCTTCTCGAGTCGCGCTGGATCGGTGAACCGCGCGGGCGGCGCCGCGCTGCTGAGCCGTGGATCCTGGGCAGGCGCGGCGGCTGCAATCATGACTACGGCTGGTACAGCTGCGAGTAGAGCACGAAGATTTGTCATGGGCATTGGGCGGGATTTATGGCCGGTCTTGCAGCCCTGACCTGCCCTCCCCCGGGCCGAGACCAACACATATAGTAGTAGCGCCATGGAACGTTCCTTCGCTAGGCCGATAGCCCCGCTGTGACAACACTCGAGCATCTCCGCTCCCGGCTTGGCGAGCGCTACCGCATCGAGCGCGAGCTTGGCCGCGGCGGGATGGGAGCGGTGTATCTCGCGCGCGATCTGCGACTCGACCGGCCGGTCGCCCTGAAAGTGCTGCCCGCCGAGTATGCCGTGCTGCCCGCGCTGCGCGAGCGGTTCCTGCGGGAAACGCGGATGGCGGCGGGCTTCTCGCACCCCAACATCGTGCCCGTGTACGCGATCGAAGAGGGTGATGACCTGCTGGCGTACGCGATGGGGTTCGTCGAGGGCGACACTCTGGCCGAGCGCGTGCAGCGGGTCGGCGTCATGTCAGTGCGGGAGACGGTGAAGCTGCTGCAGGACGTGGGTTACGCGTTGGCCTACGCGCACGGCCGCGGGGTCGTGCATCGCGACATCAAGCCGGACAACATCATGATCGAGCGTGCCACGGGGCGCGCGCTCGTCATGGATTTCGGAATCGCGCGCGCGATCGCCGCACCGGTAGCGCAGGCGGGGCTGACGCGCGTAGGCGAAGTAGTCGGGACGCCGGAGTACATGAGCCCTGAGCAGGCGACAGGCGAATCCGTGGACGGGCGCAGTGATCTCTACTCGCTGGGGCTCACGGCCTACTTCGCGCTCACCGGCAAGCCTGCCATGAGCGGCGACAGCACGGGGCGGATCCTCGCGCGGCAAATCAGCGAAGTGCTGCCGCCGATGATCACGATTCGCCCGGATCTTCCGCCGAAGCTCGCGGAGGCGATCGACCGCTGCGTTGCGAAGGATGCCGACGCGCGTTTCGCGAACGCCGAGGGATTGGTCGAGGCGCTGGACGAGGCCCAGCTCTCGGCGCCTGAGATTCCCCTCGCCGTGAGATTGTTCACTCAGGAAGCCTCGTCGCTCACGATGGTGCTGTTCGCGGGGGGGTTGCTCGCCCTGCTGATGCTGCAGACGATCCTGCGCGTGGGGATAGACAACATCGACAACATGCTCCCGTTCGTGCTTCTGCTCGCCGTTCTCATTACCCGCGTGCTGCAGACGATGAGTGAGGCGCGGCGGCTCGCGTTTCCGGGCTTCACGCCGGCCGAGATTGGGCGCGGCATGAGGGCGGTGATGGACGAACGCGCGACACGACGCAGGGAGCTGCATGCGGACATGCCGACACGCCAGGCGCGCACGCGCACGCTCAAATGGGCGGTGGCAACGCTCGTGGTCGCCGTGGTTTTGATTCGCACTGCTCTCACCTTCCGCGCGCAAATAGCTGGCTCCTACCGAACCGCGCCACCGGGCATTGTCCTCGTTCTTGCGGGGATGGCGCTGCTGGGAGTGAGCCTGGTTCTCCTTCTTCGCAGCCCCTTCAGGATGCCGCTGGGCGAGCGTCTCTTTCGACTCGTCTGGCTGGGACCCATTGGCCACACCGCGCTACGCGCTGCGGGGCGCAAGGTGCCGAAGGGCGGGAGTCACGCGACTGCCGGCGGGGCGTCGCTCTCGGGCGCGAGCGCGCCGCCGTCGCCCGCGGTGTCCACAACTCAGGCGAAGTTCGGATCGCCGGGAGGTGATCGCATCGCGCAGCTCGAGGGACGCGTCGCCGAGCTGGAGCGCTGGCGCAAAAACTCTTAGACGTGATCCAGGATGGACATTCTCGATGCGCAGCGTGAGCTTCGGGGCAACTTGTTGCTACCTCCGCAATGCTGACCTACGAGATCACCGCCATCGTGCGCGCCGACCTGTGCGACGCGTACGAGCGGTACATGACGGACCGCCATATACCGGACGTCATGCAAACGGGAGCGTTCGCGGCGGCAACCTTCAGCCGCTCGACACCCGGACGGTACCGCATCCGGTACGAAGTCCTGAGCCGCGAAACAATGGACGCGTATCTCACCGATCACGCGCCCGGGCTGCGCCAGCACTTCGCCGATACGTTCCCCACCGGCGTCGAGCTCTCGCGCGAAGAGTGGACGGTGCTCGAAGGCTGGATACCCGCGGACACTAAGGACTAGCGCTTTCGGACGGGGGTCAGCGCGCGCGAAAAGAATGGCAGGACTTTGGTCACCACCTGCGCGCGGACCCGGTCGCCGTGGCCGCCCTCATATACCTCGGCGCGATGGGTGATGCCCATCGACGTCAACAGGCTGTCCAGCACGCGCACGTTCACCGGGATGTCGGCGAACCCGTCCTGCGCGCCGGCGTCAAACGCGATCGCCAATCGCCGAAGCGCCGCGGCCGACGTCGGGACGCTCGACATCGGATCGTTCCGCCACAGCTCAGCGATCTCAGGCACGAGACGGAGCGAGTCGCCGGCTGGGATCGCCGGAAACGCCACATATAACGG
>JBPCPS010000217.1:0-20556 GCA_050998915.1 Gemmatimonadaceae bacterium
ACTGGCTACCTACAGGAATGCTGAGAGGGGATCCTAGCTGTTACTGGCCACCTACAGGAAGTGCTGAGAGGGGATCCTAGCCGTTAGCGGTGAGTAGACCAATCAGTATCGAGCAGGAAGTACCGGCGGAGATACACTGACAGTGGTGAGTAAAGTTTGCCGAAAACTCTACTGGTCACCTGGCAGTCCGCAGGTATCACTTCCGAGCTGACCACTGATTAGTCCACTCACCGCTAACAGCTAGGATTCCGGTTGGACACAAGCAGAATCTGAAGAGCGGGAAAAGAGGCAGCCGCGTTGAAAGCCGTCGTCTAACCGTTTAACTTTCAACTCTTCAGCCGAAGTGGTGGAATTGGTAGACGCGCTGCGTTCAGGGCGCAGTGGGTGTAAGCCCGTGGGGGTTCGAGTCCCCCCTTCGGCATGAACGTTTCGATAATGAAAAGGCCTCCGATCTTCGGAGGCCTTTGTCATTTCACGACGCCTGGTAGGCCTCGGAGGGCCGAACGTCCTCAGGCAGCGATGCTCGGCCGAACACGTCCAGCAGCGCATCGCTCGCGCCCCGCATGTACGCCTGCGCGATGTGTCCCGCCCTGTCGACCGTGCGCTGGTCAGGCACTTCCGAGTGGCTCGTGAACTCGAGCAGCGTACGGCCCAGCCGCTGGTCCAGCGGATCCCCGGCATGGCGCCGAGCGACGGCGTCCCGATAGGTCGCGAGCCGGGAGCCGAACTGCCGCTCAGCCAGCGGCAGCATCGCCGCGGCGATCCGCCTGTCGGATGAAAGTGATTCGGTAACCGCGTGCGCGATCGCGGCTGGTACGCTGTCGTCGAGCGCGTCCCGCTCCGCCGCGAGCACTCCGAGCGCGAGGCGCGCGTACCGTAGCTCCCAAGCCGCGTGATCCTCGTCGCCACCCGGATCGATCGACGAAAGCCAGGCGACATCGGCTTCGCTCGGCTCCGCGTGCAGCGTGCGCACGAACTTGAGAGCTTTGCGCCGCAGCGCGCGCCGCTGACTCAGACGCGACCAGAAAGACATAGGGGCTATTGGCTGTTGGCTATTGGCTGTTGGCGAAAAACCAACCGCGATGCTTCTGGAAAGCTTAGACGGTCTCGAGAATCGGAAGGCCGACGCGCGCCCGCACCGTCGGCTCGTCGTGCAGCAGGTCGGCGAGCGTCACGCTCTCCAGCACGTCGTCGATCCGCCGCTGCAGCATCAGCCATACCGGCCGGATGCTGCAGTTGTGCGCGGCCGAGCAACGGTCCTCTTCCACGGGATGGCTGACGCAGTGCAGGTCGAACGTCTCCAGCTCCGACGCGTGGATGACGTCGCGCATCGTGATCTCGGCGGGCGGGCGTGACAGCATGTACCCCCCCTTCGCGCCGCGCGTGCTCTTCACGACGTCCGCGCGACGAAGCCGGAGGAGGATCTGCTCGACGTAATCGGCCGGCAGACGCTCCTTCATGGCAATGTCTCGCCCGGTCACCGGCCCCGCGCTCGCGCGCTGCGCCAGATGCAGGGTACATATCACGCCGTATTCGGCCCAGGTCGTAATTCTCACGACTTCAGAATAGGCCTGAATGACGGTCGAGGCAAGCTATCCAACCGACCCGGCGCCGCCCTTCCCGCCGGGGACGCCTATGTCGGTCATCTTTCTGAGGTCCAGCACCTCGTCGATGCGCTCGTCCGGGAGAACCTTCTCCCGCTTGACGAGCTCCCGGATCAGTACACCCTCCTTGACCGACTGTTTACTGATGTCGGCGGCCTTCGCGTAGCCGATCTCCGGAGCCAGCGCCGTGGCCAGCGCCGCCGACCGCTCCAGCCAGTAGGCGCACTGCTCCGCGTTCGCCTCGATTCCACGTACGCACCGCTCGTCCAGCGACCGGGCAGCCGTCGTCAGAATCCGCATGGACAACAACACGTTGTACGCGATCACCGGCATCATCACGTTCAGCTCGAGCTGACCGTGCTCCGCCGAGATGGCGACGCAGCTGTCGTTGCCCATGACCTGGAAGCACACTTGGTTGACCATCTCCGGGATGGACGGGTTCACCTTGCCAGGCATGATCGACGAGCCCGGCTGCACCGCGGGAAGTCTGATCTCGTCCAGGCCGGTGCGTGGGCCGCTCGCCATCAACCTGAGGTCGCTCGAGATCTTGCTCAGGTCGATCGCGAGCACGCGCAGCTGCGCGCTGAATCCGGCCGCGTCGCCCATGCTCTGCATGAGCTGCACGCGATCGGTTCCGCCGCGCAGCTCGAGCCCGCTCATCTCGCGCAGGTGCTTCACCATCAGCGACGGGTATTGCGCTTCGACGTTGACCCCCGTGCCGACCGCGCTCCCGCCGATACCGAGATCGCGCAGATATTCGGCGGCCTCTTTGACGCGCGCGATTCCGCGGCGCAGCGTACCGCCGTACGCGGTGAATTCCTGGCCGAGCCGGATCGGCATCGCATCCTGCAGGTGTGTCCGTCCGGACTTGAGGACGTCGTCGAACTCGCGGCCCTTGGCTTCCAGCGCCGTGGCCAGGGCGGTGAAGGCGCCGACCAGCGATTCGAGCTGCGCGAGGCAGCCGAGTCTGATGGCGGTCGGAATCACGTCGTTGGTTGACTGCGCCATGTTGACGTGATCGTTCGGATGGACCGGCGAGTATTTCCCGCGCTCGCTGCCGAGAATCTCGTTCGCGCGATTCGCGAGCACTTCGTTGCAGTTCATATTGTGTGACGTGCCCGCTCCCGCCTGGTACACGTCCACGACGAACTGATCGAGGTGCTTTCCGGCGAGGACCTCGTCCGCTGCCTGCACGATCGCATCGGCCAGCTTCGCGTCGAGGCGGCCGGTGTCCTTGTGCGTTAGCGCAGCCGCCTTCTTGATGCGCACCGTCGCGACGACGAATTCAGGCAGCGCGGTGATTCCGCTGATAGGAAAGTTCTGCACAGCGCGCAGAGTCTGAACGCCGTATAGCGCATCGGCGGGGACCCGCAGCTCGCCCATCGGATCCTTCTCGGCGCGGGTCTGGGGCGATTTACTCATGGCTGTTGGCTGTTGGCTGTTGGCTGTTGGCTGTTGGCTGTTGGCTGTTGGCTGGGAGCGGAAGAGAAGGTGCCGCAGGGGCTGTTAGCCAAGAGCCAATAGCCAACTGCCAATAGCGCTTCCCTCATGCGAGAATCCTCGCCGTGCCATTCAGAAACGGATTCGACTGCAGCTCTTCCCGCACCGTCGTCGCCGGCCCATGGCCAGGATACAGGACCGTCGCCGGATCCAGCGCGGTGATCCGCTCCAGCGATCTGCTCAGATGCCCACCGTTCGAGCCGGGCAGATCGGTTCTGCCGACCGACCCCGCGAAGATGCAATCACCGACGAACGCGACGCCCTCACCATGAATCATGACGTGACCCGGCGCGTGCCCCGGAACGTGCGTCACCTCGAAGCGCAACGCGCCGACTTCGAGCCGATCACCATCGGCGAGCTCGCCGTCCGGCGGCGGCGGATCCTCGAACGGAAGCCCGTACAGCTCCGCCTGGGTATGCGCGTGGCGGTACAGCGTCAGATCCAGCGGATGCAGATGGATCGGAACGGGCCACCGCCGCTTCACCCCCGCGATTGCCCCGACGTGATCGATGTGCGCATGTGTGATCCACATGGCCGTGAGCGTCGTACCGCTCTTCTCGACCGCGGCAATCAGACGATCGGGCTCCGCTCCGGGATCAATCAAAATGGATTCGCGAGTCTGCTCGTCGATCACCAGGTACGAGTTCTCCTGGAACGCCCCGACCGCGAGCGTCTCGACCTTCATACGGCGTAACCGCCCGTGCGGACGATCATGGGAACCCCGCCTTCGTCCTTCCGCGCCTTGAGGTACTTCTCCGCCGCGATCGCGGCGGTGGTCCCGTCGCCCGCGGCGGTAGTCACCTGCCTCGTGAGCTGTGCCCGCAGGTCGCCCGCGGCGAACAGTCCCTTCATCGAGGTCTCCATGTTCTGATCCGTCTCCATGTAGCCCAGTTCATCGTGCGCCACGTGGCCTTCCACGATTCCGGTGTTCGGGCGAAATCCGATGAACACGAAGATTCCGGTCGCCGCGAGGTCCCGTTCTCGCTGCGTCTTGACGTCGCGCGTCCTCAGGTTCGTCACGAGACCCTGCGCGTCGCCCTCGATCCTTTCGACGATAGTGTCCCAGATCACGGTGATCTTCGGGTTCTCGAACAGGCGCTTCTGCAGAATCTTCGACGCGCGCAGCTCGTCACGGCGGTGAATCAGGTAGACCCTCTCGGCGTAGCGCGTGAGAAAATCGGCCTCTTCAACCGCCGCGTCGCCGCCGCCGACGACGGCAATGGTCTGGCCCTTGAAGAACGCGCCGTCACAGATGGCGCAGTACGACACACCCTTGCCAGCGTACTCCAGCTCGCCGGGGATCCCCAGCTTCACCGGCGTGCCGCCCGCGGTGAGGATGACCGCCGGCGCGCGGTACACGGCGCCGCTCTCGGTCTCCGCCTCGAAGCTTCCGTCGTCCTGCTTGCGGACGCACGTCACCGTCTCCTGCACGAACTCGGCGCCGAACTTCTTTGCATGGCTCTCGAATTTCTGCGCCAGCTCCCAGCCCAGGATGTGCTCGAAGCCGGGATAATCCTCGATCACCTCGGTGTTGAGCAGCTCCCCGCCGGCCAACCCGCGCTCGAGCACGACCGTGCGCAGCATCGCCCGTCCGCAGTACATCGCGGCGGTCATGCCTGCCGGGCCAGCTCCGACTATCAGCACCTCGTATTCGTCAGTCTTGCTCAAGTCGCCTCAGGGAAAAACGCTGCGTGCTGCGTGCTGCGTGCTGCGTGCTGCGTGCTCGCGGCGTCGATGGGCCCCACCAGGAACTGTCGAGGACGCAGCACGCAGCACGCAGCACGCAGCACAGTAGTAAACAGTCTTGAAATATACCGAACCAAAAAGCCGTTCAGCCCGAAAGGACCCTACGCAACCAGCTCGCCAACCCGCTCCACCAGATAATCCGCAAACGGCAACGAGCACGTGAACGCCGGCGACACCGCATTGAGCACATGCAGCGACCGATCGTCACCCTCCACCACGAAATCCATCTCCAGCTTTCGCTGCCCGACGTCGAACAGCTGCGCCCGGATCCCCGGCGGCCCCCAGGTGCGATAGTGCTCCGGCCGTATGTCCGGCACCAACCGCGCCGCAAGCGCGGCCAACCGCGGACGCCAGTACTTCCTGATCTCGGTGATCGCGAGATCCCGGAAGCCGAAGTCGTTTCGCGCCAGCAGCGACAGCTCGCGAGCCGCGATCTCCGCAAACTCGCCGAAGCGGAATTTCGAGAACCACCCGTACTGCTCCCGCCAGAATGCGGGGGTGGCTGTCGGCCCGATCTTCACGTGGCCGTCCACAGTCACGGTAAAGTGCACGCCGGCGAAAGGATTGCCGAGGTCCGGCACAGGGTACACGTTCGTCCGCAGCCGCTCGCGCTCGTCGCCGTGTAGATACAACCCCTTAAACGGAAGAATGCGGTATTGGCGCCCGAGACCGTGATCGTGCGCGATCCTGTCGGCGTACAGGCCCGCGGCGTTGACGACGAAGCGTGCCGGGAAGCTCCCCGACGACGTATGCACGACATCGCCAATGCGCCGTTGATACGCCGTGGACGTCAGCGTCTCGACTCCCAGCGCCGCGGCATCCCCGGCGAGCGACTGCAATGCCTTGCCCGGATGAACTGACGCGGTCGTCGGCGAAAAAAGAGCGCGCCCTACAGTCCGGGCGCGCGGCTCGATCTCGGCTGCGCCGGCCTCGTCCACCTCCTCGACTACCACCCCGTTGGCATCGGCCCGGCGCTTCAGCTCGTCGATGCCCGCGTGGTCTGCTTCCGACTGCGCGACCACGAGCTTGCCGCAGCGGTTGATCGGCAGGCCGCGCTCGAGGCAGTACTCGGTCAACCGCCGACAGCCATCCCTGCTGAACCGCGCCTTGAGGCTGGAGCTCGAGTAGTAGAAGCCGGCGTGCAGCACTCCGCTGTTCCGTCCGCTCGCGTGAGTCCCGAGCGCGGCGTCCTTCTCGATCAGTCGAACGGAGGCGTCCGGATACTTTCGCTTGAGCGCGGCCGCACAGCTGATCCCGACGATCCCCCCGCCGACAACGAGAAAATCGACGGCCTTGCCTCCGACCGCGGCGGTCACCGGGCGTGCCGGCCGCCGTCTACGATCAGCGTCTCGCCGGTCACGAATTCGGCTTTCACCAGGTACAGAACCGCATCGGACACGTCGCTCGGGTCGCCCAGGCGCCGCAACGGCGCCGTTTCCGCCAAATGCGCCGCCTCGGCTTCGCTGAACCCCTCCGGCAACAGCACCGCGCCCGGCGCGACGGCGTTGACGCGAATGCGCGGACCGAGAACCTTCGCCAGCGATTTCGTCATTCGCACGATCCCCGCCTTGCTGATTCCGTGCGGCACGTATCCGATCCAGCTCTCGTACGCGGCGAGGTCCGCGATGTTGATGATCACGCCGTCGCGCTGCTTCTGCTCGGGACCGCCCCAACCCATCGCGCGTGCCGCCGACTGCGAGAGAAAGAACGGAGCCCTCAGATTCAGCGCGAACATCGAGTCCCACTCGTCCGGAGTGACCTCCCCGAACGGCGTCCGCAGCATCACCGCCGCCGAATTGACCAGCACGTCGAGGGCGCCGAAACGCTGCGCAACCGCGTCCACCAATTGATCACACGCCGCGACGTCCAGCAGGTCGGCCTGAAATAATTCCGCTTCACCGCCCAATCCCCGGATCTCCGCGCGGAGCTCGTCGGCACCGGCGGTGGACTCGTGGTAATGGATCGCGGTTCTCGCCCCCTCGCGCGCGATCGCTGCCGCTATCGCCCGGCCCACTCTGCGACCCGCTCCGGTGACGAGCGCGACTTTTCCGCTCAGCTCCATTCGCTGTTCAGGTGAGGGAAAGGGCCGACGCTCTGCTCGCCACCAGTCGCTCCTGCCGCTCGAGCCACTCGCGCGGCACGACCTGTCCGCCCAGCATGCGGTCGCCCACTGGGCCGTGCCAGTCCGAGCCGCCGCTGGGCACGAGGCCGAGAAAATCGCACATTGCCTCCAGTCCCGCCGCGACGTCGGCGCTGTGACTCGGGTGCCGTACCTCGAGACCGTCCAGTCCCCGGGCGACGAGTTGCTCCACGCGCTCCCGCCTGGCCGTGTGCGACGGGTGTGCCCAGATCGCGATGCCCCCGGCTTCGTGAATTATCCGGATCGCGTCACCAATCAGAAACTGCGACTTGGGAACGAACGCCGCGCGCCCCTGCCCCAGGTACCGGTCGAACGCCTCGCGCTGGTCGGCTACCGCGCCCGACGCGATCAGCGCGCGGGCGATGTGGGGCCGCCCCACCGCGCCGCCGTTGGACTGGGCGAGAACCTTCTCAAGACTTATCTGCACCCCGATTTCTGACAGGCGGTTTACGATGAGCCGGGCGCGCTCGGTCCTCTTCTCGCGGAGGTCGGTCAGCTCCCGCTCCAGTGCCTCGAGCCGCGTCACGTGCAGACCCAGTACGTGGACCTCCTTGCCGCTCGCGTCTTCGTGCGCGCTCAGCTCCACTCCGCGTATCACGCGCACGCCGAGCCCTTCGCCAGCCGCCACGGCCTCGTTCACTCCGGCGACCGTGTCGTGGTCCGTAAGCGCAATCACTGAGAGCCCGGCCGCCCTGGCGGCCTCGACGACTTTCGCCGGCGCGAGGATCCCGTCCGACGCCGTGGAGTGGAGGTGTAGATCGATTTCCGACCGGCCCGCTACCGCACCCTGCTGATCCGCGGCGGCGCTCACCTGCTGTAGCCGGCCTCCGGAGAGGTGAACCCCGGCTGTGACTGCGCGAACAGCTCCGTCAGCTTCTCATCCGAGAGCTCGCCGAACGATGCCTCGCGCGAACGGGCTCCAAGCGGCGAGTAGCGCGTCACGCGTGTCTCGCGATCTTCGCCCTTGCCGCGCGTGAACAGGAGGCCGTACTCGTCCTGATCGTATTGCGTGACGAAGCCGGACGTAGCGACGCTCCACTCCTCGCCGTCGACTCTGATTTTCCTGATGGGCATCAGTTCAGCTCCACTTCCTTGTAGATCCTGGCCGCATCGAGAATCGGGTCGAGCGCGGTCTTGTGCGCATCGCCGAGCTTCTTCGCCTCGGTGGCCTCGGTGAATTCAATGAACGCGCCTGGCAGTCCGACTTCCTCGAACACCCAGAAGTTGCATCCCGCCGCCGAGTAGTGCGCCTTTCTCGTCTTGAGTCCCTCAAGATAGCGCTGCCGCTCGGACAGCGTGACGATCGCGCGATGGATCGTCAGCAGGCGGGCCACTCTACACCCCGGCTTCGCTGAAGTTTTCCAGCACGGACTTCACGTATGCCAAGAACTGGTCCGCTACCGCGCCGTCGATGATGCGGTGGTCGAACGACAGCGAGAAGTACGCGCACGTGCGGATGGCGAGCACGTCGTCGCCATCCGGCCCCGCGATCACCTTGGGTCGCTTCTCGATGGCCCCCACGCCAAGGATCGCCACCTGCGGCTGGTTGATGATCGGCGTCCCCATGAGCGAGCCGAAGACGCCGGGGTTCGTGATCGTGAACGTCCCGTCCTGCACCTCCTCCGGCGACAGACGTTTCGACCGCGCGCGCGCCGCGAGATCGTTCAGCGCGCGCGTGAGTCCGGCCAGCGAGAGATTGTCCGCGTGCTTGATGACGGGAACCAGCAACCCCCAGTCGAGAGCCACCGCGATCGCGATGTTGTACTGCTTGCGATAGATGATGTTGTTTCCGGACACGGACGAGTTCAGGACGGGGAACTTCTTGAGCCCGTCTATTACGCCCGCGATGATGAACGGCAGATAGGTAAGGTTCTGTCCGGTCGCTTCCATGAACTCCGCCTTCTTCTTCGCGCGGATCTTCGAGATGCGCGTGAGATCGATCTCCATGAACGACGTCACGTGCGCAGACGTGCGGCGCGACACGCCCATGTGCTCGCTGATCAGCGCGCGCATCTTCGTCATCGGCTCGACGACGTCGCCCGGCCACGGCGTCGGCGCCGGGCCGTGAGCGGCGGCTCCGCCTGGCGCGTGCATCGACGGCGCGACAGCAGCTCCCACGGGCGGCCCCGACTCAATGAAGCCGAGGATGTCCTTTTTGGTCACGCGGCCCGCGATCCCGGTGCCACGCCCGCGCAGCGCGGCGAGGTCGACGCCATGCTCGGCGGCGATCTTGCGCACCAGCGGCGAGGAGCGCGTCTGGACCCGCTCCTCGAACGAGGAGCCATTTCCGCCGGCGCCGGACATCGGCACGGACGGCTGGCTCGCGGGTGGAGCAGCCGGAGCAGCGGGTCCCGCTGCCGCCGCCTTCGCCGGCTGAACGCTGGCGACGGCCGCGGCCGCCGCGACCGCTGCGGGCTCCGCCGCGGGTGCGCTCACCGCCGCGCCCTTCTCCGTCTCGATCCGCGCCACGACGGTCTGCACCGCGACGGTCTCGCCTTCCTTTACGAGAATCTCGGCTATGACGCCGGCCACGTGAGACGGGATCTCGGCGTCGACCTTGTCGGTAGAGATCTCGAACATCGGTTCGTCGCGCCTGATCTCGTCGCCGGCCTTCTTCAGCCAGCGCGAGAGCGTGCCTTCCGCGATCGACTCTCCCATCTGCGGCATTACTACGTCAACACGGGCCACGTCATCAACCTCGCTTAAAGTCCAGGCGCATCATCCGAACCGCGCTTGCCGCGCAGCCTCCAGATCACTCCGGCCGGCAGCGTCACCATCCCGATCAGCGCGCCGGTCAGCATGAACACGGGCCAGTCGCAGGCCGGCAGGCCGCCAGGAGGCTCGCAGCCCCGCGCCCAGCCGGCCACCTTCGCGACCAGCACGGCAATCATTCCGCCGCTGAAGAACCCGCCGACGGTCGTCACGCATCCGACGCCCAGATACCGCTCGAAGCGAAACTCGTCCCGCTCGTTCCGGGCATCCATCAATACGCGGCCAGCCGGCGAATCCCCCTTACAATATCCGCGGTTTGCGGGAGAACATAGTCCTCCAGCGACGGAGCGTACGGCAGCGGCACGTCGGCGGCCGTTATTCGCAGCACCGGGGCGTCCAGCCACTCGAACGCAAGCTCGTTGATCCTGGCCGTGATCTCCCCGGCGATCCCGCCCGTACGCGTATCCTCGTGCACGATGAGGATCCGGTTCGTCTTCTTGACGGTCGCGATGATCGCTTCGTCGTCGAGCGGGAGCAGGGTCCGCAGGTCGATCACCTCCACCGACAGGCCGTCCTCCCTGTCGCACTGCTCCGCGGCCTCGAGCACCTTCCACAGCGTCGCGGCGTAGCTGATCACGGATACGTCCCTGCCGTCGCGCGCGATCCGCGCCTTTCCGATGGGCACAACGTGATCGCCGTCCGGCACCTCTTCCTTGATCCGGCGATACAGATATTTGTGCTCGAAGTACAGCACGCAGTCGTCGTCACGAATCGCCGATTTGAGCAAGCCCTTGGCGTCGCTCACGGTCGCCGGGTACACGATCTTGAGACCGGGCGTGTGCAGGAACGACGCTTCCGGATTCTGCGAGTGGAACGGCCCGCCGCGCACGTACCCGCCGCTGGGACCGCGCACTACCATCGGACACGGCAGCATCGCGCGATAGCGCGCGGTCGCAACGTAGTTGGTCAGCATGTCGTAGCCGCACGAGATGAAGTCGATGAACTGCATCTCGCACACGGGCCGCATGCCCATGTGCGCGGCACCCGCCGCGGCACCCACGATCGCCGCCTCCGACACCGGCGTGTCGATGAACCTGTCCTCGCCGAATTTCTCGATGAGCCCTTCGGTCCCCTTGAAGGCGCCGCCGTACGCGCCGATGTCCTCGCCAAGGCAGAAGACGTTCGCGTCGCGCTCCATCTCCTCGAACAGCGCCTGGCGGATCCCCTCGAGGTACGTGATCTCAGGCATCTTCGGGCGCCTTCACGGTGTCGGGATCGTGCGTTCCCCAGGACGCCGGCCGCTCGTGCTGCTCGACCGCGCTGCGAACGCCTTCGCGGAACCAGAGCGGCTCGATGACTGCCGGATCGGCGTAGATGCCGACGAGCGCGTCCTCCGACTCCGGAACCGGAGAGCGCTCTGCTTCGTCGGTGGCGGCGTCGATCTCCCGCATGACGCGCGCGTCGATCTCCTCCAGCTCGGCGGGCGCGACACGCTCGTCGCCCGTCAGGCGCGCGACGTAGCGCGTGAGCGGATCGTTCTCGCGCTCCCAGCGCTCGATCTCCCCTTTCGGTACGTACGATTGGTTGTCGTGCTCGGCGTGTCCCTTCCGCCGGTACGTCATCAGCTCGATGAGCGACGCACCCTCGCCGCGCCGCGCCCGGTCCACCGCGCGCCGGGTCACGTCGTACACGGCGAGCACGTCGTTGCCGTCGGCACGCTCGCCGGGAATGCCGTACCCGATCGCCTTGTCCTTCAACTCCGTCGCGGCCGTTTGCTTGTGCACGGGCGTCGAGTACGCGTAACCGTTGTTCTCCACGATCACGACGAGAGGACACCGCTGCACTGCGGCGAAGTTGATCCCCTCGTGAAACGCGCCGGTGGAGGTGGCGCCGTCCCCGACATACACGAGGCCGACCCGATCCTGCTTCCTCATCCTGAACGACAGCGTCACGCCGGCCATCACCGGCACCATGTCGCCGAGGTGGGATATCTGGCCGATGAACCCGCGGTCAGGGCTGCCAAAGTGGATGTTGAGCTCGCGGCCGCGCGTGGGCGAGTCCCCCTTCGCCATGTATTGCCGCAGGATCTCGAGCGGTGTCGCCCCTTGCACGAGCATCGAGCCGAGGTTTCGGATGAGCGGCGAGAGCACGTCGCCCTTGGCGCGGTCGAGCGCGTACGCGCTCCCGACGGCGTCGGCTTCCTGGCCGAGCGAGCGGAATAGCCCGCCGACGACCTTCGTCTGGCGGTACAGGTTCACGAGCCGCTCCTCGAGCGACCGCGTGAGGCGCATGAAGTAGTACAGCTCCAGCTTCTGCTCGCGCGTGAGCGCGGAGCCGCGGCCCGCGTCTTCCCGCGCGCCCCCGGCTGCTTGCCTGCCCGACCGGGAGCCCGTCGCCGCGCGCGTCGCCATCAGTACGCGGCGCGCAGCCTGTGCCTGGGGTCCGCCTTGCTCCGCAGCTCCGTGAAGAACCGCTTCACGTTACGGTCGAGGCGGCTCTCGCCCGTCTGATCGGTGGAGACCTCCACGAAGGTGTAGTGACCGCCTTCCTTCTCGACCTTGAGCCTGAGATTCCCCAGATTGCCGACGTACGATCTCGCGCGGTGCGAGTTCACAGTGCGCTCGAGCGTGAGCCGGGCGAAGAAATCGTCCGCAACCGCGAGGACGTCGTCGGAGGCAAGCTGGGTTCTGTAAAAGTGACGCATCGTCTCCTCAGTAACCTGGCTTCGTCGAGGGCAGCACGGTCTGGATCCAGTCGGCGCGCTCCAGTCGCTGGGTCGAATCCCTGCGGAATTGGACCGCGATAGCCCAATCCCCGGCGATGACGTAGTACAGGCGACCGTAGTAGGTGCCGATCTCCTTCCCCTTCGCAAGTCCGTCGTCGGTGTTTGCCCCATCGGGACTCGTGGCGAATATCCGGCCCTCGCCGTTCTCGACCGGCTGATTCGTCTTGCGGTCGCGTACGACGACCTTGTAGACCGCCGGCTCCAGCGCCTCGGGAGGCATCGGATCGACCGAGATGCGATAGGCGAAGTTGTCGGTCCACTGCCGGATGTCGGTGTTCGGCTGGCTGGGACCGCAGCCGATCAGAAGCATGGTGGCCGCAGTCAAAACAGCGCTCTTGGCTGTTGGCTGTTGGCTGTTGGCAACAGCGTGACGAGTCTTGGCCGCTAGCCAATAGCCAATAGCCAATAGCCAATTGCTCTGTTTCATGTGTAGTATTCCAATCCGAGATGCGTTATCTGCTCTTCGCCCATGAGGTGCCGCATCGTGTTCTTCAACTTCGTCTGCTGAATGAACAAGTCGTGCTCGGGCTGCAGCCCCGCCGCGGCCATGGGGCTCTTGTAATAGAACGACAGCCATTCCTGAATTCCCTTCATGCCCGCGCGTTGCGCGAAATCCGACAGCAAGGCCAGATCCAGCACCAGCGGCGCGGCAAGAATTGAGTCGCGGCAGAGAAAGTTGATCTTGATCTGCATCGGGTAGTTCATCCACCCGAAGATGTCGATGTTGTCCCACCCTTCCTTGTTGTCGCCGCGCGGCGGGTAGTAGTTGATCCGCACGACGTGGGAGAAGTCCTTGTACAGATCCGGATAGACCTCGGGCTGCAGGATCGTGTGCAGCACGCTCAGCTTCGACTCTTCCTTCGTCTTGAACGACGCCGGATCGTCCAGGACCTCGCCGTCGCGGTTGCCGAGAATGTTGGTCGAGTACCAGCCGGCGAGACCCAGCATTCTCGCCTTGAGCGCGGGCGCCACCACGGTCTTGAGCCACGTCTGGCCGGTCTTGAAATCCTTGCCCGACACCGGGACTCCCTTCTGCTGCGCCAGCTCGATCAGCGCGAGCGTATCCACGCACAGATTCGGCGCGCCGTTGGCGAACGGGACTCCTTCCATGATCGCCGCCCAGGCGTACAGCATGGACGGCGCGATCGCGTCGTCGTTGCGCGCCATCGCCTTCTCGAACTCCTCGATCGTCGCGTGCTGCGGACCGGGGCGAATGAATATCTCCGTCGACGCGCACCACACGACCACCGCCCTGTCGAGCCCGTGCTGCGCGATGAAATCTCGGATGTCCTGCCGGATTTGCTCGGCCAGGTCGCGCTTGGTAGCTCCCTGCTTGAGATTCGTGCCCTGGATACGGGCCACGTATTTCGTTTCGAACGCCGCCGGCATCGGCTTGATCGCTGCGAGAAAATCCGCCACCGCCGCGAGGTCGCGCTCATCCAGAACCCCGGCCTTCCTCGCCGCCGTCAGCGCGTCGTCGGGGATGGGATCCCACGCGCCGAAAACCAGGTCGTCGAGCTCCGCGAGCGGCACGAAATCCTTGATCAGCGGCGCGCGCCCTTCCGTCCGCTTCCCGAGCCGGATTGTCGCCATCTGGGTGAGCGAGCCGATCGGCCGCGAGTGGCCACGGCGGACGCTCTCGACGCCGGCCATGAAGGTCGTGGACACAGCGCCCAGCCCTACCGTGAGTATGCCGAGCTTCCCGGTAGCAGGCTTGACGCCGCCCCGGGTGTCGCCGGGTATCGAATCAGACACGCGTAACTGTGTTAGGAATGAGCGCGCCGAGTCGCCTGCTGGCCGACCGGCGCGGAGTTGTCGCCGACGACGCGAATCCGGGGAATCGTTTCCGTCGTCGTGAGCGATCGCACGAACTGAATTCTCTGGATAGCCGTGATCCAGGCAGTGACGGCCAGCAGGATCACGATGCCTGCCAGGACCTTGCCATCGAGTGCGAGTCCGAACAGCGCCTGGGGCGCCGACAGCAGAACGAACCTCTCCGGCCGCTGCAGGAATCCGACCTTCGCGTCCAGCCCCAGCGCCTCGGCGCGCGCGCGCGTGTACGAGATCACGAACGTGCCGACCATTCCGACCAGACATACGACCATCAGCGGCACGCTCGCGAAGCTCGGGCTGGTAGCGTAGAACATCGTGAGGCCGGCCATGAGCGCGCCGTCCCCGACTCTGTCCAGCGTGGAATCGTAGAACGCGCCGAACACCGTCGCGCGGTTGGCGCGGCGCGCGACCCGTCCGTCGAGCACGTCGAACACGGCCGTGAGGCTGAGCACCCAGCCCCCGAGCATGATGTAACCGAAGCCGAACGCGACCGCCGCGGCCACCGTGAAGACGGCGCCGATGGTGGTCAAAGTGTTCGGGCTGACGCCCATGCGCGCCAAGGCTCCAGCCACTGGGTCCAGCAGGCGCAGAAACCACGCCTTGACCCCTTCCCACAGTGATTTCATGCCGCTCCGAACGTGAGATGATGGCCCGGCCACGGACGACCCGCTCGGACGCTCGATCAAAAAAGAACGGGTCGGCGCCCGTGTGGGGCCGACCCGTAAAGGTATCGGGCGCAGGGAGTTGTAGCTAGGGAACTCGCCATTCGTACATGCTTTCCAGCATCACGTTGTCCTTCTGGTAAGTCCGCACGCCATCGACCGTCCGCGCCCGCAGCGTAACGATGGCCCCGGCGGAGAACCCCTGAACCGGCACCCACTCAGAGCTGTTGGCGCCGATCTGTTTCACGAAGACGTCGCTAGTCCCGCCCCCGCTGATGTACACGTTCACGGCCTGGCTCAGGTTGTTCGTAACCCGGAGCGCAACCTCGCGGCTGCTGGTCGAGGTACCGGTCTCGACCTGCACCTGGCGCGGGCCGCAGCCTGCGGCCGCGGTGGCAAAAACGACAGCGGTCAGAATCCTGAGCACACTATCCTCCCTGTAGTCGTGGGAACGAGGCCGGGACGTGCAAGAGCCGTGCGCAACCCTAGCGATACAGAAAGTGCACGCGCGCGCGATCCCGGAACGCGAACACGCTGGCCAGCTCCCGGTCGATCAGCACGTCGGGGTCCTCGCCGCGGATCAGCGCCCTCCTGATCTCGGGATCGCCAAAGCGGAGATCGAAGCCGAGTGTGTCGATGCGCAGTGAATCCAGCGAGGTCTTCGCCAGCGCCCACAGCACCGTGGCGCCGATTCGCGAGGGCTGCACCTGGTTCCTGTTGGTGATCCGCATGCGGATCCCCGGCACCGTCTGGCCGCCGTACTTCCCGTCCGTCGGCGAGAGCGGAACGAACGTCTCCGCCTCAAACTTGATTCCCCGAATCGGCCGCTGGGCGAGAAGATCCAGGACCTCCCGGACCTTCATCCACGGCGCGCCGAACCGCTGGAACGGCGCGTCGGTGCCGCGACCGACGGACAGCCGTGTCGATTCGAATGCGACCAGCGACGGGTACAGCAGCGCGCTCTGCAGCGAGACGATGGCCGGCGACGGGTTCACCCAGGGCAGCTCGGTTCGATCGAACCAGAGGTCGCGGCTCCAGCCTTTCATCGGCACCACGTGCAAGTCGGCACCGATGCGCAGCTCCTGGTTGTAGTACAGCGCCATCTCGCCCATGGTGAGCCCGTGCCGCAGCGGCATCGGATGCAGCGCGTACGCGCGTGCGGGACGGCCCGGCCTCGCCGTATCCGGATTCGCGAGCGAGGAGTCGAGCATCGGACCCTCGCTGTAGAAGCCGGTCAGCGGGTTCGGCCTGTCGAGCACGACGAACGGCTTGCCGTGCCTCGCCGCCGAGCGCATCGCGTACACCATCGCGCCGACGTACGTCCACGTTCGGGTGCCGACATCCTGCAGGTCGAAAACGATGACGTCGAGCTGGCCGACGACGCTGTCGGGCGGAGCCGTCGTCTGGGCGCGGTACAGCGAGTAGATGCGCACGCCCGTCTTCGGATCCACGTAGTCGGGCAGGTCCGTCCTGTCCTCCGTCCCGCGAATGCCGTGCTCCGGCGCGAATATGGCCGCCAGCGTCAGACCTGCCGTACGCGCGCGGGAGTCGGTGGCCAGCAGGTCGGCGATGGACCGCCGGCGCTCGTCGATGGAAGTCTGATTGGCGATCACCCCGACGCGCTTCCCTCTGATCAGCCCGATGCTGTCCTGCAAGAGGACGCTGAGCCCAGGCATGACCTTCGCCCGCGCTAGCTCATGAGTGGGGTCGAACTGCGTGTGCGTGACGGTGCACGCTGCGAGGAGCGGCAGCACGAGCAGCAGACGGAATGACTGGGGAACTGGCATCGGCAATACGGGGTCAAAGAGTGGAAGGCGCTTCTCATAATACCCTGAAAAGCGGCTCTTGGCTGTTGGCTATTGGCTGTTGGACAGCCGCGACCAACGCCCTTGCTGGCAAAAAAGCCAATAGCCAATAGCCAATAGCTCCCCTTAGATTGATAGGAAGCACAGGAGGCAACCAAATGTCCGTTTCGTCCCAGTCGGAAATCGCGCTCGTCATCACGCCCGTCGCGGCGGTCGAGGTCAAGCGCTTCATAGAGACCGAAGGCGTCAGCCCCGAAGAGGGTGGCCTGCGCGTGTCCGTTCAACCCGGCGGATGCAGCGGCTTCAAGTACAGCCTCCTCATCGAGGACAAGCGCGCCGACGACGACGTGGTCCTGGAGCAGGATGGCTTCAGCGTCTTCGTCGACCCCTTCTCGGCGCAGTATCTGAGCGGCATCACGATCGATTACGTGTCGTCGATGCAGGGCTCGGGCTTCACGTTCAAGAACCCCAACGCCACCGGCGGTTGCGGCTGCGGCAGTTCCTTTTCAGCGTAACCTCGCCGCCCGGACGGTGCACTTTGCGAGGGCGGTGAATTGAGAAGCGCATTCACCGCCCTCGATCTGTTTGTGCTGGTGGCGTACCTTGCCGGCACGACCTGGCTCGGTATCTACTTGGGTCGCGGCCAGCGCGATGCCAAAGACTACTTCATCGCCGGCCAGCGAATTCCATGGTGGGCCATCCTCTTCTCCGTCGTCGCGACCGAGACCAGCGCACTCACGTTCATCAGCATTCCGGGCGTGGCCTACCTCGGCAACCTCGGCTTCCTCCAGGTTGCCACCGGCTATCTGCTGGGTCGGATCGTGGTCGCGTACACCCTACTCCCCCGCTACTATCACGGCGAGCTCGTCACGGCGTACGCGCTGCTCGAGCGCAGGTTCGGACTGCACACCCGCAGGTTCGCATCGGTCACCTTCATGGTCACCCGCGGCTTCGGTGATTCGGTGCGGATCTTCGCGACCGCTATTCCGATCGCGATCATCATCGGACCCGCTCTGCCCGAGGGTTACACGAGACCGGTGTCGATCCTGGTGCTCGGGATCCTCACGCTGATCTACACATACCACGGGGGGATGCGCGCCGTCGTGTGGACCGACGTCGTGCAGACCGTCGTATATCTCATGGGCGGGATCGGAGCCATGTATCTCATCGGCCAGGGCGTCGATGGGGGCTGGGGCGCGATCTTCTCCCAAGCAAGCGCAGCCGGCAAGCTCCGGACGATCGACTGGTACACAGGCTTCGACCGGCCGCACACAATCTTCGCCGGGCTCATCGGCGGCGCGTTCCTGTCGATGGCGTCGCACGGGGCGGATCAGCTGATCGTGCAGCGTTTACTGACGGCGTCCTCGCTCAAGGATGCGCGCAAGGCGCTCATTGGGAGCGGTGTCGCGGTGATCGCGCAGTTCGCTCTCTTCCTGACGATCGGTATCGGACTCTGGGCATTCTTCGGAGCGCGCAAGTTCGCCGCGCCGGACGCTATCTTCCCGACGTTCATCGTCGAGAACATGCCGCCGGGAATGACGGGCTTGGTGATCGCGGCAATCCTCGCGGCATCCATGAGCACGCTCTCAGGCTCGATCAATTCCCTCGGCGCGGCTACCACGCACGACATCTACCTCCCGCTCACGAAGCGCACTGCCGACGATCCGGCCACGCTGAAGATCGGCAAGCTCTTCTCGCTCCTCTGGGGAGTGGTCCTGCTCACTGCGTCGCTGCTGTACCGCGAACAGGGCACGCCAGTGGTGATCGTAGCGCTCTCGATCGCGTCGTTCACTTACGGAGCTCTGCTGGGCGGGTTCTTCCTCGGGATACTCTGGCGCCGAGCCATTCAGCGTGACGCCATTCTCGGAATGGCGACGGGCATATTCGTCATGACGTTCGTGGTATTCTCCAAGCAGCTCCGTCCGCTCCTGCCAGGAATCGACGGCACGCTGGCGTCGTTCTCCACGATCGCGTGGCCGTGGTATGTCCTGATCGGGACCACGGTCACAATGGCAACTGGGATCCTCTCCTCGCTCAGTCACGCGGCTCCCCAGCCACGCGCGCCATGAGCGGGCTGGTCGCGGGAGTCGACGGCGGTGGATCGAAGACGCACGTGATCATCGCCCGCGCCGATGACGGCTCGGTCGTGGCTGAGGCCGAGGGCGGCGGTTCCGCCGTGGCTCCGGGACACGCGCCGGAGTCCGCGCGGACGATCGCAAGTACGGTGTCCGCTGCGCTCGCAAAGATCGAAGAGGGGGACAAGTCGCTTTCCCTGCTCATCGTGGGCGTCGCCGGCGTCGGCCGTAGGGACGAGTGCGAGAACCTCGCGGCGGCCTTGGAAGATCTCGACATCGCGGACGAGGTGATCGTCGAGACGGATGCCGAGATCGCGCTCGAAGATGCGTTCGGCGGCGGAGCGGGGATAATTCTCATCGCCGGCACCGGCTCTATCGCACATGGGCGCGGGCCCACGGGCATTCGCGCGCGCTGCGGCGGTTGGGGCCCGAAGGTGGGCGATGAAGGGAGCGGCGCCTGGATCGGGAGACGTGCCCTGGGCATCGTCGCCGCCGCGCACGACGGGCGCGAGCCGGCCACGGCGTTGACCGGCGCCATTCTGACCGCCGCGCAGTTGAATGAGCCCGAAGAGCTGATTCCCTGGGCCGCGGCGGCGGACGCGAGGACTCTGGCCG
The DNA here is from genome assembly GCA_050998915.1 of Gemmatimonadaceae bacterium. Taxonomy (GTDB): domain Bacteria; phylum Gemmatimonadota; class Gemmatimonadetes; order Gemmatimonadales; family Gemmatimonadaceae; genus JACDCY01. Next base: position 19,478 of record JBPCPS010000217.1, read on the forward strand.
CGCTCGCTCCGATCGTGTTCGCGACGGCCGCTACTGATCCCCGCGCGAAAGCGCTCGTGGACCTGGCCGCGGAAGAGCTGGTGCTACATGTCCGCGCGCTGTCTCAGCGGCTGTTCGGTGACGAGCGCGCCGACATCGAAATGGCGTTCGCCGGCGGGTTGATGAAGAAAGGTTCGCCCCTTAGGAAGCGCGTGGAGCACCGGTTGAAGTCCGCTGTCCCGGGCGCGCACATCCACGCCGAGCCGATCGTCGCGGCGCGCGGCGCGGTGAAGCTGGCGCTGCGCGGAGCCGCAGCAGCCGGCTAGGTCCGCTACGCCGCTACGCCGCCGGCTTGGGCCAATCCGGGCTCTCGTCCAGCTTCACCTCTCGCTCCATCCCACCGACGACCGCCGGCACATCGGCAGCGGACCATACGCCCTCCGACCGCGCTATCACACACGTAGCACTCAGGTCCCCGATGATGTTGACCGTGGTCCGCGACATATCGAGGATCCGGTCGATTCCGAGCACCAAGGCGATGCCCTCGCCGGGCACGCCGAACATCGCCAGGATCCCGACGAGCAGCGGGATAGAGCCGCCGGGCACGCCCGCCGCGCCCACCGCGGTGATCACCGACATCGCCATCACCACCGCCATCTGCGGGAGGGAGAACGAGATGCCGAACACTTCCGCCAGAAAGATGACGGTGATTCCTTCGAACAACGACGTGCCATTCATGCACATCGTGTTGCCGAGCGGAAGCACGAAACCCGCCACGTGCCGCGGGATGCCGAGATTCTGCTCCGCGACCGCGAGGTTCGTCGGAAGCGTCGCCGCGCTCGAGCTGGTCGAGAACGCGGTCACCATGGACGACCGGATCCTGGAGAAGAACAGCAGCGGCGAGAGTCCTGCGCCGAACTTCACGAACAGCGAGAGCGTGACGACCGTATGCAGGATCAGCGCGCCGATCACGACGAGCACGTAGTTACCCAGCGGGACCAGCAGCGCGAAGCCGAAGCGCGAGGTGACGCCGAAGATCAGGCCCGCCACGCCGTACGGCGCCAGGCGCATCGCGATCTCGACGATCTTGATGACGATGT
>JBPCPS010000020.1:0-2512 GCA_050998915.1 Gemmatimonadaceae bacterium
CGGTTGCCTTCCCACCACGCCAGGACGTCGGCGATGATGGCGTCTGTGTGGTCCCAGCGATAGATCGGCAGCCCGAAGGTCGATTCGGTGATGAATGTGTCACAGGGGACCGGTTCGAACGGCGCGCATGTGGGATCTGCCGCGCGCTTGTAGTCGCCGCCGATGACCCAGACGCCGTCCGTTCCCTGGATACGGATCTGGGCCGAGCCGAGCACATGACCCGCTGGATGAAAGCTCACACGAGCATCACCAATCGTGCGCGTTTCGCCGCAGGCCATCGATTCGAGCGGGGCGTCAGGGCCGAAGCGGCGGCGGAGCAGTGCAGCGGTTTCGGGTGTGCAGAGGTATGCTGCGCTGCCGGCCCGCGCGTGGTCGCCATGCGCGTGAGTCAGCAATGCCCGCTCGACCGGATCCCAGGGATCAACGTGGAAGTTCCCTGCCGGGCAGAAGAGGCCAGCGTTGGTCTCGACGAGCATCGGATCGATTGTATGCGGGTGGTGACACAATGAGTTTCTCGTGGGCGTTACGCGCCATGCTCCTGAGCGTCTCGTGCGGCGCGTTCGCGGCGTCTTCGCAACAGGCTGCCGGCACCGTGTGCGCCGATATAGCGGTCCCCGATGTGCGTTGCACCACGGTGACCGTTGTCGAGAACAGGGTGACTGGGAAAGGTCGGACAATCGCTTTGCGCGTCGCGGTGTTGCCGGCGCGGGGGAGCGGTCGCGCTCCTGATCCCGTGTTCTTCCTGGCCGGCGGGCCAGGGCAGGCCGCGACAGACATGCTGGGCGATCCGGGGATGTCACGTCACCCGGCCGGCGAGCGCCGTGATCTGGTGTTTCTCGATCAGCGGGGAACAGGCTTGTCCAGCCCGCTGATATGCAACCTCTATCCGCCCGCGGACTACGCGCGTGGCCGCTTCGCCAACTTCATGCCGATCGATCGCGTTCGCGCATGCCGGCGCGCACTGGAAGGCAAGGCGGACCTGACGCAATACACGACAGCCGTGTCCGTGGCCGACATCGAGGAGACGCGCAAGGCACTCGGGCACCAGCGCATCAACCTCGCCGGAACGTCGTATGGGACGCGCCTCGCGATGGAATATCTCCGCACGCACCCTGCGAACGTTCGCAGTGTGATGCTCGACGGCGCCGTGCCGCCGTCTCTAAAAATGCCGGACGGCTTCGGCCGGGCCGCGCAGCAAGCGCTCGACGGGCTTCTGGATGAGTGCGCTGGCACGGCCGCCTGCGGCCAGGCGTTTCCTGATATCAGGGCCAGGAGCCGCGAGGTATTCGAGCGACTGGCACGCGCGCCAATCACGACCAGGCTCAAGGCCCAGGCGTCAAGTGTCACGATGACGCGCAATAACGTAGCCGAAGCAATTCGTTACATGACTTATTCGTCTCGCGAGGCTTCCCGCGTCCCGCGGCTGCTGCATCGTGCCCACCAGGGGGACTTCACGGGCATCGCGGAGTACCTTTTCCGTCGCCGCACGCCCGGGACATTCGAGGCGCTGTATCTCTCGATCACATGCACCGAGGACGTCCCCTTTTCTCCCCAAGGATGCCGTCGCCCTCGACCAGCCAACCTATCTTGGGAGCTATCGCATCCGCGAGCAGCAGACCGCATGCGCCGAGTGGCCCCGCAGAAAGGTTCCGCGATGGCACGGAGAGGCTGTTCGCTCGGATGTGCCCGTCCTGATCACCACGGGGATGCTTGATCCCGTGACGCCACCCTCCGGCGGCGATGTCGTAGCGAAGACGCTGCCCAACAGCCTCCACCTCAAAGTCCCGGCCGGTGCGCATGGCCTTGGCGGGCTTCGCGGTCTCGAGTGCATCGCCTCGATCAAGCGTGACTTCGTCGATCGCGCGACCGCAGCTGGGCTCGACACTTCGTGTGTCAAGGCGATTTCGCGCCCTGTATTCGAGATCTTCTAACCGGCGAGGAGCGTCACGCTCGAATTGTTCCGCTCGCGGCCTCACGGCGAAGTACCATGAAGCCGCCCGATGCTCACCGCCGTCGACGCGTCCCGTCTCAGTGAGGTGCTGGAACGTTACTGGGGCTACGCGTCCTTCCGCCCGCTCCAGCGCGAAGCGATGGAGGCGATCTTAGCGGGGCGAGACTCTCTGGTCGTCCTGCCAACAGGCGGCGGCAAATCACTCTGCTTCCAGGCGCCCGCCCTTGTCCGGGAGGGCCTCGCGGTCGTTGTCTCTCCCCTGATCTCCCTGATGAAGGACCAGGTCGACACGCTGGTCGGCAACGGCGTCGCGGCCGCGTGTCTGAACAGCACCCTGTCCATGGACGAGCGAGGCTCCGTGACGGCTGGCGTCCGCGAGGGCCGGTACCGGTTGTTGTATGTCTCGCCTGAGCGGCTGGTCGGCGAAGGGGGCTCGTCGTTTCAGGCGTGGCTGGCGAAGTGCCACGTGAGTTTCGTCGCCGTCGATGAAGCGCACTGCATCAGCCAGTGGGGGCACGACTTCCGGCCCGAGTACCGGCAGCTCGGAGACCTGCGCGCGCG
>JBPCPS010000112.1:0-12924 GCA_050998915.1 Gemmatimonadaceae bacterium
GTGTTGCACTTCGATATCCCGGTTTGAGGGCCGACAGCGTTACTTCCGCTGCGCCGTTTTCTCGCGCAACTCGTGACCCCAGTTGTGCACGACGATCGTCTGCGACTCGGCGCCGGCTCGCTTGAGCACCAGAAAACTTCCGTCGGGCGCCACATCGTAGTTCGCGTGGGACGCGTCAGCGAGATAGTCGCCGCCCAGCACGACCGCTTGCTCCCCGATCGAGAACGCCGAGCCCGTCGTAACGCCGACCTGGATCACCTCTCCCACCTGTCCGCGAAAGTACAGCGATCGCCCGGAGCGGCCCCAGATCGGTTCCGAGCCACCGTTGTCGCTCACCTGCACGCGCGCGCCGCTCCCCGGAAACGGCCGCACATAAATCTCGAAACGGCCGGTCTCGTTCGACTGGTAGGCCAGCCACTTCCCGTCCGGAGAGAAGCGCGGCATGATCTCCGAATACGGGCTGGTTACGATCGGCACGACCTTCCGTTCGCCAGTGAGAGGCACGGCGAGAATGTCGCGCGAGTACGTGGCGCCGGGTGAGGTGCGAATCAGCAGCCATTTTGCGTCCGGCGACAGCAGGGCCTCGAAAGGCTCGATCTCGGGCTGATACAGCAGGCTGGGCGGGCCGCTTCCATCAGCGGGCTGCCGCCAGACCCCCGTTTGTCCACCGCGCGTGGAAATGAAAATCAGGTCGCGACCGTCGGGACTCCATTCCGGACGAAGGTTGCGGCCTTCGATCGTGAGACGCGTGAACGTGTTCCGGGCAACGTCGTAAACCCAGATGTCGGTCGCGTTAGCCCCGAACACGGTGATCGCCACCCGTCCACCTTCCGGAGAAAACCGTGGCGTCGAGTACAGGCCGGGCTCACGAATGAGTGCGGTGGGCGAGGTGCTGTTCGCTTGAACCGTCACGGGCTGGAACTGCGCCCGCCCCCGCAGATACGCCAGCGTGCCGGATGCCGAGAGCGATGCCTTGGCGCCCGCGTTAGGATCGATGAGCACGCCCTCGTCGAGCTGCACCGGATCATCCACCGGCCGCTGCGCGCCGTTGTCGAAGCGCACCGCCATCAAACCGCCAGACGGCGAGACGTACACGAGCTGGTCGTCCACCAATCCCAGCGGCATGGCGAGGAGCAGATCGAACTCGCGGACTTCCCCGGTTTCGATCGTCAACACCCCGAGCCGCGCCGGCGCGGAGGTGCTGCTTCCGCTGGAATAGGCGATCGCCTTTCCGCCAGGCAGTACCAGAGGAAAGCGCTTGCCGCTGCGCGCCCCGATCGAGTCCACGGCAGCCATCTGCACCGCGGTCCCGCCGGTAGCCGGGATCGCCCATATGCCGGTGAAGGACCCGGCGTAAATGGTGCCGGCCTCGCTCCACGTGAGCCCGTACGGCACCGCGCCGCCGGTCGTCCCGATGGTCACCACCTGACCGCCGTCAACGGAGACCTTGCTGAGTACGTTCCCTTCGGTGAACGCGAGCCACCGGCCATCCGGAGAGAACGTGAGGTTGCGGCCGGCCATGGTGAGTATTTCGCGCGCGGCGAGCTCGTTCACGCGGCGGATGTACATCCGGAAGCCGCCGACCCCGGTTGACGTGAACGCGATCATGTCCCCCTTCGGCGAGACGGCGATCGTGGTGCCCGTTATTACATCGTTGACGCGCACATCGGCTGGAAGGTCGAAATTGACACGGACGACCGGACTCCCGGTGGGCCCTCGCGACTGCAGCTGCTGCCATCCGAGCCAGCCGACCAGCGCACCCACCAGTGACCACGCAACGATCTCGCGAACGCGCGAGCCGCGGCTGGCACGCGGGGCGACCGGCAACGCCTGATACGAGGTAGCAATGAATGCCGCGCCCCTGCCCTCAAGCGCGTCGGCAAACTCCTTCGCGGTCGCGAATCGGTCGGCGGGCAATTTCTCGAGCGCACGGCCAACAGCCGCGTCAACGTGCGCCGGCACGCTCGGGCGTCGCACGCGAATGCTCCCCGGCTTTTCGGTGAGCAGCTTCGCGATGATCGCCTGCGCCGTGCCGGCGACATGCGGCGGGTCGCCCACGAGCATCTCATACGCGATCGCGCCCAGCGAATAAATATCCGCCCGTCCATCCACGGTCCGGTCGCCCGTCGCCTGCTCGGGACTCATGTACTGCGGCGTCCCCAGGCTGAGCCCGGTCTGCGTGATGCGCGTGCCGCCCGCGTTGCTCACCGCCAGCGCGATGCCGAAGTCGGCGATCAGCGGCTGGCCCTCGTGCATCAGGATGTTCTCGGGCTTGAGATCGCGGTGGATCACCTTGTTCCGGTGCGCGTAGTCCAGCGCGCTCGCGATCGCGCACGCGATTCGCACCGCCTCGTCCACGGGCAGCTGCTTCTCGCGGTCGAGCCGGACGCGCAGGCTTTCGCCTTCCACGTACGGCATCACGTAGAACAGCAGCCCGTTCATTTCGCCGGAATCGAACAGCGGCAGCAGGTTCGGGTGTTGCAGGTTCGCCGTCACCCGGATCTCAGCGAGGAATCGCTCGACGCCGAGCACGGCGCCAAGCTCGGGGTTCAGAACTTTGAGGGCGACGTTCCGGTTGTGTCTGACGTCGCGCGCGAGATAGACCGTTGCCATCCCGCCCGCGCCGATCTCGCGGTCAACGGTGTAGCGGCCTTCGAGCGCGGTGCCGAGTCGGGCGTCCATAAGCGGCAGCAAACGTACAGCGCGCGTGGAAAGAGAGCCACCGAACGCGCCTCAACGTAGAGGCGAGGCCGTTACGGAGGGAGAAAAAAGACCGGGGCTTGACTTCACGTTGCAGCGCGGCAGCCGGAGGACGCGCCCCACCCTTCTCCGCGGTAAACTTCGGGGACGCGGCCAGGCAATAATAGAGGCGCGAAAGTCCTGTCCCGATGGTTACTTTTGCCGGTGCGGGCCGACGCCCGCCGCACCGCCAGACTTTACACCTCACGCACAACCGATGACGGCTTCCGCCGCCCAGCTCGACTACAGACCGTCGTACAAAGCCGCGGCCCTCGCGAGCACGCTGGTCTTCCTGCTCTATCTCGTCACCCTATCGCCCTCGACGGCGATGTGGGACACGAGCGAGTACATCGCCGCCGCGTACATCCTCGGCATCCCGCACCCGCCCGGCAATCCGTTGTTCGTCCTCATCGGCCGCGTGTTCGCGATCCTGCCCATCGCGCCCAACGTCGCCATGCGGATCAACATCTTCGCGGCACTGTGCAGCGCGGTCTCGGCGGGCATGTGGTTCCTGGTCACCGAGCGCGTGCTCGTGAGCTGGCTCCCGCGCAGATGGCAGCGCATCGCCGGTGGCTCGCTCGCCGCGCTGATCGGCGCGACGTCCTTCACGGTCTGGTCGCAGTCGGTCGTCAACGAAAAGGTGTACACGCTCTCGCTCGTCGGCATGGCAATCTCCGCCTGGCTCATCGTCCGCTGGTGCGACGACCCCGACGGACCCAAGGCCGACAAGCTGCTCATCCTCATCGCCTACATCAGCGGGCTCGGGTACGCCAACCACATGGCGGGCTTCCTCGTGCTCCCGCCGCTCGCGATCGCGCTCGCGGCCCGCCGTCCACAACGATTCCTGGTTCCGATCATCGCGGCCGCGGTGCTTGGTGCCATGTACATGCTCCCTCAAATCCCCAGGATCGCGGTCTACATCGCCGCGCTCGCCGGGTTGGCCGCGGCCTTCTATTTCGGGCAGCGAGTCATTGTCGCGGGTGCCGCGGCGATCCTGCTCGGCATGACGCCGTACGCCACACAGCCGATCCGAGCGGCGTTCTTCCCCGCGATCAACGAGGGCGAGCCCACCGCCTGCGAATCGAAGATGGCCGCGGCGTGCACCTTCGACAAAGTCACGTACCAGCGCTTCAAGTACAACTTCGACCGCGAACAGTACGGCAAGCCGTCAATCACCGAGCGGCAGGCGCCGTTCGGCGCGCAGGTCGGCATGTGGTGGCTGTACTTCAAGTGGCAGTGGGTCCGGGATCACATGGGCGGGCGCCCGGGGATCCAGACGCTGTTCGCCACGATCTTCCTCCTGCTCGGCGGACTCGGCGGCTACGTCCATTGGCGCCGCGACCGCAATTCGTTCTGGTTCTTCGGGCCCCTCGTCTTCACGGTGACGTTCGGCCTGATCTACTACATGAATTTCAAGTACGGATTCTCGCAATCGCCCGACTTGGGCGACTCCGTGGCACGCGAAGTCCGCGACCGCGACTATTTCTACCTGTGGAGCTTCTCGACGTGGAGCGTGTGGGCCGCACTCGGCCTGGTGTACGTCTGGGAGACGCTTGCGGCGCTCGCGGGCGCGGACGAAGTCAGGCTCGGCAGCGAGACCGTGACCGTGCCGAAGCAGCGCAGCTGGCTCGCCGCTTCGCCGGTGCTCGCGCTCGCGCTCATACCGCTGCTCGCGAACTGGAGCTCGGCGTCTCGCGCCGGCCAGACCGACACGCGCGATTTTTCCGCTGATCTGCTCAACTCGGTCGAGCCGTACGGCATTCTCGTCACGGCCGGAGACAACGACACCTTCCCGCTCTGGTACGCGCAGGAAGTCGAAGGTATCCGCCGGGACGTGCTCGTCGCCAACACTTCCCTGCTCAACACGGAGTGGTACACGCGGCAGATGATCCGCCGCCCGACCGCGGAATACGACGCCGCGCGCGGGCCCGCGATCTACCGCGGGAAGACGTGGACCAAGCCGAAGGACACACCGCTGCGGATGACATTGAAGGAATCGGACGCGGTGCCACTCGCACTGGAGCTCAACGAAGCGCAGATCTTCCGCAAGGAAGGCACGGGCATCGTCGCGCGCATCGAGCCGCGCAACATCGGCTACGGCGTGATGGGTCTCGCGCGCGCTGACATCTTCGTGCTGTACCTCATCCGGGACTCGTACCCGCAGCGCCCGTTCTACTTCAGCCGCACCACGGGCAATTACGCGGAGGAGCTGGGCATGGGGCGCATGGTCATCGGCACCGGCCTCGCGCGCAAGCTCGTCCCGTCCGAGCCCGCTCCGTCGAGCGACATCATGTGGCTCCCCGGCGAAGGGTGGTTCGATCTACCCGCATCGCTGACGATGTGGGACAGCTACGCGGCGCCGGACGAGATGGTCGAGCGCGGACATTGGATCGACAAGGCCTCGGTCAACATCCCGTATCTGTACGTGCGCGCCGGATTCATCCTCGCACAGGGACTCATCGAGGCCGGCCGCGGCGCCGACGCAGCCCGGGTGTACGCGGAAGTCGTCGCGCTCGCGCGGGCGTCGCATCTCGAGGACGCGATTCCCAGCACTCCGCCGTCGCAGCTGCCGGCGCCGACTCAACGGGATACCGGCACCGCGCCATAACCATGGGCGTGCCCTTGCCCTCGGGCCTATCTTTCGAGGTGGAGGGATAGTCCTAACTGGTAAGGCACCGGTCTTGAAAACCGGCGCGCGCAAGCGCTTGGGGGTTCGAGTCCCCCTCCCTCCGTCGAGCTAGCAGGTATAGGGTACCAGGTATCAGTTCCTGCGGTTCGCATTGGCGCTTGCTGGCTACCCCATACCCGATACGACATGCAGGCAAGAGCGTCGTGACCCCCGCCCGCTCCTTCCCCACGGGCATAAGGAAGCGTCTGATATTCCTGGTTCTGGCCAGCGTATTCCCTTTCCTGCTGTTGATCGGAATAGTCGCGAGACGTCACCTGCTCGATCAGAAGCCGGTTGCCGCCGCCCATGCGATGGCCCGCTCGAGGCATGTCGCCGAATACCTCGACGACCGGCTCTACCGGATCGAAGCTATCATGGTCGCCGTAATGAACTCAGTCAGCGCCGCTTCCGACGACAGGGAGGCAACTGATGCTCTCCTGAAGGGGTTCACGGCAAAGTTCCCGGAAGACATCGCACGCTGGACGATGTTCCGAGGCGGACGGCGATTGGGAGAAAGCTCCCCTTCGGACACCAGCTGGCCGCAGCCAGAACATCTCCGATCATTGCACCGGTCCAAAACAACCACCCCCGGCGTTTTCGTTACGGAACCGCTCCATGTTCCCGGTCACGGCCATGTAGTCCACATGCTGCTGCCGCTGGCGAGCGCGGGCGATGATTCCGTTTTCCTGGTCGCACAAATCCCGCTCCAAAGCATCCAGGAAACGCTGCACCCGCCGGACCTGCCTGCTCTTCCCGACGGGTCCACGATCACCGTCCTCAGCGAGAGCGGCGTGGTGCTGGCCCAGTCGCCCGATCCAAAGCTGTGGGTCGGACGGAAGGTGTCACGGTCCAGGCCTGCTCGTACGAGCGGCTCCCGCGACCGCGGGACTGCGGAGATGGTCACCGACGATGGGATCGAGCGGCTGATCGCGTTCACTCGTTTGAGAAACGTCCCGTGGTGGGTGTACGCCGGCATTCCGATGAGCGTGATATACGCGCAGGCGCGCTCGGATTTCGCGCGAGCGCTGGGCTACGGTGGGCTTGCATTGGTGCTGGCGCTCGTTCTGGCAATGTGGCAAGCCTCCCGAATTATCGCTCCCATCAAGCGCCTGTCGGCTGACGCAGCCAATCTCGGAACAGGCAACCTGTCGCACCGGTCGGAAGTTGGGGCGCCGGACGAGATCGGTTTCCTGGCGACTACGCTGAACGAAATGGCCACGACGCTCGAACAGCAGGGCGCGGGTCTGAGGGAAAGCGAAGAGCGCTACCGTGGGCTGTTCGACATAAACCCGCTGCCGATGTGGGTGCTGGATCCGACAAGCCTCGCATTTCTCGCCGTGAACCGCGCGGCTGTCGCCGCGTACGGTTACTCCGAGGAAGAATTCCTCGCGATGAAGGCATCCGACATCCGGCCGGCCGAGGATGTTCCCGCCCTGCTCAGGCACCTGGCGGCGACGGAAGGAAAGTCGCACCGATACGTCACGAGGCACCGCCAAAAAGACGGCACGATCTTCCAGGTCGAGATCGATTCCGGAGCGATCGTGTTCGACGGCCGCCCGGCGCGGCTCGTCGTGGCGCATGATGTCTCGGAGCGCATTCGCGCCGAAGAGGCGCTGCGCGACGCGGAGAGCCAACTCAGGCAGTCGCAGCGCCTCGAAGCGATCGGCCAGCTCACCGGAGGGATCGCGCACGATTTCAACAACGTGCTCACCGCGATCGGCAGCTACAGCGATTTCCTGTACGAGTCGCTCGAGCCGGGCGACGCGCGGCGGCTCGACATCCAGGAGATTCGCAAGGCCGCCGACCGCGCCGCCGGGCTGACGAAGCAACTGCTGGCGTTCAGCCGCAGCCAGATCCTCCAGCCGCGTGTTCTCAACGTCAACGACTCCCTCGCCGAGCTCGAGTCGCTACTGAAGCGTCTGCTCACGGCCGACCTCCAGCTCGTGTTTGTGCTCGACCCGGAGGCCGGCAACGTGCACGCGGACCCCGGTCAGCTCGCGCAGGTCGTGATGAACCTCGCCGTGAATGCGCGCGACGCGATGCCCGACGGCGGCGTCCTCACCATCGCCTCCCGGAACGAGCACGTACCCGTTCCCGCAGCCAACGCGGCCGCCGCGGCCGCCGCGCCGTCGGTCAGGCCCGGCGAATACGTGGTGATCGAAGTCTCCGACACCGGGGTCGGCATGGATGGCGATACCGTACAGCGGATCTTCGAGCCGTTCTTCACCACCAAGGAACCTGGCAAGGGAACGGGGCTCGGCCTCTCGACAGTCTACGGAATCGTGGACCAGAGCGGCGGCTACATCTTCTGCGACAGCGAGTCCGGCAAGGGAACGACGTTCACGATTCGGCTACCGCGCGTGAATCAGGTGGTCGAGCCCGAGCGCGCCAGGCCGGAGCGCGCAGTCGCGGGACAGCGAAGCGAGGTAGTGTTGGTGGTGGAGGATGAGGAATCCGTCAGGCGCGCGGCGCGGCGCATCCTGGTCAAGAAAGGTTACACGGTCCTCGAGGCGAGCGACGGCAATGACGCGGTCGAGCTGCTGAACACGCAACCCAAGGTCGACATGCTGCTGACGGACCTCGTGATGCCGGGGATGGGCGGGCGGGAGCTGGTCCGCGTGCTGCGCGACCAGGGGCGGTCGATTCCGACGCTGTACATGTCGGGCTATACCAAGGACGCCGTGATGCGCGCTGAGCTCGACCCCGACATCATGGTGCTGGAGAAGCCGTTCTCACAGGAAGAGCTGGCGTCCAAGGTTCGCGAAGTACTCGACAGGAACGATCGCGCGTAGTCAGTCGCCGCTCGCTCGCTTCTTCCGCCCGTATTCGCCGGCGACGAGATCGTCCACTCCACCCTGCCCCGGCCGGTCCGCCTCCGACGGGACGCCGGAGTCCTTCGCTGAGAAGTGCTGGAGCAGCAGCGGGCCGGCGAACGTCGTCACCATCACCATCAGCGCTATGGCGCTGAAGAGCGCGACATCAATGGCGCCGGTGGCGAGCCCCATCTGCGCGAAGATCAAGCCGACCTCGCCGCGCGGGATCATCGCCGATCCGATGAGCGCCTTGTTTCCCTGGAACCACCACGGCGCATAGCCTGAGGCCATCTTGCCCACGATTCCGACTACGATCAGCGCGCCGCCGATCGCCAGAGTCGCGGGATCCAGAAACGATCTGATGTCCACCGCCGCCCCCACAGCCGCGAAGAACACCGGAACGAAGAAATGACCTATCTCAGTCGTGGCGCGCTCGATCGTTCGGCGCTGCGGCGTAGGATTCAGAATCAGGCCGGCCGCGAATGCGCCGATGATCATCGCCGAGCCCGCGTGCTCGGCCAGCCAAGCCATCACGAACGCGAATGCCAGCCCGAACAGTCCCAGCGTGCCCGCGATCTCGATGCGGGCAATCCAGCCGAATACCGTCGGGACCAGCATTTTCCCAACGAGGATTGCGACCGCGATGAACCCGAAAGCCAGAGCCGCCGTCTTGAGAATCGGCAGCGGCGCGGGGACCACGCCGGCGGCGAGGCCCGTAACTATGGACAGGATGATCAGGCCGATGACGTCGTCGATGACGGCTGCGCCGAGCACGATGCGCCCCTCGGTTCGATCCAGCTGTCCCAGGTCGGACAGTACGCGCGCCGAAATGCCGACCGACGTCGCAGTCAGCGCGGCGCCGCACACGATGGCGGGAAGCGTTTCGAGACCCAGCAGTACGGCGGCCACGTAACCGCCGACGAACGGAAGCACGACTCCCACCACCCCGACGCTTGCGGCCGTCCCGCCGACGCGCACGAGCGAACCCAGCTCGGTGTGCAGCCCAATCTCGAACAGAAGAATCAGCACGCCCAGCTCGGCCAGCGCAAACACCACCGGCCCCTGCGGATCGATGATGCCGAGCACGGAGCCGCCGAGCACGACGCCGGCTATGAGCTCGCCGAGCACCGCCGGCTGACCGAGCCGCTGCGCCAACGCCCCAAAGAGCTTGGTCGCCAGGATGATGGCGATCAGCGTCGCGAGGAAATTTACGAATGCATGACTGTCTGTCATCTGCTTAGGTTATGTAAGCAAGTACAACCGGCTTGACAACACTTCACCAGCCCATAACTACCGCCCCATGTCGCACGCAGCCGTTCCGCTGACGCGCCGCACATTCGGCCAGACACTTCGCCCCGACGCGTGGTGGGTTCAGCCGCTCCTCGTCTTTCTGATTTTGAGCGGGTTCATCGTTTACGCTACGTGGGCCGCTTTTCAGAACGCGCACTACGAGTTTGGGCCGTATCTCTCGCCGTTCTATTCGCCGGTGCTGTTCGGCGATTCCCCGCACGCGCTGTTCGGACCCAAGCCGTCGGCGTGGCCCGGCTGGCTGCCGTTCTCGCCCGCGCTGCTGATCCTTCCCTTCCCGGCCGGTTTCCGATTCACCTGCTACTACTACCGCGGCGCGTATTACAAGGCGTTCTGGGCTGACCCGCCCAACTGCTCGGTCGGCGAGCCGCGCTCGAACTACCGGGGCGAGAGTTCGTTCCCCCTGATCATCCAGAACATCCACCGCTACTTCCTGTACGTCGCGCTCGCATTCATCCTGATCCTCGGCTACGACGCCTGGAAGGCGATGTGGTTCACGGACGCGGCGACCGGCGCGAAGGAGTTCGGTATCGGAGTCGGAACGATCGTGCTCATCGTCAACGTCGTGCTCCTCGCGGGTTACACGCTGGGCTGTCACTCGCTGCGGCATCTCGTCGGCGGTTACGTGGACCGGTTATCCGGCGCGCCGGTGCGGCGAGTCAGCTACCGGTGCGTGAGCTGTCTCAACAGAGGACACATGCGCTGGGCGTGGCCGAGCCTGTTCTGGGTGGCGTTCGCGGACGTGTACGTGCGGCTCTGCTCGATGGGCATCTGGACCGACTTCCGGCTGCTGTGATGGCTGAACACGACACGCATTCCTACGATGTGATAGTCGTCGGCGCCGGCGGCGCCGGCCTGCGCGCCGCCATCGAGGCGGCGGACAGGGGCGCGAAGGTAGGCGTCATCTGCAAGTCGCTCCTCGGCAAGGCGCACACGGTCATGGCCGAGGGCGGGATGGCGGCCGCGCTCGCCAACGTGGACGACCGTGACAGCTGGCGGGTGCACTTCGCCGACACGATGCGCGGCGGGCAGTACCTCAACAGCTGGCGGATGGCCGAGCTGCACGCGCGGGAAGCGCCGGACCGCGCCCGGGAGCTGGAAGCGTGGGGCGCCGTGTTCGACCGGACGGAAGACGGGCGGATTCTCCAGCGCAACTTTGGCGGCCACCGCTACCCGAGGCTCGCTCACGTCGGCGACCGCACCGGGCTGGAGATGATCCGCACTTTGCAGGATCACGTCATCCACCAGGCCGTCGAGGTGCACATGGAGTGCACCGTGCTGGATCTCCTCAAGGACGGCGACCGGATAGCGGGCGCGGTAGCGTACGAGCGGGAGCGCGGGCGGTTCAAGGTCTTTCAGGCGCCGGCCGTAGTGCTCGCCACGGGCGGCATCGGGCGCGCGTTCAGCATCACCAGCAACTCCTGGGAATACACCGGCGATGGCCACTCACTCGCGTACGAAGCCGGCGCCGCCCTGCAGGACATGGAATTCGTGCAGTTCCACCCGACGGGAATGGTGTGGCCGCCGAGCGTGCGGGGGATTCTCGTTACCGAAGGCGTGCGCGGCGACGGCGGAGTGCTCCGCAACAAGGACGGCAAGCGGTTCATGTTCGACGACATCCCCGAGAACTACCGGGCGCAGACCGCGGACAACGAGGAAGAGGGGTGGCGCTATGTGCAGGGCGACAAGAGCGCGCGCAGGCCGCCCGAGCTGCTCACGCGCGATCACGTCGCGCGCTGCATCATGCGCGAGGTGCGCGCCGGGCGCGGCAGCCCGCACGGCGGCGTGTTTCTCGACATCGCCTGGGTCAAGGAGAAGCTGCCGAACTCCAAGGAGTACATCAAGAAGAAGCTTCCGAGTATGTACCACCAGTTCAAGCAGCTCGCGAACATAGACATCACCGAGACGCCGATGGAAGTCGGGCCCACGACGCACTACGTCATGGGAGGCGTTCGCGTAGATGGCGACACGCAGATGTCCACTGTGCCGGGCCTGTTCGCCGCTGGTGAGTGCGCGGCGGGGCTGCACGGTGCCAACAGGCTCGGCGGTAATTCCCTCTCCGATCTGCTCGTGTTCGGCAAGCGCGCCGGGGAATTCGCGGCCGCGTACGCGCGCGACAACAGCGCGGTCAACGTGGACGGCTCGCAGGTGGACCGCGCGACTACGAACGCGCTGCGCCCGCTCGATGGCGGCGGCGACCGCGGCAGCGCGGGCGAGGGTCCGTACCAGATTCAGCACGAGCTGCAGGAATTCATGCAGGAGCTGGTCGGAATCGTCAGGACCGAGAGCGAGATGCGGACCGCGCTCGAGCGAATCTCCGCGCTCAAGGAAAAGGCGCCGGGTGTCACCGTGCCCGGGAATCGCGAATACAATCCGGGCTGGCACACCGCGCTGGACCTCAGAAATCTGCTCACCGTATCGGAGGCGGTCGCGCGCGCGGCGCTGGAGCGCAAGGAAAGCCGCGGCGGGCACTTCCGGGAGGATTACCCGGACAAGGACCCCGCCTTCGCGAAGTTCAACATCGTGCTCCGGAAAGCAGGAGACGGTTCGATGCAGGTGGGCCGCGAGACGATCCCGCCGCTGCCCGCCGAGCTCGCGCAGATCATCGAAGAGAACAAGTAGGAGACGAATGACATACGCGACCTTCAGGATCTGGCGGGGCGACAGCAGCGGCGGCGCGCTCGTGGACTACAAGACCGAGCTCTCGGAAGGAATGGTCGTCCTCGACGCGGTCCATCAGATCCAGGCCGAATCGGCGAACGACCTCGCCGTGCGCTGGAACTGCAAAGCCGGGAAGTGCGGCTCGTGCTCGGCGGAAGTGAACGGCATGCCGAAGCTGATGTGCATGACCCGGTTGGACGAGCTCGACCTCGATAAGCCCGTCACCATCGAGCCGATGCGAGCTTTTCCCGCGCTCCGCGACCTGGTCACCGACGTGTCGTGGAACTTCCGCGTCAAGAAGCGAATCCAGAAGTTCACGCCCCGCCCGCCCGATGCGCCGGACGGGAGCTGGCGGATGCAGCAGAGCGACGTCGACCGCGTGCAGGAATTCAGAAAGTGCATCGAGTGCTTTCTCTGCCAGGACGTGTGTCACGTCCTCCGCGACCACAACAAGCACGAGGAATTCATCGGGCCGCGTTTCCTCGTGCACGTCGCCGCGCTCGAAATGCACCCGCTCGATGTGGCCGACCGCGTGGAGGAGCTCAAGGAAGCCCACGGAATAGGCTACTGCAACATCACCAAGTGTTGCACGAAGGTCTGTCCCGAGCACATCACCATCACCGACAACGCGATCATCCCGCTCAAGGAGCGGGTGGTGGACCGGCATTACGATCCGGTCGCGAAGCTGGTCGGACTGTTCCGGCGGAAGCCGGACAAGAAAAGGGCGGACATTCC
>JBPCPS010000106.1:0-7371 GCA_050998915.1 Gemmatimonadaceae bacterium
CACGGGCTTACACCCACTGCGCCCTGAACGCAGCGCGTCTACCAATTCCACCACTTCGGCTGAAGAGTTGAAAGTTAAACGGTTAGACGACGGCTTTCAACGCGGCTGCCCTCTTTTCCGCCCTTCAGACTCTGCTTGTATCCCGGCCGGAATATTCTAAAGGCCGGGTCGTGAGTATTAACTTGGGACCGGTGACCAAACAGTCTTCCACCTCCGCTGACCCCGAGCGAAAATCTCTCGCAAGGAACAAACGCGCCCTTCACGACTACCATGTCGTCGAGACCTGGGAGGCGGGGCTGATGCTCACCGGCACCGAGATCAAGTCCCTCCGCACAGGGCAGGCGAACATGAGCGACTCCTATGGAGTCGTCCGTGACGGAGAAGTCTTCTTGCTGAATCTGCACATTCCGCCCTACGAGCAGGGCAACCAGTTCAATCACGATCCGACCAGGACGCGCAAGCTCCTTCTGCACAAGAAGGAGATCAAGCGGATGATCGGCGCCGTAGAGCGGCAGGGACTTACGCTGATTCCGCTCGAGCTGTACTTCAAGCGGGGGAAGGCGAAGGTCGCGCTGGCGCTCGGCAAGGGCAAGAAGCTGCACGACAAGCGCGCCGACGAGAAAAAACGTGACGATCAGCGCGAGATGGCGAGGGCGCTCCGCGCACGATGATCGCCGCCCTTGCAATACTGCTCCAGATAACCGCGGCCGCTCCCGTTTCCAGCGTTCCGCCGGCTCACATCACCGTGCGTACGGCGACGGCCTCCGGCGCCGCGCCAATAGTGCGCTCGGCCGAGGGCGCATATGTCGGCGCCAGTGCGCTGACCCGTGCACTCGGCGGTACGGTGTCGCCCGCGCTGGGTGGGCGCTTCACGGTGAGCATCCGCGGAACGACGGTGAGCTTCGTCGATGGCGTGCCGTTCGCGCGGGTGGATTCCGTCCTCCTGCCGATGGCCGCCGCTCCTTACAGCTCAGCCGGGGCCGTATATCTCCCGCTGCATTTCGTGACGGAGCTCTTGCCGAGAATCACCACCGGGCTGTTCTACGACGCCGCGCTGTCGGAGCTCAGGGTGTTCAGCACCGTCGTGCAGAGTCGGGCTCCCCCGGCCGCGCCGGCCGTCGAAGAACGCGCCCCACCCGCGGCGACCTCGTCGCTCGACGTCGCGCCGAGCGCACCACGTCCGCGCAGAACGACTTCGCGCAAAGTCGTCGTCGACGCGGGGCACGGCGGTCCGGACAACGGGATGACCGGGCCGATGGGCGGCGGGCCGCGGATATATGAGAAGCATATCACGCTGCAGGTGTCGCGCATGGTCGCGGAAATGCTACGAGCCGAGGGGATCGACGTAGTCATGACGCGGACGCGCGACACGCTCATCGCCCTGTCCGACCGCGGCCGGATCGCCAACCGGAACAGGGCCGACCTCTTCGTATCCGTGCACGTCAATGCCGCGCCGACTACCTGGCGTAACGCCGCGCAGGCGGGGCGGGGCTTCGAGACGTATTTTCTCGCCGAGGCAAAGACCGAGGAAGCGCGGCGCGTGGAGGCGATGGAAAACGAGTCGGTCAAGTTCGAGACCGGATCAAACGCGCCGAAGGGAGATCCGCTCAGCTTCATCATCAACGACATGGCGCAGAACGAGCACTTGCGGGAGTCGATGGATCTGGCGGAAAGCATCCAGTCCGGGCTGCGTCGCATCCACCCCGGTCCCAACCGGGGCGTGAAGCAGGCGAACTTTGCCGTGCTACGCACTTCCTTCATGCCCGCCGTGCTGGTGGAGATCGGCTTCGGAACCAATCCCGAGGAGGCCGCCTTCATGAGCGATCCCTCCAAGCAGCGGCTGATCGCCCGCGCGATAGCGGACGGCGCGCTCGAGTATCTCGATCACTACGAGCAACGGGTAGGCGGCACCCGGTGAATCTTGCGGCATCTCCGCTGGCAATGGAGGCGGCGGGGCTGCGATTTCAAAACCCTGTAGTGCTGGCATCGGGTACCGCGGCGTACGGGCGCGAGCTCGCCGGCGTGATCGACCTCGACGCGCTCGGCGGCGTCGTCACCCAGGCGGTGAGCGTCGAGCCTCGGGCGGGCGCGCCCGCGCCCCGTGTGACGGAGTGGAGCGGAGGCATGGTGAACGCTGTCGGCCTCGCGAATCCCGGCGTCGAGCGCGTGCGCGCGGAGGAGCTCCCCTGGCTCGCGGCGAACGTGCACGGGCCGCGAGTGCTGGTCAACGTGGTCGGGCGCGCTGTGGAGGATTTCGCGAGCGTCGTGGGGACGCTGGACGGCGAGCGGGGCTTCGACGCGTTCGAGCTGAATGTGAGTTGCCCCAACGTCCGGGCCGGCGGGCTCGAATTCGGCGCGGACGAAGCTTCTCTGCGCGCGGTGGTGGCCGGGTGCCGGAGCGCGACGCGCAGGCCGCTGTTCGTGAAGCTCTCTCCCACCCTCGGCGACATCGCCTCCGCGGCGCGCGTCGCCGTCGACGCCGGCGCGGACGGGATCACGGTAGTCAACACGCTGCCAGGACTGGTCATCGACGTGGACTCGAAGCGGCCGGCGCTGGGATTCGGCAGCGGCGGCGTGAGCGGGCGCGAGCTGCTGCCGGTGGGCGTGCTGGCGACGGCGAAGGTTTGCAAAGCAGTCAGCGTGCCGCTCATCGGAGTCGGCGGCGTCGCGAGCGCGGAGGACGCGCTGCAGTACATGATCGCCGGCGCGGCGCTCGTCGGGATCGGCACGGCCGCGCTGCGCGATCCGCGGCTCCCGGAGCGAATCGTTCGTGATCTGGAGAAGTGGTGCGTCCGGAACGGCGTCGCGTCGGTTGCCGATATCGTCGGCACGCTGGAGTGGCCTTCGTGACGCAGTCACCGAACCGTGCGCCCGTACCGATCGTCGCGTTGGACTTCGCGCGGCTCGACCAGGGCCTCGCGCTGGTCGACGAGCTCGGGCCGCTGTGCCGCTTGTACAAGGTGGGGAGCCAGCTGTTCACGGCGGAGGGGCCGGCTGCCGTTTCGGAAATCCGCGCACGCGGGTGCGAGGTGATGCTCGATCTCAAATTCCATGACATCCCCAACACAGTCGCGGGAGCGGTTGCTTCCGCCGGTTCCCTTGGCGTTGGGATCCTGACGGTGCACGCCACCGGGGGCGAGGCGATGATCCGCGCCGCGGTCGCCGCAGCCGGCCCTGATTGCCGGGTGTTCGCGGTGACTGTGCTGACGTCGCTGGACGGCCCGGGGGCTTCGGCCGTCTGGGGGCGAGAGCCGGTCGACATGAGCCGGGAAGTAGTGCGGCTCGGCACGCTCGCCCGCGACGCCGGCGCGGCCGGCGTGGTCGCCAGCGGGTCTGAAGTCGAGGCGATCAAGGCAGCGCTGGGGGAGGGCTTTCGGGTGCTCGTGCCAGGGGTGCGGCTGGCCGGCACCGGCGCGGGGGATCAGCGGCGTGTGGTGACCCCTGCCGCGGCCCGCAGGCTCGGGGCCGATTACGTCGTGCTAGGACGGACCGTGAGCGCCGCGACCGGCCGGCGAGACGCGATGCAGAGGGTGCTGGAAGAGTTGGAGAGCCACCTCGATTAAACCGCCGTCCCCCCGTTGCGGGCGCCCCCGAACCCCTGTATTTTAAAAGGCTTAGCACTTTTTCCGGGCGTTCTGACAACGTCCCGGTTTGTTTATCGTTTACGACTTGGAGCGCGAGTGAAAGTTCGGAGCAGCGTCAAGCCAATCTGCGAGCACTGCAAGGTGATCAAGCGGCAAGGCGTCACACGGATCATCTGCAAGCGCAACCCCAAGCACAAGCAGCGGCAGGGTTAGCGAATGGCGCGTATTGCGGGCGTGGATCTGCCACGCGAGAAGAAGCTCGAGATCGGCCTCACCTACATCTATGGCATCGGTCGTCAGACCGCGCGGAAGATTCTCGCCGAGACCGGCGTCGATCCGACCCAGCGCGTCCGCGACCTGAACGACGCCGACACGAACCGGCTGCGGCAGCTCATCGAGCGCGATTTCCGCGTCGAGGGAGCGCTGCGCACCGAAGTCGCGATGAACATCAAGCGGCTGATGGATATCGGCTCCTACCGTGGCATCAGACATCGCCGGGGACTTCCTGTCCGCGGTCAGAGAACGCACACGAACGCACGCACCAAGAAGGGTCCGCGTCGCGCTATCGCTGGCAAGAAGAAGGTGACGAAGTAATGGCTATCGGGAAAAAGACCAAGCGCGTGATCGAGGCCGAGGGAATCGCCTACGTCAACGCGACGTTCAACAACACCATGATCACGATCACCGACTCGCGCGGGAACACGATCTCGTGGGGCTCGTCGGGGAAGGCCGGCTTCAAGGGCTCCAAGAAGTCGACGCCGTTCGCGGCGACCGTCGCCGCGGAAGCGGCCGGTCGCGAGGCCGTGACGCTCGGCGTGCGCAAAGTGCACGTGCGGGTGCAGGGGCCTGGGAGCGGACGCGAGTCGGCGATTCAGGCGCTCGCTTCGGCGGGGCTGCAGGTGAAGTCGATCAGGGACGTGACGCCGATCCCGCACAACGGCTGCCGTCCGCCCAAGCGGCGGAGGGTCTAGCTCATGCGATACACGGGACCGAGCTGCCGTCAGTGCAGGCGCGAAGGGACGAAGCTGTTCCTGAAGGGCACCAAGTGCTTCACCGAGAAATGTCCGGTCGAGCGCCGGCCGACGCCGCCGGGACAGCACGGCGCCAACACCGCGCGCCGCAGAAAGACGTCGGAGTACTCGAAGCAGTTGCGCGAGAAGCAGAAGATCAAGCGCATCTACGGGCTGAGCGAGAAGCAGTTCCGGAACACGTTCGAGCGCGTCTCGACACTCCCCGGAATCACCGGTCACAACCTGTTGTCGGCGCTGGAGACACGGCTCGACAACGTCGTGTACCGGATGGGCTTCGCTGCGAGCCGCAAGGCGGCGCGGCAGTTGATCCGCCACCGCCACGTCGAGATCGGCGGCCGGCGGGTCGACGTGCCGAGCTATCAGGTCGCGCCCGGCCAGGCAGTGACGGTGCGCATGAAGTCGCGCGAGCAGGCGTCGGTGATGGCTGCGATGGACCAGTCGTCGCGGGGCGCGGAGCTGTCGGGGATCGCGGTGGACAAGGAGTCGTTCAGCGGCCGGGTGCTGGAGCGTCCGAGCCGGTCGAGCATTCCGATCGCCGCGCAGGAGCAGCTGGTGGTGGAGCTGTACTCTAAGTAAGAGCGCTGTTGGGTCTTGGGTGTTGGGTATTCGGTAGGGCGGAAAAAAAGGAAAGGCGCGGTCGTTGGCCAATAGCAAACAGCAAATAGCCAATAGCAGAACTTCGGCGCGTAGCGCAGAAGTTCGGTCGGGACCCTAACTCCCGTACTAGCTCACCGCGCGTTAGGGGCGGGGTGGCGAGTCGCCGGAAACGGCGAGACCCAGAGGATAAACGAGAAAAAATGCCCCAGACTGTAGATCTCCGCGGACTTGTCCGCCCGCAGCTAGTCGAAGCGACCAAGCGCGAAGACAATCCGCATGTAGCTGAATTCCGCCTCCAGCCGCTCGAGCGCGGCTACGGCCACACCCTCGGCAACGCGATGCGGCGCATGCTGCTCTCGTCGCTGCGCGGGTCGGGCGTATGGGGTTTCCGCATCGACGGAGTCCTGCACGAGCACCAGACCATTCCCGGTGTCGTGGAAGACGTGCACCAGATCATCGGTAACCTGAAGTCGCTGGCGCTGTCGCTGCACGAGGACGTCGAGAACGCAATCCTGCGCATCACGAAGTCCGGAGCCGGCGCCGTCACGGCGGCCGACATCGAAGGGCAGGGCGGCGTGCGCGTCGTCAACACCGAGCACCATCTCTTCACGCTCCAGGACGATCGCGACATCAACGTCGAGCTGTACGTGAACAAGGGCCGCGGTTACGTCGAGGCGGACCAGCACCCGCTCGAGCGCGGACTGCCGGTGGATCTCGTCCGCGTGGATTCGATCTACAGCCCCGTGCGGCGCGTGAATTTCTCGGTCGCGGAGACGCGCGTCGGGCAGCGCACCGACTACGACAGGCTGACGCTGACGGTCGAGACCAACGGCACGATCACGCCCGAAGAGGCCGTGAGCTACGCGGCTGCGCTGGCGCAGACGCACTTCCAGTACTTCGCGAGCTTCGGCACGCACACCTCGGCGCCCGTGGGCGGCGGCGGTGAAGTCGCCACGGGCGACAACGCGCGGCTGGCCGAGCTGTTCGGGACCCCAATCGACGATCTCGAGCTCAGCGTTCGCTCGGTGAACTCGCTCAAGAACTCCAACGTCAAGACTCTGGGCGATCTGGTCCGTCAGACGGAGAGCCAGATCCTGCAGGTGAAGAATTTCGGCAAGAAGTCGCTCAACGAGATCGCTGACCTGCTCGAGCGCGAGAGCCTCAACTTCGGGATGCGGTACGAGGAGTCGGCCGAGGGCGTCCGGATCACCGATCCGGGTACGCCGCCGAACCGCGCAGCGGTGCCGGTGTCGGGCGACGACGAAGACGAACTGCTTTAACCACAGCTGTTGGCTGTTGGCTGTTAGCTAAAGCCAATAGCCAATAGCCAATAGCCAATAGCCAACAATGCGCCATAGAAAAGCAGGCAGACAACTCCGACGGACCAGTGAGCAGAAGCTCGCGCTGATGCGCAGCCTGGCGTCGTCGCTCATCGAGCGCGGCTCGATCGAGACGACCGAGGCCAAGGCCAAGGAGCTGCGGCCGTACGTCGAGAAGCTGATCACGAAGGCCAAGACGGGTACGCTGCATTCGCGCCGCCTGGCCGGCAGGCAGATTCACAAGCGGGAGGTCGCCGACAAGCTGTTCGCCGACATCGGTCCGATGTTCGCCACGCGGCAGGGCGGCTACACGCGCATTCTCAAGACAGGCCACCGGAAGGGTGACGGCGCCGACATGGCGCGCATCGAGCTGATCGGCGCCCGGGCGGCGGTCGAACCGAAGGCCGACAAAGGCGAGAAGCCCGCGAAGGGCGAGAAGCCAGCGAAGACGAAGGCCACGGCCGGGAGCAAGAAATGAGACCGCAGAAGATCGACCGCAGCCGCTGTTACATATGCGACAAAGGCGTCGCGTTCGGCAACAACGTGTCGCACGCCAACAACCGCACGCGTAGAGTCTGGAAGCCCAATCTCCAGGTCGCGCGCGTGCTGATCGAGGGCAAGCCGCAGCGCGTGAAGGTGTGCACCCGTTGCATGGCCGCGGGTAAGGTGAAGCGCGCGCCTCGCGGGGCGGCAGTCGCCTGAACGCTCGCCTCTCGGCAGCTCGGGTAAAAGAGGGGCGCCGTCGAGGCTCCCCTTTTTTATGCGCGCTCTGCAATCTCGACCACGTGGCGTCCGGCGCACGGGCTGGGTATCCCATGCCGGCCCTACGCTCGCAAACGG
>JBPCPS010000101.1:0-2500 GCA_050998915.1 Gemmatimonadaceae bacterium
CATAGTACTCCTCGGCCGTCCGCGCATCGGCGGTGAGCCCCTTGTTCCGGATCCAGGCTTCGCCGCACACGATCACCGGCACCCCCTCGCTCGTGAGCTCCACACCTGTCTTCGTGCCGTAAATGATGACGGTGTTGCAGCGCATCATAGTGAAGTAGGTGCTGATCGAGCTCTCCGGCGGAATGACATACACGTTTGGCGGGAGCGTTGGAAAATGCGCCCGTATCTCGTCCAGGACCGGTTGTCTCGAGGGAACAGCCCCGGAGATCTCGGCCGGGTGCACGCGGATCAACAGCTGCACGTCTGGACGGTCCCTGAAGTACGCAATGGTCCGCACCAGCCAGTCCACCATGTTGGGGAAGGCATTCGCCCGGTAATGCAGTTGCGCGTCCCAGATGACGTTGGTCAGCAGACCGATGGTGGGTTTGGAAAAATCGATCCCGATCTCCTGCGCGATCGCTGACGTCCGTTCCTCCGGATTGGCGTTGAACGTGATCCAGTCGCGCGACCCCTGCCACCTGCTCCGCAGGTACGACATGAGCTCGGCTTCCCGCTCGTCGCTCCACGGGAGGTTCTCCCAGGCCGAGGTGGGTTCGTCCATCAGCGTGTGATGGTACGTGTCGCCGTGGCTGAAGATGAAGCTCTGGATGCGATAAGCGGGATTCCAGTTCACCACACGGACGCCACCCTCACGCGCGACCTCGCCGATGACGCCGTGTGGAATGTAGATGCCGTGATTGAAGCAGGCCGCCTCGAACGGCGCTTCCGCCAGGAGCTGTCGGGTCGCGTACGCCGTGAGCAGCCCGGCGTGCAGGTACCTGCGCAAGACCGCTTCGCTGGCGCCGTCCGGCAGCGTGCCGCGCGCGTAGAAGCGCAGCGTTCCAGCCAGGGCGTGCTCGCCGACCGCGAGCCCGTCGAGCGTGTACGACGGAATCGCGCCGGCGGGTATCCCGGCCGCGAGCTCGCGCGCCTCAATCCGTGCGCCGTCCGTCAGCAGAGCGCCCAGCGTGCGCACCCGCAGGCCGAGCGTGCGGTACATGGGCGCACCCGACGAGTAGCAGCGGATGCACCCGCTCGCCTGCGGTCCCTCGGCGGCGAACGCCTCGTCGCTGGCCACGGCGGTCACGTGCGACCGGAGGCACGCGGGCAGCTGTTCGTCGCAGAGAAGCAGCTGGACATCCGCCCCACGCAACGTCAGCGCAACGGCCAGCAGGCTTTCGAGGGTCGTGGATGGGAGATGACCGCCGACGGCCGTAGCGATCAACACGCGCGGACCACCGCGCGCCGCCTCGAGAACGCGGCTCCAGGTTTCAGCTGACTTCCGCAGGATCGGGCGCCAATCGGGCTGATCGAAGTCCGGGTTGATGGCCTGGACGACGCGCTGCGCCGCGCGCAAAAGTCTCAGGCGAATCATGTGTCGAACGGCACTTCGTCCGGCACGAACAGGACGTCGCCTGCCCCCCGGTAACTTGCGGGGTCGAGTGGGCGGAACGCGCCGTCTTCGAACTCCATCGTGCGATAACCGCGCCCGGCGAAGAACGCGAAGACGTCGTGCACCGAGTAGCCGTACCTCGCGCAATACGCGCTGTACAGCTCGCAGAAGATGAGCGGGCGCGACCGGTCGATCGTCGCCGCGGCCCCGCGCAGTACCTTCAGCTCCGCCCCTTCGACATCGCACTTCACGAGACGCACGCGGCCGTGCGGGTTGCGCATGCGGAAGCCGTCGATCGTGAGCGCCCGGACGCGCACCTTCTCCCCGGCGTCGTTCCCCTGGCTTATGCGCGTCATCCCGGTCAGCCGGCGTCCCGACGCGTCCTTCCAGACGACCTCGACTTCGCCTTCCGTATCGCTGACTGCCCCGACGACGACCGTGACGTTGCGGCGGCCGAACAGGGCGAGCGTGGCCTTCAGGACGCCGGCGTAGTAGGGGAGCGCCTCGAACGCATAGACGTGGCCCGCGGGCAGCGCCCGAGAGGCCGGGATCGTCCAGCTGCCGGCGTGGACGCCGATGTCGAGGAAGACGTCGTCTGGAGCCAGCAATCGCAGCAACGGCAACAGCTCGTGCGCCGGCAACTGGCCCGCCCGGTGCCGCCGCGCCCAGACGAGAGCGTGGAGCAGGCGTTTCACGTGGACCGCAGTTCGAGCGACGCCATCACTCGTCGGGCGAGTGACGCGCCGTCGAGATGGTGGACGGCCAGCGCCTCGGCAGGAGTGCCGCAGGCAGGGAGGCCATCCACGCCGAATACCTCGAAGTATCTGTCGCCGAGCAGCCGGTGCTTGACGAGCACAGACAGCAGATGATCACCGAGGGCCCCGGTCACGCCGTGGTCCTCCAGCACGAAGACGCTGGCGTAGGGCCGGATGAGGGTCGTGAGCCACTCGACATCGAACGCGTTGAGCCAGGGATGGTTCACGACGGCGACCGATACGCCCAGCGTGTCGAGAATCTCGGAAGCGACCAGCGCTTCGTGCAGCATGACAGGGCCGTAGGAGAACAGCA
>JBPCPS010000214.1:0-8533 GCA_050998915.1 Gemmatimonadaceae bacterium
TCGCTAGCGGCCGAGGCCGCAGCCAGCCCCATGCCGCACCGAGAAAACCACTGTCGGCGGTCGTGATCGTAAGCGCGGGCCCGCCGGCGAGAGCCAGCTTTTGAATCTTGCCGCCTGGAGCCAGGAATCCCAGCCACCGGCCGTCCGGCGAGAAAAATGGCTCTCTGCCATCCCGCGTGCCCGGGATGGGCGCGGGCTCCAGCTGGTCGAGACTGCGCAGGAACAGCTGCCGCTCCCCGCGTTCGTTGATGCCGGTGTACACGATGCGATCACCGGCTGGTGACATCGCGATAGTCCGTCCCGGAGCATCCGTGTACGCGGCGGCTACCGGAACGGATACGGTGAATCGCGCTACCGGATTCTTCGCTAGCTGCCGAGGCCGCAGCCAGCCCCATGCCGCGGCTGCAGCGGCAACCCCCACGATCACCCACGGCAGAAAATTCAGCGCGCGCCGCCGCGCATCGGGCTTCCCGGCCGCCGTGCGCGCCGTCACGGTGGCGCGCGTTTTCAGCAGCGGACCGCGTCCGGCGATCGCTTCCGCGAACTGCGCGGCGCTCGCGAAGCGATCTGCCGGCATTTTCTCCAGCGCAGTGAGCACCGCCGCTTCGACATGCGGCGGCACAGAGCGCCGTTTGGAAACGAGGGACGACGGATCAGTCGTGAGGATCTTCGCCACCACTGCCTGCGCGTTCGGTCCCGTGAACGGCGGCTCGCCGGTCAGCATCTCGTACGTGACTGCGCCCAGCGCGTAAATGTCGGCGCGGTGATCTACAGCCTTGTCGCCCATCGCCTGCTCGGGCGCCATGTATTGCGGCGTGCCGAGCGACATCCCGGTTTGCGTCATGCGGGAGCCACCCGCCTGCTGCACCGCGAGCGCGATCCCGAAGTCCGCCACCAGCGGACGACCGTCGTGCAGCAGAATGTTCTCCGGCTTGATGTCGCGGTGCACGACGCCGTGCTTGTGCGCGTACTCGAGCGCGTCGGCAACGTCGCCGGCGATCCGCAGCGCCTCAGCTACCGGAAGCTGCTGCTCGCGTGAGAGACGCGTGCGGAGCGTCTCGCCCTGAACGTACGGCATTACATAGAAGAGCAGCGTGTCCGCCGCGCCCGAATCGAACAGCGGGAGGATGTGCGGGTGCTGCAGGTTGGCCGTGAGCTCGATCTCGTTGAGAAAGCGCTCGGGGCCGAGCACCGCGGTGAGCTCCGGGTGCAGCACCTTGATCGCGACCTTGCGGCGGTGGCGGATGTCCTGCGCGAGGTACACGGTCGCCATGCCGCCGGCGCCGATCTCGCGCTCGATTGTGTACTTGTCCGCGAGCGCAGCGGCGAGCTTGTCGAGAATGCTGACGGGGCTCGTCACGCTATTGGCCCGCTGTGTTCCGCTGGGCGCCGCCGCGCTTGCTACGCAGCTGATCGAACCAGTTGAGCACGACGATCAAGTCGCGCGCCCCCTGATCACCCTGGACAGTGACAAAATGGCTTCCGTCCGGGGCAACATCGTACTGCGCAAAATAAGCCTGCCTCGGAAATACCACGCGGAACAGCTCGACTCGGCGCAGCACGCTGACTACGGGCCGTGATTGCACTGTAGCCACCATCATTTGATCGCCATTGCGAGAGAAAAGCTCACGGCCGGCGCGAGACCAACGGGGCTCGGTTCCTCCAGAAAGCGATATCTGTGTCTTAGCTGCAGCAAGGGGGAAAGAGCGCACGTAAATCTCCGTTCGTCCCGACTCGGAGGACGTGTACGCGGCAAATGCGCCATCGGGCGATACCGCCGGCGCGAACTCGTTGGCGATGGCATTCAGGTACGGGCGCGGCGTGCTCCCGCTGTCCAGCCCAAGCATGAAGATGTCGTTTCTCTCGACGTTTCCTCGATGGAAAACCAGCGAGCGGCCATCGCGACTCCAATCGTCTCCAATGCCACCCGACGCCCCGGGCAAGCGCTCCGCCTGACTACTGCCGTCAGCGCGCACCCAGTGGACTTCAGGCTTCGCTCCGAGAGCCGTAAACGCAATGCGTGAACCGTCCGGCGTCCAGAACGGGCGGCCCGCATCTCCCTCGAATGTCAGCCGTGTCAGCGACTTCTGCAGAACGTCAAATACCCAGATGCTCGATGTCGAGCCCTCGGTAACGGAGACTGCCACGCTCCGGCCGTCAGGCGAATACCGGGGCGACTGGTAATTCCGTAGCTCGGACGAGAGCGGCTGAACGGCCCCACTGCGATCCACCCGCACCAATGATCTGGCCCCGACGGAACCAGTCAGGTATACCAACGCGCCGCCATGGGAAACGCCAAACTTTCCTGCCCCGCCCGAACCCACTGCCACGCCCTCGGCCACGGGAACCGCCGTTCCACGCACCTCGAGACTGGATGGATCGAATGGAATCGCGACAACGATCCCGGCGAAGTGGCTCAGCAGTACGTGCCCCGGGTGAACATATCGCGGGTCCGAGCCCGCTTCCGTG
Source organism: Gemmatimonadaceae bacterium (assembly GCA_050998915.1). Classification (GTDB taxonomy): domain Bacteria; phylum Gemmatimonadota; class Gemmatimonadetes; order Gemmatimonadales; family Gemmatimonadaceae; genus JACDCY01. Next base: position 2,470 of record JBPCPS010000214.1, read on the forward strand.
AAGTGCTTGATCGCCCCGCCTTGCAGCGTGACCGCCGCGAGATGGTCGGCCCCCGCGCTGTCACGCACCTGGAACAGCACGGCCTTGCCATCCGGGAGAAATTCCGGGAAGCGATGCGATGCGAACCGGGCCGTATCCACGCGCGTGAGGAATGCGAGTCGTCCACCCGCCGCGGGAACCTGCCGCAGGCCTCCATCTGTACCGACGACAATGATGTCGCCCGATCCCCAGGATCCGCCGACAAAACCGCTGTCCGCGGCGGCGATGGTAAGAGGCGGGCCACCCGCGAGCGGCACTTTCTGGATTTTGTTCCCCGCCCCGAGGAATGCGATCGAGCGGCCATCGGGAGAGAAAAATGGCTGAGTCGCATCCCTGGTTCCGGGAATGGGAACGGCATCAAGCTGGTCGAGGCTCCGCACGAACAGCTGTCGCTCACCTCGATCGTTGATGCCATGGTACACGATGCGGTCGCCGGCGGGCGACATCGCCACCGAATGTCCGCTCGCATCGAAAAAAGTCGCATTCGCCGGTAGCGATACCGAAAATCGTGCAATAGATGAGACCACGACGGGGCGCGGTCGCATCCATCCCCAAGCCGCCGCGACCATGGCAAGAACGAGCAGCGAGCCGAGGACCGGAATGAGCAGCGGGTGATAGCGCCGCCCGGTAGCTGGCGCCGAGCTCCGCCCCGTCGTAGCGCCATCCGAGCGCCCTGTGAGCGGGACCAGCTCCGGGTTAGCCAGCGCGGCCGCGAACTGCGCCGCGCTCTGAAACCGATCGGCCGGCAACTTCTCGAGCGCGCGGCGGACGACGGCTTCGAGATGCGGCGGAATCGACTTCCGCTGCAGCGTCAACGACCGCGGTTCTTCCGTCACTACCCGCGCGATTATCGCCTGCGCGCTCGGCCCGGTGAACGGCGGCTCGCCGACCAGCATCTCGTACAGCACGCAGCCCAGCGCGTAGATGTCGCTCTTGGCGGAGATCTCGCGCTCGCCCATCGCCTGCTCGGGGCTCATGTAGTGCGGAGTGCCGAGCGACATTCCGGTTTCCGTCATGCGCGTCCCGCCGCCCGCCGAGCTCACCGCGAGCGCTATTCCGAAATCCGCGACCTGCGCGCGGCCGTCGTGCAGCAGGATGTTCTCGGGCTTGATGTCGCGGTGGATCACGCCGTGCCGGTGCGCGTAGTCCAGCGCGTCCGCCACTTCCTTCGCGATGCCCACAGCGTCCTCGACGGGCAGTTGCGTCTCGCGCGTAAGTCGGTCGCGCAGCGATTCCCCCGCGACGAAGGGCATCACATAGAACACAAGTCCGTCCGCCTCGCCGGAATCGTACAGCGGCAGGATGTGCGGGTGCTGCAGATTCGCGGTCGTTCGGATCTCGTGCAGGAATCTTTCACCGCCGAGTATCGCGGACAGCTCGGGACGGAGGACCTTGAGCGCGACTTTTCGGTGATGTCGCATGTCCTGCGCGAGATACACCGTCGCCATGCCGCCCTGCCCCAGCTCGCGCTCTATCTCATACCGGCCGACAAGCGCGGCGATGAGCTTTTCGATCGGCGCTGTCACTGCGCGAGGCGCGCGCGCAGATCGGCGAACCAGTTGTCCACGCGCACTACTCGCGGCGCCTGCTGGCTGCCTGCCTGCCGCGGGCCTATGAAGATGAAATGTCCGTCCGGCGTTACTTCGTACGACTGATGGAACGCGTCCAGAATGAAAGCACTGACGGAAAACAGTGGCTGCAAGCCAAGCACTTCGAACCCCGGTGCGGCGCGGATTCGGGCACTCACGAGCTGGGCGCGGGAATCCACGAAGTATATCTCGCCTCCATCGGCGGACCAGCGCGGCTGCCCGCCGCCGCCGACCGATACCTGCCATAGCCCGCCACTCGGCACGGGAAACGGCCGCACGTATACCTCGTTGCGCCCGGATTCGTTCGACGTGTACGCCAGCCATCTCCCGTCTGGAGAGATCGCGGGATGAAGCTCGGTGAAAGCGCTGCCGGCGAGAGTGACCGGAGTGGTGTCGCCGCTGGTGCGCACCCCGACCAAGTCGCCCGCCCCGGGTCCGGCGTTGTCGGTGCGGACCACGATCCATGCTCCATCACGTGACCACGTTACTTCCTGAATCTGCTGGGGTAGCCGCAACAGCAGGCGATCGGAGCCGCTGCCGTCCGCGGGCCGCATGACGACTATACCCGTGGTCAGCGTATCGCGGATGAACGCGACCATCCGCCCGTCCGGCGACCACACCGGCCGCCGGTCCGTGCCGCCGAACGTGAGCCGCGTCAAAGGCCCCCGGTCGAGCTGCTTGATCCAGATATTCAGGGCGCTCGCGCTGCCGCCCACACCGACGGCGACTCGTCGGCCATCGGGTGAGGCCGCGATGGAATTGAATTGGCCAGTCCACGAGGTGTCTACCACCGTCGCGGCACCTTCGCGAGAAACCCGCATGATAACGGTCTCCCGCGCTTGCGCTCCGCCCGAAACGTATGCGACGCTGCCCGCCGGGGACCAGGCGAGTTGTGCGAACCCGCCACCACCCACGACGTTCTCCAGCACGGGAACGGACCCGCCTGTGATCTCGAGCTTATCAAGATCGAACGGGGCCAGCAGCGCCGCGCCGTCGCGTCGCACGTACATCAGATGGCCGTTGGGGAGATACCACGCCTGCACCGCGTCTTCCAGGACGACCTTCTGCTTCCCCGTCCGAAAGTCGGCCACATGCGCTCCGGCCGTGACACAGCCCGACGAGCACAACTCAAACAGCACCCCGCGCCCTCCCGGCAGTGCGGTCGGATTGCCCATGCCCCGGCCCGCGAGCGCAGTGTCCCGCAGAGCGACGGTATAGGTACCGCCCGCACTGCTGATGCGCCTCAGTTCGGAAAGCGACGGCGCGACGTAGACCAGCGTGCCGTCATCGAGCCAGGCCGCTCCGCCGAAAATGCCCGCGGCGGAGTCGGCGAGCGTGACCGCCGCGCCACCGCGGACGCGGATTTTTTTTAGGCGACCGTCGGCCACGAACGCGATCCATTCGCCGTCGGGCGAAAAGGTCGGATTGTTCCCTCGCTCCGTGCCGGGAATGGAGCGCGCGTCCAGCTCGCTGCGGTGCTTTATCCAGAGGCGGCCGCCCTGAACGTTGTCGCGGAACACGGTGGTCGCTCCGTCAGGCGAAATCGCCAGCGATGGCGCATTGAGGTTGATGCCCACGCTGTCGCTCAACTCGATGTACTGCCAGTTGGGTGAATCCGGCTCATCCGAGCCCCGGGACAACGCCCACGCGGCCAGCGCGACCGATGCAATCATGGCCCCGGCCGCACCGATGAATGCCAGCCGCCAGCGCCTGCTCGCGCCCGCATCACGGGTGGCAACAGCCGTCGCGGCTCGCACCCGGTCCACCGCGGGGCCGCGACCGTTGAGAGCGTCGGAAAACTGCGCGGCGCTGGCGAAGCGGTCGGCCGGCATCTTCTCGAGCGCGGTCAACACCGCGCCCTCGACGTGCACGGGAATAGATCTGCGCTTCGGCAATAGCGGCGACGGATCCGTGGTGAGAATCTTCGCCACCACCGCCTGCGCGTTGGGTCCGGTGAACGGAGCCTCGCCTGTCAGCATCTCGTACGTCACGGCGCCAAGCGCGTAGATGTCCGCGCGATGATCCACGGACTTGTCACCCATAGCCTGCTCGGGCGCCATGTACTGCGGAGTGCCGAGCGACATCCCGGTCTGCGTCATGCGCTCGCCCCCGGCCTGCTGCACGGCGAGCGCGATCCCAAAATCCGCGACGAGCGGACGGCCATCGTGCAGCAGCACGTTCTCCGGCTTGATGTCGCGGTGCACAACCCCGTGCTTGTGCGCGTATTCCAGCGCATCAGCTACGTCACTCGCGATGCGCACCGCCTCGGCAATAGGCAACTGATGCTCGCGCGCCAGCCGCAGCCGAAGCGTCTCCCCCTCCACCAGCGGCATCACATAGAACAGCAGATTGTCCGCACTGCCTGAATCGAACAGCGGCAGAATGTGCGGGTGCTGCAGGTTCGCGGTGAGCTCGATCTCGTTCAGAAAGCGCTCGGGGCCGAGCACCGCCGTGAGCTCCGGGTGCAGCACCTTGATGGCGACCTTCCGTCGGTGCCTTACGTCCTCAGCGAGGTACACCGTAGCCATCCCACCCGCACCGATCTCACGGACGATCGTGTAGCGCCCGGTCAGGGCAGTGGACAGTCGGTCGAGGGTGGTGGCAGGGGCTGACATCGCGCGCAAAAATACCGATCGGGGCGCGGTTCAGCTAATCGGCGTTGGAGCGATGCCGCTTCCAACAACGGGTTAGGGCAACAGGTTGTTGGTCTTGGTGTTGGTTGACTACAGGTTACGGGTTGATGGTGAGAGGTGATGGCGGAGAACCATCAACCTGTTACCGGCAACCGGGCAGTTGACCAAAACCAAAACGAAATAACCTGTTGCCCGAACCTGTTCTTCAGCCCTTCAACCGCCTGTTTCATCCCCCTGCTCCCCGTACCTCGGAGTCGGATGCTGCCCGGTGTACTCCTCGAGCTCCTCTTCCCGATCCAGCTCCGCGTTCTCCCTGTCAATCGCTTCACGCTCGGCGCGATATCGGCCGTACCATTCGCGCGTGATCTCGCCCGCGAGCTCGCGGTTACCGAGCCCGAACGACAGCGCGAGCGCGAGCGACACCGCGCCGAACAACAGCGCGAACGCGGTCGTCACGATCTCCGTCGCGATGCCTAGCTCCTGCAGCGCCATGAACACCGCGAGCAGAACCACGCCAGCCTTGCCCACGCGCGCCAGAGTCGGGCCGCCATGCAGTCCGCCCGCGGACGCCATGATCAGCCCGCCGACGAAGCTGCCGAGCACGATGCCGATGATGATGATCGCGATCGCCGCGATCACGCTCGGGATGTAGCTGACAAGCTGCGAGAACACGTTCGCCAGCGATTCGAGGCCGAGCGCGTTGGCGGCGACGAGCATCCCCAGGAACATGATGACCCAGAAGACGAGATTCGCCGTGACGCGCGTCGGATTGAGATGCGACCCCGAGCGCTCCACCGCCTGCATCACGCCGCCGCGCTCGAGCAGACGATTGAAATGAATCTTCCGGAGCAGTCGCTCGACCCCTTTTTCCGCAAGCCGCGCGAGCAGGTACGTGGCGAACAGGATGACCAGCGCGCCGAGCAGCGCAGGCACGTACTGGTACAGCTGCTCCATGCTGTACCGCAGCCGCTCGCCGAAACCGACGGGCTCGTCGTCGGGGAGCTGGCTGGGGAAGGTGTCGGTGAGCTGGGCGAAGATGAGAATATTCACGGTGGGGAAAATAGCACCTTTTGAGGTGATCAGTTCCGCGTCCCCCGCTTCAAATCGAACAGCGCGCTGCGTTTGCACCCCGGGCAGATCAGCCACTCCCGCCGCCGGGCGTAGCCCAGCCCGAACGACCCGCCGCCGATCGGCCGCCGGGTCATGCGCGTGCCGCACCGGGGACAGTCCGGGGGATGCTCTCCCGAGTAGCTCCGCCGAATGCCGTCGACCTCGGCGGCCGTGTACTGCGCCTCGTCGCCAGCGTGCTCCTCATTCATTAGATACGCGCACGACTACTTTCCCGAACTGCCCTGCCGTTTGCAGCCGCTCGAACGCCGCCCGCCCGTCCGCCAAGTCGAACACGCTGTCCACCGGCGGGAGGAGCCGGCCCTTTTCCATCTCCTGGACGATCGCGTCGAACTCCGCGTCGTTGCCCATTGTCGAGCCGAGTATGGTCCACTGGTTCCAGAACAACTTCCGGACATCCGTCTCGACCTTGGGGCCGGACGTGGCGCCGCAGGTCACCAGCCGCCCGGACTTGGCGAGCGCGCTGAGCGATTTCTCCCACGTCGCCGGGCCCACATCGTCGACGACGACATCCACGCCGCGCTTGGCCGTTCGGGTCCGGACTTCGCGTGCGACGTCCATCGTCGAATGATTGAACGTCTCATCCGCGCCGAGCTCGCGCGCGCGAGCGAGCTTGTCGTCGCTCCCTGAAGTCACCCACACGGTCGCGCCGTGCAGCTTGGCGATCTGCATTGC
>JBPCPS010000028.1:0-62725 GCA_050998915.1 Gemmatimonadaceae bacterium
TCGGCAGCGCGGCAAGAATTGGATTCGTCGGGAGCTGGCTCATTCTAGGCTCGGGGATCCCGCTACTGCGAACTGCACGGGCCGCATAACGCCATCGAGAGTGCTCGCACATCGAGCCTCGGCGCCACACGCCGGACCACGACCGGGATATTCATGCTGCGCGTTGCTCATGTACTGGGGCATCCTGCATCACGGCCCATAGGAATCCGACGAGCTCGCGGGCGACCGCAACAGCCGCGATCTGAGGCCGTTTCCGGTAGGATAAATGGTTAAAGCGCTGATGCAGTCGTTGCTGCGCCTTCCACGCATGCCCGATAACGCTGGGCGGCTGTCCCTGCTGCCGGCGCTTGAGATCGACGCTGATCTGTGGCCGATGATGGTAGCTCCAGGCCGCCTGGACGAGCACATGGCGGCAGTGACTGTTCCCGGCCTTCGTGATCGAGCCGAGACGCGTACGATCCCCGCTTGAATCTTCCCTCGACACGAGGCCGAGGTAGCAGGCGAGTTGCGCGGGACGCTCGAAGCGGCGCCAATCGACGATCTCCGTGGCCAACACCATCGCCGAGTGCAGCGAGATGCCGCGGAAGCACTGGAGACGCCCGACCATCGGCGCCAGAGCAGGAAGCAGCGCGAGTTGCTCGATCTGCCGATCCAGCTCGTCGCGCCGCTGCAGTTTGTAGAGGAGGAGCGCGTGGTACTCGCGCAAGACGAGCCGGTCGTCGGCCGCAAGTGCCGATCCGTCGGTCGTGAGATGCTGCAGCCACCGGAGATGCGGCGTGCACCAGTTGGTGCCCTCCCGAAAGACGAAGCCACGGCGGGCGAGGAACTTGAGGATGTAGTGGCGCGACTTGAGAATCTCGCGCTGGAACGTCTCCCGGCAGCGCACGACGTCGCGTACCCGCTCGTCGCTCTCGCTCGGGATCCGCACCGCGGTGAGCTCGCCCGCCCGATAGAGCCGGACGAGGTCGATGGCGTCTCGCTTATCATGCTTGCGCTGGACGCCGGGGCGCTTAGGGATGAGCGACGGGGCGATGACCTCGCAGGCGTACCCCCACTCCCGGAGCGCGCTGTGGAGTACATAGCCGGCGCCACTCGCCTCGTAACACGCGCGGATCTCGCCGCCCTGCGCGACCCGGCCGAGCCACCGCTTCAGCTTCGGCAGGTCGTTCGCCAACCGGTCGAGCCGTGTCGGCGTCTTCGCTCCGTCCGGCAGGACCGCGATGGTGATGGACTCCTTGTGCACATCCATGCCAAGGTAGATGATAGAGCGGACGGCAACTGGCAGCACAGCAGGTGATGATGACATGGGCTGGTCTCCGAGTATGTGCGACAGATCGGTCGTCGCAGGTGGCTCTGGCAACTCCGACTCACACTTGGGGGAGCTAACCCACGCGAAGGTCGGAGGCCAGCCCAGTCATACTTTCTAGACAGCGAGGCATACAATGAAATGGTTGACTGCAACTCGGATCACGGCCCTGTTTTGTTCAGGTCTGATGGCCGGGCTCCTTTTTGGCGATTGGCTTGGCCCCTCGTTCGCTCGATCAGCGATGAGCGAGTCCAGCTTCATTCAGTTCCAGCAGATCGTTCATATCAACTATTTGCTTACTCTTCCGGCGCTCTCGACACTCGCGCTCCTTGCACCGATTCTCTGGCTAATAATTCTGCGTCGACAGGGCCATCGAAGTGAGTTCAAGCTCATTCTTGTCGCGACGCTCGCGATCCTTATTGGCTCTACGGTCACTTTCGTATTCAATGTTCCAGTTAACGACCAGCTCGAGACGTGGAACGCTGCTTCTCCGCCGGCGAATGCCAGAGCAATCTGGAGTCGCTGGGAAAACGCTCATGTGGTACGCACAATCTTCTGGATGCTCGGTTTCCTCATTGAATCAATCGCCTTAGCGGTGGCCGCGACGCGGCAGACCTCAAGCCCGCTCCGCACCGACTCCCCACATGACCAGCAACATGCTAACACGACCTAATGGACTGAGCAGCCGGGGACATAGGTAACACAAGTGTCCAGCAACATGGGTAACACTTTTGGGGTTACCCACGAATGATGTAATCGCACTCGTCCAGGGTGGCAATGAGCACGGTGTTAAAGTAGATCGACCAGATCCCGTCGTCGGTCTCCTCCAGACCGATGTGGTGGTCAACCAGCGAGTTCGCGACATAGAGCAGCTTGTGCTGGAAGCGGAAGGTACCGCCGGTCGTGACCTTCTTCACGAGGAAGTGGCCGGGATACTCGAGTGGTGGCATTCGCGTCGGGTAAGCGCGGGGCGACGCGATATAGTGGGATGCAGGTGTGTCCTGGTTCAGCCACTCATGCGGGCGCACCGTGTTGTATTCTGCGCGGAATGCATCGAAGGACTTCTGCTGCGCGGCGCAGGTCCGCCCCACTGGTCGGATCGCCTGGCGCTTGAGCGTGCGGTGCATCCGCTCGTGCGCGCCGTTCTGCTGTGGCCGTCCGGGATGAATGCGCTGATGCTGAATGCCGAGGCGCATCCACCAGACATTGAGATACGAGAGGCCGTGGATGGCCTGCGTCGCGAACGGTACTCCGTTGTCGGTGCGGATCGCGCGCGGGAGGCCGTACTCGCGGAAGGCGCGCTCGAACACCGGTCGAGCGGTCACCGTCTGCGTCGAGAGGAGGCCGTGGCAGGTGAGTAGGAAGCGCGTGTGCTGATCCGCGATCGTGAGCGGATAGCAGTAGACTCCGTTGCCGGTGCGGAACTCTCCTTTGAAGTCCGCTGTCCAGAGATCATTCGGCGCGGCGGTCGTAGGCGGCACGACGCCGGGGTGCTGATGCGGCCGTCGGCGCCGGCGCTTCAGCACGAGGCCGCGGCGCGCCAGGAGATCCGCGGCGGTGCTGGCCGCGGGCCAGGCGGGAGGCGGGGATGCCGCGTGGCGAGGATGCGCAGGAGCTTCCGCGCTCCCCAGAACGGATGCTGACGTCGGAGCGCACAGATGAGTTCGGCGAGCTCGGCGTCGATCCGATGCGGGCAGTGGTGCGGGGCTCGGCTCCGGTCGCGGAGCCCTCGTCTTCCTTCCTCTTCGTAGCGCGCGAGCCACTTGTAGCCGATCCGGCGACTGACGCCGTACCGTGCGCAGAGCTCCGACATCGTAAACCGGTCGCTCAGCGCGTCCTGAATGAACTGGATTCGCTCTTCCACAGGGGCGGTCTCCAACCAAGGCATCGGCGCTCCTCGCTGAACTGAGAGTCGCCGTGCAGTTTAGAAGGAGTGTTACCCATGTTCCCGGACTGAAGTGTTACCTATGTACCCGGTCTGTACCGACGCGCTGTCTAACACGCGCTGATGCCGACAAGCGATTTAGGGTTGCTCGCTTCGCTCGCCATTGTGTGATTCGCTTGCGGCATAGCTAAAGGCGTTAGGCAAAAAGCAATGAGTAGATTTGAGAGTATCGCGATTAGGGAAGTCGAGTCTTCCGATCTCGAAACTTTCTACGAGCATCAACTCGACCCGGAAGCGATTAGGATGGCAGCATTCGTGTATCCCCGGTCGCTAGTGTGCGTGCACCCAGACTACTTGCCTGGGGTCATCGGCATAAAGCAGTACCACTACGAACCCAGCGGCGAAGCGTACAATGTGCTGTTCGAACAGCTGTCACTCCGAATCGGCATCAAGGAGGTCGTGATGTATAACCCGCGGGGTGAGCAGGCCATATCGAGTCATGCGTTAGATGTGCTGCGGTTGAGCCCCGAACAACTGGCGCTTGACCGGACGCGCGGGCACAATGCTGTTCACGATGCGCCGCAGCTAAACTGGAAGTTTTTCTGGTTCGATTGACGTTCGTCCGGGTTGATCGCAAACTGTGATATTGACCATCTCGGGTCGAAGCGGCCTAACAGGCGACTCAACGTGGAAAATGTCTCTTGATTCGTCTTGACCGGATGAGGAGTGTTGGGGCGGCGGCAGCCGCGCTCGCAATTCTCCTTGGAGGATGTGCTCGCGCACGTCCAGGTCCGTCACCCACTACGACGGATGCGAGCGCGATCGTTCGTTCGATTGTCCTCTGTACCACCACCGAGGCCGATCTGCGGCGCCAGCTCGGAACGCCGACCCGCGACGGGCTTCTGCGCAGAAACCGCATTCTGAGCTGGATCGTGACGGAGGATCAGGTGGTGAAATACCTTGCCGTGCTCCTGAGCCCACGCGGGGTAGTTGTCGATCTCTATTGGGATTTGCCGACCGAGATACCTTGGGTGCCGGCTGATCAATGCCAGCGGTAGCGCCGCAGCAGAACGCGCTTCCGTTATGCAGCCCAGGAGCAGTTCATGTCTTTAGATATTCGACATCTCACGCAAAATGACGTCGCGCTGATGGAAGCGCTGTTGACGACCTTCGGTGAAGCGTTCAATGACGTGGGCACTTATACTGAGAACCGCCCGAGTGTCGGCTACTTGCGCCGACTGCTCGGCGATGACTCTTTCATCGCGCTGGCCGCCATGCAGGGTGATGAGGTAGTCGGCGGTATCGCGGCCTACGAGCTCAGAAAGTTCGAGCAGGAGCGTAGCGAGATCTATATCTACGATCTGGCTGTCGCATCGTCGCACCGGTGCGAAGGGATCGCGACGGCTTTGATTGAAACGCTGAAGGATGTAGCGGCGCTGCGCGGTGCCTATGTGATTTTCGTTCAGGCTGACACCGGCGTTGAAGACGAGCCGGCAGTTGCCTTGTACACGACGCTGGGAACCCGCGAAGATGTCTTGCATTTTGATATCCCAGTTGCAGGCAAGACTGGCGCGGCGCGGTTGAATCGGAGTTGACCGACCGCGGAACATCGCGATGGCGGTGACCCACGGCGACTGGAGGCCGAGTCCGACTTACTTCTTCGTGGATGCGCGTCGGGCCCGAGCCGCGGAATTGGCGGCCACCGCGGACCGGATCAATTCCTTGAAGGCGGCCTCGTTGAGCTGCTCGCCTTCGCGAATGTCGATGGCTCGGCGCATGTTCCCCTCGAGACTGGAGTTGAACAGCTTCCTGGGATCACCGAGCGACGCTCCCCGGGCGAAGGTCAACTTCACTACCTGCTTGTACGACTCTCCCGTGCAGACAATTCCGTCATGGGACCAGACGGGAGTTCCCATCCATTTCAATTCTTCCTGGATCTCGGGGTCCGCATCGTGAATGAGCTTTCGAACTCGGGCGAGCGTCTCGCCCCTCCAATCCCCCAGCTCCTGAATCTTCTTCGTGATGTTCTTCGAAGCGGCCGAGCTGTCAGGGGCACGTTTCGCCGTCATGATCTCTCCGAGCCGAGCGTGAGACGCCACGGTGCATAGGCCTTATTGAGGCTCGTGCTCCGCGCTCGCAATTTGGTAAGCGGCCTTGCAGTTTAACTCTGGCGGTAAGCGTCGCCCAGACGTCACTTCCAGCCGGAGGAAGAACCCTATGAGAATGACAATACTTCTATCGAAAGTCACAGTGATAGTGGCGGTATTCGCATCTGTTCCCGCTGCCGCCCAGCAGCCGGTGGCCCCGCCACCGCCGCAGATTCCGTACGGGTCGCCGATCACGCTCGCGCAGGCCAAGCAGGTGATGGCAGGCGCCGAGGCGGAAGCGAACAGGAACAGCTGGAACGTCGTCATCGCCATCCTCGATTCAGGCGGCAACCTGGTGCTGCTCCAGCGTCTCGACGGCACGCAGCTGGGCAGCATCGATGTAGCACAGGACAAGGCGTCCTCGGCGGTGCGCTTCCGGCGTCCGACCAAGGCGTTCCAGGACCTCGTCGCCCAAGGGGGCGTCAACCTCCGGCTGCTGAGCCTGCGCGGTGCCAACCTGCTTACGGGCGGGATCCCGATCACCGTGGACGGCCGGATCATCGGCGCGATCGGCGTGTCCGGCGTCACATCCGAGCAAGACGCACAGATCGCCACTGCCGGTGTCGAAGCGTTGACGAAGTAGGTAGGTATTTGCGTAACGTCGTTAGGCGCACCAACCCAAGTTCCTAGATGACTGATGCACGGTTCAGGTGGTCGCGGCCTCTGCATCGAGGAGCAAGCGTCGTCGTCGCCGTGATCGCGCTGGTTCACATTGCGACGACAGCGGTATTCTACGACGGGTGGAGCCCGGCCGCGGTCTGGTTCTCAGGCACCGGATTGGGGCTTCTGCTCCTGGCCGTGATCAATTGGGCGCATGTGGGCGTCGAGCCCTGCATTCTTCCCACGGCGCCGGTAGTCCGCGCGGCCAACTGGGTCTTTACTGTTTTCGGTGTCGCTGCCTTGATGGCTGTCCCGGAGCCACAGGCAGGCGTACTCGTTCTCGCGCTGCTTCTTCAGGCAGTGGCCGCTCGAACCACTTTACGCGGCCCCACATAGCGATCGGCGGGGGAGCGGACCAACACGGAGCGGAGGTAGAAATAGCCCGGAAACCGCGGACCACTATCCGGCGTAGGAGTTGAAGCCGGAGACCTGTTAGGGCTTGCGATGTCGTAAGGAGCGCCGGCAGCCACAGATGGAGTTTCTCATGACTCGCCGTTCAAAGATCTGGCTGGTCGGGGCCGTGCTCTTTACCCTCGCCAACTTCGGGGCCGGTGTGTTCGTTCTCGTGGAAGGGGAACCGGTCCATGCCGGCGGTCATGCCGCGCTGCTGCTCCTTGGCGCGTACCTCGTGCGTCGCGCGTGGCGTAAGGGGGAGTCGGACACCCCCTGCCCCGGCCGACGATTACACCGACCGGTTGACGAACATCGAGCGGTCCGTTGACGCCTTGGCGATAGAGGTCGAGCGGGTTGGCGAGGGGCAGCGCTTCATGACCAGCTTCTTCGCTGAGCACGGGATTCCGCAAGCCGTCGCCGAAGACCGCGACGCCGATCGAACTTAAGACGCGGGCAGCGACGGTTCGAGCGCTACGCGACCATCCCCGCGACCTCCAGCGGTCGTGCCCAAATGAACGTCGAGCCCGCAGTCGCCTAAACGCGGGCCCTCAGCAACCCGACCACGTCAATCGGCCGCTTCGCTACCGCGATCCCGTTGTCCTCGAATGCCTGAATCTTTTCCGCCGCCGTTCCGGCTGATCCCGAGATAATCGCGCCGGCGTGCCCCATCCGCCGCCCCGGCGGCGCGGTCTGGCCCGCGATGAACCCGACCACCGGCTTGGTCATGTTCTCCTTCACGTAGCGCGCGGCCTCCTGCTCGTCCGTGCCGCCGATCTCTCCAATGATCACAACCGACGTCGTGTCCTCATCCGTCTGAAATGCGGCCAGGCAATCAATGAAGTTGGTGCCGTTGATCGGGTCGCCGCCGATTCCGACGCACTTGGTCTGGCCGAGCCCGGCGCGCGTCATCTGATAGACGACTTCGTACGTCAGCGTTCCTGAACGACTGACCAGCCCGATAGATCCGGGCGTGCAGATGCGGCCGGGGATGATTCCGACCTTCGACTTGCCCGGAGATATGAGTCCAGGGCAGTTGGGGCCGAGCAGGCGAGCGCCCCGCTCGCGCACGAACGGATACACGCGCGTCATGTCCATCACGGGCACGCCTTCGGTGATGGCGATGATAAGCGAGATGCCGGCGTCGGCCGCTTCCATCATCGCGTCGGCCGCGAACGGTGGCGGCACGTAGATCACCGTCGTGTTCGCGCTGGTCACCCTGACCGCCTCGGCGACCGTGTTGAAGATCGGCACACTGCCTTCGAACTTCTGTCCTCCCTTCCCCGGCGTGACTCCGCCGACGACGGTGGTGCCGTACTCCATCATCTGCTTCGCGTGGAACGATCCGTCGCGGCCGGTGATCCCCTGGACGATGAGCCGGGTGCCGCTGTCGATAAAGATGCTCATGCGGCCTCCCCCCCCTTGCCCGTCGCCAGCTGCACGGCGCGCTGCACGGCCTCGTCCATGTCGGTCAGCGCGGTGAAGCCGTTCTCCTCGAGGATCTTCACCGCGATCTCCTCGTTGGTGCCGGTCAGCCGAATCACGATCGGCACCTTGAGCGGGTTCTTCTTCGTCGCGGTGACGATGCCGTTGGCGACGTCGTCGGTGCGCGTGATGCCGCCGAAGATGTTGAACAGGATCGCCTTCACGCTCGGATCGGCGGTGATGATCTTGAGCGCGGCCACGACCTTCTCCGGATTCGACGAGCCGCCGATGTCCAGAAAGTTCGCCGGCTCGCCCCCGTAGTATTTCACGAGGTCCATGGTCGCCATCGCGAGCCCGGCGCCGTTGACGATGCAGCCGACGTTTCCGTCGAGCTTGATGAACGTGAGGTTCGCGTTGCGCGCCTCCACCTCGCTCGGCGCTTCCGCGCTCTCGTCCCGAAGCGCGGCGAGCTCCGGCTTGCGGTCCAGCTCGTTGTCGTCGATGACCATCTTGGCGTCGAGGGCCAGCACGGCTCCGTCCGGCGTCGTCACCAGCGGGTTGATCTCGGCGAGCGACGCGCCGCTAGCCACGAATGCGGCGTACAGCTGCTGCATGATCTTCGCGGCTGCCCGGACCTGCTTCACGTCGTCGTACAGGAAGAAGCCGAGCTCCATGGCCTCGTACGGCTGCAGCCCGTATCGCGGGTCCACCGCGAGCTTGCGCAGCTTCTCCGGGGTTTTTGCGGCGACCTCCTCGATGTCGATCCCGCCGGCGGGGCTGACCATGAACGTCGCGCGCTTGGACGCGCGGTCGATGATGACCCCGACGTACGCTTCCGTCGCGATGTCCGCCGCCGGCGTAACGAGCACCTTCTCGACGGGAAGGTTCTTGATCGTCAGCGCGAGAATCTTCTCGGCGGTGTCGCGCGCCTCCTTCGGGTTTTTCGCGAGCTTCACGCCGCCTGCCTTGCCGCGGCCCCCGGCGTGCACCTGCGCTTTGACGACCACCGTACCGCCGTATTTCCTGGCGAGCGCTTCGGCCTGCTCAGGTGTCGTCGCGATGTCGCCCTCCGGGATCGGGATCCCGTGGGAGCGAAAAATTTCCTTCGCCTGATATTCGTGAATGTTCACTGTTTGGTCATGGTAGAATGGTCGTACCGGCGGCACCGCGCACGGCGTTGCGGCCGCTTGCCAGCTCCGTAATGATCGCCCGCCCCTTCGTGTGGCGCACGTAATCAACAGCGGCGCGCACCTTCGGCGCCATACTCCCTTCACCGAACGCGCCGGCCGCGTCGAGCCGCTCCGCCTCGCCCACCGTCAGCTCCGCGAAGGCCCGCTGGCCGTCGGTCCCGAAATCCGAATAGACGGCATCCACATCAGTAAGGATCATGAAGAGGTTGGCGGCGAGGCCGCGCGCGAGAGCGGCGGCAGCCAGGTCCTTGTCCACGACGGCGTCGATGCCCTCGAGGCCGAGCTTGTCGTCCCGGTACACCGGAACGCCACCCCCGCCGCACGCGATCACTATAGTCCCGCTCTCCACCAGCGGTCGAATCACCCGAAGCTCGTGCACCGCCAACGGGAGCGGGCTGCCCACGACCCGCCGGAAGCGCCCGTCTACCTCCCTTACCGTCTCACCCGCGCGCTCGAGGCTGCGCGCGCGCTCTTCGGGAAGATCGTGGCCAATGAATTTGGTCGGGTTCTCGAGGGCAGGATCGTCCTGTGCGACCTCCACCTGGGTGATGATGCTGACGACGTCGCGGTTGCTACCCGCGCGTCGGAGCGCATTGCCCAGCGACTGCTGGATCATGTATCCGATCCATCCCCCCGTCGCGGCGACCAGCAATCCGAGCGGCAGCGGCTCGACTTCGGCGCCGGCGATCTCGTTGCGCAGCAGCGCATCCCCGACCTGGGGCCCGTTGCCGTGGACGACGCACAGATTCCAGCCCTCCATGGCGAGGTCGACGATCGGGGCGAGGCTTGCGCGGGTGTGGCGGAACTGGTTCGCGGCAGTGGCGCGCTCGCCCGACGGAGACAGCGCGTTTCCACCGAGGGCGATGACCGCGGTTCGCGCTTTGGTCGGAATCACCGGGGCCGATCCCGCAAAAGAGTGCCCAGCGAATCGAACGCCTGGCCGAACGCAGTCAGGTCGGACCTCGCCAGCGCCTCCTGCATCCGCAAATACAGCCGGCTCACTGTTCCGCGGAATTGGTCGTCCCCCACCTCGGCTGGAGACGGGATGACGCGCAGCGGGAGCGGGGTGAGCTCGCCGATCCACTGCGCCTCCGCGCGCGAACGGAAGCCGGACGGAAAGCGGCGGCGCCAGGCGTTGGTGAGCGGGTCGCGCGGCTCCGAGGCCACGAACGTCACGCGGCCGGTCACTGAATGCACATACGCGCGGGCCGCCTCGCGATAATACGTCCGAATGGTGTCGCGGATGACGCGCTGCTCCGCGAGCGGGTAGTAACGCGACGCAGTGTACACCGGTACGACCCAGTAGAGCGTGTCCATGTGAAAGAGGCCCCGGTGCGCCTCAGGCACGGAGAACACCGGTGCAAGGCGGTGCACACGGTCGTACACGTCGCGCACCCGCACCATGCGGGGATCACTCGGTAAATCCAGGCTGAGCACCCGGCCGTCCTGCTCGCGCCAGGCGTGGGCGAGCCGCGAAAATAGCGAGCCAACGGACGGAGCGATTACTCCGCGGCCGAGGCCGGACACGACGACGTAGCCGCTCGCGCCCGGTGCGATTAGCGCGCGGGTTTCCGCCGCGGAGATTGCCCGATCGGCGATGACGGAGGCCGGCACTGAATCGCCGGTGCTGCCCGACCAGACCGAATCGACCTTGGGCGGGTCGAACGCGCGCGCGGTGAATGCGTTCCGAGTGGCATCGTACGCCGCATCCGAGCCGGCGCGCCCGACGGCCAACGGCCGCCAGAGCTGCACACCCGCGATGAGCAGGAGGACCAGAGTCAGCACGCCAAACGCGATCGTGAGCTGCCCGGTCCACGTGCTCCAGCCTACGACGGCCGCCGCAGCAACGGTGACGATCACGAGCCCCACGTACCACGGCAGGACGAAGCGGTCATCCACGATGGTGAAAGCGCCTGAGGCACCGCTTCCATCGGATAACAGCGCATACGACTCGAGCCGGAAGCGCCATGCGATCATCAGCAGCAGGACACCGCCGAGCACGCCGAGATGGCGGCGCACGTAGCCGGACACTCGTAGCCCGCCCTCGCTCCACCTGAGACTGGGGGTGAGGGCGTACAGCCCTACGACCACAATCGTCACCGTGACGACCACGACCATCAACCACATGTGCAGCCTCGTCTCCAGCGGCAGCCACGACGTGTAGAACGCAAGGTCGAGCTGATGGTACGGGTCGCTCTCGCCGAATCGGATGCCGGTACGCAGCCTTGCCACGTCCGTCCACGGCGGAAGCGACGCGGTCGTAGCCACCGCGATCACCGCCGCGATCGCGAGCGCCGTAGCGTCCAGCAGCCGGACCGGCACCGCCTCCGCGAACTCGACGTTGGCGATGCGCCGCGGCAGGACGAGCGAGATGATGGAGTGCCGCACGGCCGACAGATTGACGAAAGCGAAGAGAAAGGCCGCCGTCCCTCCGCCCGCGAGCAGCAGGAGCTGATCGAACGCCTTCTCGCGCCATACCGGGGCCGCGCCCAGCGACTGGTACCACACGAAATCCGTGTAGAGAAACACGAAGGCGCGACCCAGCAGGAGAAGGATCGCGCCGGAGGCAATCACGATGGCGAGACGTCGCTTGCGCATCGCCCTAGACGACAACCCCCTTTGCCGCCAGCCACCCCTCGACCTCGCGGCGAATCGCGGCGAGGTGCTCCTCCGAATCCGCCTCGAACCGCATGACCATCACGGGCTGCGTGTTGGATGCCCGGATCAGTCCCCAGCCGTGCTCGAACTGGATGCGGACGCCGTCGATGTCGATCGTCTCGTACTTATCGCCGAAATACCGCGTAGCCTCCTCGACGATCGCGAACTTCTTGTCGTCGTCGCAGTGCACGCGGATCTCCGGCGTGGAGACGAAGCGCGGAACGTCGGCCAGCAAGTCGCGCACGGACTTGCCAGAGCCCGCCACGATCCGTATGAGCCTCGCGGCGCCGTACAACGCGTCGTCAAAACCGTAAAATCCTTCGGTGAAGAACATGTGGCCGGACATCTCGCCCCCGATCGGCGCGTGGGTCTCGTGCATCTTCTCCTCGACGAGCGAGTGACCGGTGCGCGACATAACCGGCTTGCCGCCGGCCTTCTCGATCGCTTCCGGGAGCGCCTGCGTGCACTTGACGTCGAAGACGATGGACTGTCCGGGCCCCGTGCGCGCGAGGACGTCACGCGCGTAGAGGATGAGCAGGTAGTCACCCCAGATGATCTCGCCGGTGTTGTCGATGATGCCGATCCTGTCGGCGTCCCCGTCGAAGGCGACGCCGAGGTCGGCCTTGTTCGCCTTCACCGCCGCCATGAGATCGCGCACGTTCTCCACTACCGTGGGATCAGGGTGGTGATTGGGGAAAGTGCCGTCGCTCTCGCAGAAGAGAAAATCCGCATCGAGGTTCATGCGCTTGAACATCTCCGGGGCGACGAGCGAACCGGCGCCGTTCCCGCAATCCACGACGACCCGCAGCCGCCGCTCGAGCGGCCCGACGCGCTCCACGATGTCCGCGATGTAGCGGTCGATCACCGGCTCCTCGCGCAGCGATCCCTGCCCCTTCGGGAAATCTCCGGCGGAGATCAATTCCCACATCCGCTGGATCTGCTGGCCGTAAATCGACTTCAGGCGCAGCCCGAGCTTGAGTCCGTTGTACTCGGCCGGATTGTGCGAGCCGGTGATCTGAATTCCGCCTACTACGCCCAGGTTGTGCTGCGCCCAGTACGTGAGGGGCGTGGGGACGACCCCGATATCCACGACATCGTGTCCTGCCTCCCGGAGCCCCGCGACCAGTCCGTCGCGCAGGCCCGTCCCGCTCGGCCGGTTGTCGCGGCCCACCGCGATCGCTCCGGATTCCCCCTGCTCGCGCAAGTATGCGCAGTAGCCGAGACCGATGAGGCGGGCCGTTTCGGGCGTGAGATCAGTGCCGGCGATGCCCCGGATGTCGTACTCGCGGAAGATCCCGCGCGGTATGCTCACCGGTCGATCGGCACGATGACGCTGCTGCGCGTCAGGCGCACCACTGGGTCGGGGAATAGCCCGAAGGCAAGGATCAGCACGGCCGCGGCGGCGATGACCCACTGCGTCAGGCGCCCCGCGGGCTGCGGCTCGCTGTCCTGCCGCGACACTGGCTTCATGAACATCACCATGACCACGTACAGGTAATAGCCGGCGGAGATGACGCTCGTGAGAACGAGCACCACTGCCAGGCGCGTGAGCGGAACGATCGCGTCCAGGGCTGCCTGGAGCATGTACCATTTGGCGAAGAAGCCGATGCCGCCGAAGATCGGAAAGCCGAGCAGCGCGAGCATGAACACTGCCATGCTTCCGGCGAGCCACGGCCGGACGGTCCAGAGTCCGGCGTAGTCCTCGATCTTAAGATACCGGTCTCCCCTGCCCGACAGCACGACCACGACGGCGAAGGCACCGAATGTCGCCAGCGTGTACGCGAACAAGTAGAAGAGGAACGCCGAGCTTCCCAGAACACCGCGCGCCACGACCGCCACCAGGATGTAACCGGCGTGTGCGATGCTCGAGTACGCGAGCATCCGCTTGATGTTCTTCTGCGCGAGCGCAACGAGGTTGCCCACGACCATGGTGATGGCCGCCAGCCACCACAGCGCGTAGTGCCACTGCACGAACACGTCGGGGAACGCCTCCATCCAGACCCGCAGGAAGCTCGCGAACGCCGCCGCCTTCACCGCCGCCGCCATGTATGCGGTGACGGGAGTGGGAGCGCCCTCATATACGTCCGGCGCCCACATGTGGAACGGCACCGCGGCGATCTTGAAACCGAATCCGACGACGAGCAGCGCCATTCCTATCAGAAGTAACGGATTCGTCGCGCCCGCCTGGGCCACTCGCTCGCCGATCGTCGTCAGGTTGGTGCTGCCGGTAGCCCCGTACACCAGCGCGATCCCATACAGCAGGAAGCAGGTGGAGAACGCCCCGAGCAGGAAATACTTCAGTGCGCCCTCAGCCGCGCGATCGCTGCGCCGGTTGAGACCGGCCAGCACATACACCGCCACGGACATGATCTCGATGCCGAGGAAGACGATGATCAGGTCGCGCGCCGAAACGAGCACCATCATCCCCGAGGTGGCCAGCAGCAGCAGCACATGCGACTCGGCCGCGGTGATGCCCTCGCGCTCGTTGTAGTCCATGGACAGGGCGATCGTGGCGAAAGTCGCGAGCAGCAGCAGCAGGTCCGCCGTCCAGCGGAAGCCGTCCAGTGCGATCGGCCCGGGACCCACGGCCGCGTCCAGCGACATGAAGTACACGACCAGCGCGCCGACCATGACGCACAACACCATGCTCGCGGCTCCGACCGCGCGCTGCCGGGCGACGCTCTCGCGCCCCCATGCGGCCCAGAGCAGCAGCAGCATCGCCCCGACCATGAGCAGAATGTCGGGAGCCAGCGCGGCCGTGAGCTGCGACGGAATGGAGAGGTCGAACTTCGTCATGGCGCAGCTTCCGGCTGCGGAATCCGCGCGGCAGACCCGCGCTCCACGCGCTGCACGAAGGAATGCGCGGCCGCCTCCGTCCGTCGCAGGATCGGCGCCGGATAAACGCCGATCCAGATGATCGCGGCGATGAGTGGCGCCAACAGGCCGATCTCGCGCCAGTTGAGATCGGGCAGGTGGCGGTTCTCGTCCTTATCGAGCTTGTTGAACAGAATGCGCTGCAGCGCCCAGAGCATGTACGCCGCGGCGAAGATCACGCCGGTGGCGGCCAGCATCGTGAACACAGGGAAGGTCTTGAAGGCTCCGACCAGCACCAGGAACTCTCCGATGAAGCCGTTCGTCCCGGGGAGCGCGATGCTGCTCAGCGCAACGAGCGTCAGCGCGGCGGCAAACATCGGCACTACGCGGGAGATGCCGCCGTACGAGTCGATGAGGCGGGAGTGTCGCCGCTCATAGATCATGCCGACGAGGAAGAACAGCGCACCCGTCGAGATGCCGTGATTGATCATCACCATGAGCGCGCCTTGCACGCTCTCGACGGTGAGCGCGAAGATGCCGAGCATCACGAAGCCCATGTGGCTGACGGACGAGTAGGCCACCAGCTTCTTGAAGTCCGGCTGCACCAGGGCCACGAGCGCGCCATAGATGATCGCGATCACGGCCAGGGCGAGCACGATCGCGCGGACGGTCGGGTCCATCGCGACGCCGGGGAACAGCGGCAGGGCGAACCGCAGGAAGCCGAAGGTCCCCATCTTGAGCATGATGCTCGCGAGGATCACCGATCCTGCCGTCGGAGCCTCGACGTGGGCATCGGGCAGCCATGTATGGAATGGGAACATCGGCACCTTGACCGCGAACGCCAGGAAGAACGCGCCGAACAGCCAGAACGAAGCTTCGGGCGACAGTGTCAGTCCCAGCGCGGCCACGTAGCTGAAATCCGGGGTACCTACGATCGGAGTCCCCGCCTGGACGCCGATGTAGATGATCCCGACGAGCATCAGGATCGAGCCGACCATCGTGTAGATGAAGAACTTGAGGCTGGCGTAGATCCGCCGCTCCCCGCCCCAGATGCCGATGATGAAATACATCGGCACCAGCATCACTTCCCACATCACGTAGAAGAGGAAGAGGTCGCGCGCGAGGAACACGCCCAGCATTCCCGTCGTCATGACCAGAAGGAGAATCAGGTAGCTGTGCACCTTCGTGCGCACGCTCGTCCAGCCGCCGAGCACTGTGAGCGGCATCAGGAAGGTCGTGAGCAGCACCATCATCAGCGCGAAGCCGTCGAGGCCGATCGAGAACCGCACGCCCCACGTCGGAATCCACGCGACGTCCACCGGCGCGTGCCAGCCAGCGCCCCCCTCGAAGGACCACCACAAGCCCATGGAGACGGCGAACTCCACGAGCAGTGTGAAGAACGCGATCATCCGCGCGGCGCGCGCGGGTCCCGCCTCGTCGCCGTTTCCTCTGGACGCCAGCGCGAGCAGTAGCGCGGCGCCGACGAGGGGTATGAGCAGGAGCGCCGGGAGCACCCAGCTCGTATAACTGATGGAAGCGAGGAGTTCGGTCATCGGAGCGTGAACACTCCGATCACGGCCACGACGCCGAGCACCAGCACCCACGCGTACGTGCCGACCGCGCCGGTCTGCGCGGCCGAGCCGAGCCAGCCGAAGGCGCGGGCGAGCCACGCGCTGCCGTTCACGAACAGGCCGTCGATCAGCCCGGCGTCGACTCCACGCCAGAGCACGTTACGGGAGCCGCTGTAAACGGGCTGTACCAGCGCGCGGTCGTAGCCTTCGTCCACGAAGTACTTCTCCGCGAGCACGCGCTCGATTCCCTGCTCCGCGGCCGCGTCCTTCTTCGGCACGAGCTTCTCGGGCTTGAGCATGCGCCAGGCGAGCACTATTCCGATGACGGCGACGGCCACGGCGGCGCCGATCAGCGCCAGCTCGGTACCGTGCGAAAGGTGCACCGCCTCCCCGAGCGTGAAGGCGAGCTGATGCTCGCCGACCACGGGCTCGAGCCAGTGCTCCAGGGCGAACGTCGGCCCCACTGGCAGCGCGTCCGTGAAGATCTTGGGGAGATTGAGCCACCCGCCGAACGCGCTCAGCGCTCCGAGCACGACCAGCGGACCGGTCATCACCCACGGCGCCTCCTTCAGCGCGCCACGCTCGGCATCTCCCGTGCGGTTGGGCCCGTGAAAGGTGTACAGCATCATTCGCGTCATGTAGATCGCCGTGAGCAGCGCGGTGAGGATTCCGACGAAGTAGATGAAGTACAGCACCGCCGACCCGGGGATCCCGAGCCAGCTCGCGTCGGCCAGCGTCGATCCGTGCGCCCGCGCATATACGCCGGCGAGGATCTCATCCTTGGAGAAGAATCCCGCGAACGGCGGGATCCCCGCGATGGCCAGCGTTGCGATCCACATCAGCACCCATGTTACGGGCATGAAGCGGCGGAGGCCGCCCATGTTGCGTACGTCCTGCGCGTCCTCGTGGCTGCCGGTCTTGTGATACGCGGCGTGCATGGCGTAGATGACCGAGCCGGAGCCGAGGAACAGCAGCGCCTTGAAGAACGCGTGCGTCGCCAGGTGGAAGATGCCGGCTACGTACGCCCCCACGCCGACGGCCATGAACATGAAACCGAGCTGCGACACGGTGGAGTACGCCAGAATCTTCTTGATGTCCCACTGCTTGAGGCCGATGGTCGCGGCGAACAACGCGGTCACCGCGCCCGTGAGCGCCACGGTGAGGCCGGCGACGGGCGCGAGCGAGAATAGGAACGAGCTGCGCGCGACCAGGTATACGCCGGCCGTCACCATCGTCGCGGCATGGATCAACGCGGAGACCGGCGTCGGGCCGGCCATCGCGTCCGGCAGCCAGACGTACAGCGGGATCTGCGCGCTCTTGCCCACGCAACCCAGGAAAAGGAAGAGGCATATCGCCGTCACGACGCCAATGGACAGCTCAGGCGCGGCGGCCGCGACCGACAGGAAGTCCAGCTCGCCCAGCTGCGCGAACAGCAGCATCAGCGCGATGAGAAACCCGAGGTCGCCGATCCGGTTGACGATGAACGCTTTCTTGCCGGCGTCGGCGTTGGCCTTCTCCGAGAACCAGAAGCCGATGAGCAGATACGAGCAGAGCCCCACGCCTTCCCACCCGATGAACATCACGGGGTAGTTCGCGCCCAGCACCAGCACCAGCATGAAGAAGACGAACAGGTTGAGGTATGCGAAATACCGCGGGTATCCCGGGTCGTCGCGCATGTACCCCACGCTGAAGACGTGGATCAGCGTGCCCACGCCCGTGATGACCAGCATCATCACCATCGCGAGCTGATCGACCTGGAACGCCGCCGCGACGCTCAGCTCGCCCGCGATCATCCAGGTGAAGTACTGCTGGATGAACGGCCCGGTCGCGTGCGTCGACCGCATGGCGAAGAAGATCGCCACCGTGAGCGCGAACGAGAGCGCGAGCATCAGCGGCCCGATCACACTCACGATTCCCGCGAACCGGTGCCGCGCCAGGGGATGGTGGTCGTCGCCGTGCGCCGCGGCCGCATCGTGCGGCAAGGCATGCGCGGCCGTCGCGTCCCCGTGTCCCGCGTCGGGATCGGACGGGCCCGGGCGCGCGACGGCGTACAGCGAGAGCGCGCCGTTGATGACGAAGCCGAGCAGCGGCAGAACCGGCACCAGCCAGAGCCAGTCGGCGATCGTGCCGGAGAGTGCGTGGGACCCGGCAGTATAGGTCACGTGCTGTTGCAGAGCGACGACACCGGCAGGAAAGAAGGTCATCCGCGCAGAAGGTTGATGTTCTGCAGATTTACCGACTGCCGGTGGCGGAATATCGAGATGATGATCGCGAGGCCGACCGCGGCCTCCGCGGCAGCGACGGTCATCACGAAGAAGACGAACACCTGTCCGTCGGCTCCGTAATACCGCGATAGCGCGACGAAGCTGAGGTTCACCGCGTTGAGCATCAGCTCCACGCACATGAAGATGATGATCGCGTTACGCCGTATCAGCACCCCGACCACGCCGATGGTGAACAGCGCCGCGGACAGCGCCAGGGCCTCAGCCAACATGCGCGCTCTCCTCGGCGACGGGCTCGGTGGTGTGGTCGCTGCGCCGCCCGAGCGCGACGGCGCCGACGATGGCGATCAGCAGCAGGATGCTCGTCAGCTCGAACGCGAGCAGATAGCTGGTGAACAGCGGATCGGCGACAACGCCGATCGCTCCCTTCTCCGCGAGCAACCGGTCCATCTCCCCACGCGGGAGGATCCATTCGGGCCGGATGCGCGTGCCGCTCACGACCGCGATCTCTGCGAGCAGAATCAGCCCCAGCACGCCCGCGGCCAGCTTCCCCCACTTCCCGCGCGCGTCCGCGATCTCGGACGGATGGCCGAGGTTGAGCAGCATGATGACGAAAAGAAACACGACCATGATCGCGCCGGCGTACACCAGCACCTGGATCGCCGCGATGAAGTGCGCGTCGAGCATCACGTACAGCGCCGCGAGCGCGAACATCACGTTCACCAGCCACAGCGCCGCGGCCACCGGACTCTTGCGCGTGACGAACGCCAGCGCGGACGCCAGCGCGACCACGCCGAAGAGATAGAAGTGGAACGTGTAGAAGAGAGGATACGCCGGATCCATCATTGTCCCTTTGGATCCTCCGGGTCCCATAGCTCCGTCACGGGGTGCGTCTGCGCCGTCAGCCGCTCGAGATCGTAGATGAACCCGTCCCGGCTGTACTC
Organism: Gemmatimonadaceae bacterium; assembly: GCA_050998915.1. Lineage (GTDB taxonomy): Bacteria > Gemmatimonadota > Gemmatimonadetes > Gemmatimonadales > Gemmatimonadaceae > JACDCY01. The sequence goes on from JBPCPS010000028.1 coordinate 19,213, forward strand.
GGCGTTCTCGTAGTGCCGGCCCAGATGGATGGCTTCCTCCGGACACACCTCCTGGCAGTAGCCGCAGAAGATGCAGCGGAACTCGTCGATCTCGAAGATCAGCGGATAACGGTTGCCGTTCTCGTCCTCGCCGGGCACGAGCTTGATGCAGTTGGCGGGGCAGACGGTCGGGCACAGCCCGCACGCGACACACTTCGACTTGCCGTCCTCAGTCGTCAGCATGCGGTGCGTCCCGCGATAGCGCGGGGACAGCGAGTACTTCTCCTCCGGATACTGGATGGTGACCTTGTGCGGATCGACCATGTGCTTGAAGGTGAGCGCCATGCCCTTGAGAGCGGAGCGCACGTAGCTCACGTCACCCGTCGGCCTGTTCACGACCTTCACGTTGATTGTCATCAGACTTTGCCTCCCGTGACACGAGCCGGTTTGGACGCGCCGACGGGTGCTCTGGCGTCGGGACGACGAGCGAGCGCCGAGCGCTGCCGCATGGCGCGGAGCTTCTCCAGCTCCCGTGGATCCAGGCGGCCGTACGACGGGCTGATGATCCGGCCGTGGTCCACCATCACGAACAGAATCATGACCAGCGCCAGGTTCACGCCGAACAGCGCGAGCCCGTACAGCGGACCGTACTTGATTCCCGAGGCGTCGAGGCCGAGCATCACCGACGCGATGACGACGATGTAGCCGAGCGCGAGCGGCAGCATGAACTTCCATCCCAGCGACATGAGCTGGTCGTAGCGGAACCGCGGCAGCGTCCAGCGGATCCACATGAAGACGAAGATGAAGAACATCACCTTGGCCGCGAACATGAGCGCCGTCGCGACCGTCTTGAGCGCCGTGTACGGCGCCTGGTTCTCCCAGCCGCTGATCGGGATGTCCCAGCCGCCGAAGAACAGCGTCGCCATGAGCGCGCTGGCGGTCACCATGTTGGCGTATTCCGCGATGAAAAAGAAAGAGAACTTCATCGCGCTGTACTCGGTGTGATAGCCGGCGATCAGCTCCGATTCAGCTTCGGGGAGATCGAACGGCAGCCGGTTCGTCTCGGCGAACGCCGCCACCATGAAGATGAAGAACGCGATCGTGAGGTTGAGGATGTTGTACAGTCCGTGCGCCTGCTGATCGATGATCACGCTGAGCGTGACGTTCCCCGCGAGCAGCAGCACCGGGATGGTGGACAGCCCCATGGCGATCTCGTACGACACCATCTGCGCGCTGGAGCGGAGCCCGCCGAGCAGCGAGTACTTGTTGTTGGACGACCAGCCCGCGAGCACGATCCCATACACCCCGAGCGAAGTGAGCGCGAGAATGAACAGGAACCCGATCGGCAGGTCCGCGACCACCATCGGAATCAGCCCCCAGCGAGTCGGGAGCGGCGACGCGAACGGGATCACGGCCCACGCGGTGAGCGCGGGGATGAACGCCATGGCCGGAGCGAGAATGAACAGCGGCTTGTAGGCCGCGTCCGGATACGTCTATTCATTAATGATGTTCTTGAGGCCGTCCGCGGCGGGCTGCAACAGCCCGTGCGGGCCCACGCGGTTCGGGCCGTGCCTGTCCTGAATCCACGCCGAGATCTTCCGCTCGGCGAGCGTCAGCATCGCCACACCTACCATATAAAGCGTGAACACCACCAGCATCTTCACCAGGGTGGAAATGAGGAAGACGCCGGTGCCCGAAGCCACCACCTGGGGATTCGCGATCTGGAGTAGTATCGCTCCGGTCACACTCACGCGCGGGCCTCCGCGCCGTTCCCGTTCAACACGGGAAGGCCTCGCGAGCCCAACCGCTCCCAGTTCAATCCCTTGAACTCCGCGCGCGACCCCGCCATCGCCGCGAACACCTCCGAGGGAAGGAAGTACTGCGCGCCACCGCCCAGAGCGTGCAACAGGTCGCCCACCACCGACCAGCTCGAGCGCGCGTGGCCCGGCGGCGCCTTGGCCTGGCGGAACCGCTGCACCCTTCCCTGAATGTTGGTGAACGTTCCTTCTTCTTCGGCCATGTTGGCGACCGGGAGCACCGCTTCCGCCCCGCGGGCGGCATCTGGGATAACCGAGCCGATGATCAGGACTCGCGTGCCGGCGGCCAGCGACGACAGGTCGAGGCCAAAGTGCTCGTCGCCCGCGATCACCACGACTCCGCCCGCGGACGCATCCGTGCCTGCAGCGCGCTTGAAGCCGAGTCGCTCGGCGCCGACGACGTTGGCCGCGCGGTCGGCTCTGAGCGAGAGATCCTCCACGCCCGGCAGCGGCGCTTCCGGTCCGGTCTCGACCGTGAAGCTCCCGTCTCCGCCGTTGCGGTCGATGAGCTGGGACAGCAGGAAGAGCGTCTCGTTGGATAGCATCGGCGACGCAATGACCGAGACCTTCTGACCCTTAAGCAGATTGGCCGCGGCGGCGATCGCCGTGTCCCAGTCGGTTTCGGCCAGCGAATCGCCCCGCCGGACCATCGGCGTGCTCACCCGGTCCTGCCGGTTGAGCCAGCGGTAGTTCAGGCGGCCGTAGTCGCAGATGAAGTACTCGTTCACATCTTCATTGAAACGCGGCTTGAGCCGGACCACAGTGTTGTCGCGCGTCTCGACGATGACGTTGCAACCCTGCGTACAGTTCGGGCACACGGACGCGGTCCGGTCCAGCTCCCAGGCCCGCGCCTTGTTCAGCGAATCCTTCGACAGCAGCGCTCCGACCGGGCACAGGTCCACGACATTCGCCGCCCACGGGTGGGTCAGATCCTTGTCGGGGAATTTGCCGATCAGCGCGCGGTCGCCGCGCTCGCTCACGTTCAGGACCGGATCGTGCGCGACGTCCTCCATGAACCGGACGCAGCGCGTGCAGAGGATGCAGCGGTTGGGCACGTACACCACGTCGCCGCCGAAATCCTCCACGGGGTTGAACCGCTTGGCCTCGCGATAGCGCGAGTCCTTCCGTCCTTCCTGGAAGGTGTAGTCCTGCAGCTCGCACTCGCCGGACTGGTCGCAGATCGGGCAGTCGAGCGGGTGGTTGATGAGCAGCATCTCCAGCACGCCCTTCCGCGCGTCCAGCGCCTTCTCCGAATGCACGTGCACGACCTGGCCGTCCATCGCCGCCGTGGCGCACGACGGCGCGAGCTTGGGCGCCTTCTCGACGTCCACCAGGCACATGCGGCACACGCCGGCTACGGGCAGCCCCGGGTGGTAGCAGTAGTGCGGGATCAGCACGCCCACCTGCTTGGCCGCCTCGAGGATGGAAGTGCCCTCGGGGACCGTCACCTGCCGCCCCTCGATCGTGAGCGTCACCGTTTTTCCCGGCGCCTGCGTCTGCTCGGCCATCAGGCCACCGCCGCCGTAACCGGGTGGAACCGCCGCTGCTTGATCAGCACCTCGAATTCCTCGCGAAACTTCTGGATCCCCGAGACGATGGGCGTCGCGCACGAGTCGCTCAGTACGCAGATCGTCTTCCCGGTCATGTCCTCGGAGATGTCGAGTAGCGTGTCGAGGTCCTCCGCGGCTCCGTGTCCGTCGGCAATGCGCTCCAGAATCCGGGTGGCCCACGCGGTTCCCTCGCGGCATTGCGTGCACTGCGCGCAGCTCTCGTGCGCGAAAAAGCGGGCGATGCGGGCGATCACCTTCACCATGTTCTGCTGGTCGTCGATCACGATCACGCCGCCGGATCCGAGCATCGAGCCGCGCTCGACGAACCCCTCGTAGTCCATCAGCGTCGACTCGGCCTCGTCCATGTTCTGGATCGGGACCGATACGCCGCCGGGGATCACCGCCTTGAACTGCCGTCCCTCGAGCGGCCCGCCGCATATGTCATGCAGGAAATCCTTGAAGGGAAAGCCCATTTGCACTTCGTAATTGCCGGGGCGCGCGATGTTGCCGCACACCGAGTACAGCTTCGTGCCCGTGCTCTTCGGGTTCGAGAGCGACATCCCTTTGTACCAGTCGGCGCCGCGCATGAGGATGTGATTCACCGCGACCAGCGTTTCGACGTTGTTGATCGTGGTCGGCATGCCGAACAATCCCGACACCGCCGGGAACGGCGGCTTGATGCGCGGGTTGCCGCGCCGGCCCTCGAGCGAATTCATCAGCGCGGTTTCTTCGCCGCAGATGTAGGCGCCCGCACCCTTGTGCACGTGCACGTCCACGCGCTTGCCGGTCCCCATCGCGTTCGGGCCGATGATCCCCGCCGCGTACGCCTCCTTGACCGCGCGGTTCATCTCGTCCAGCGGCTCGGTGAACTCGCCGCGGATGTAGATGTAAGCCGTCTCGGCGCCGATCGCGTACGCGCCGATCGCGCAGCCCTCGACGAGCGCGTGCGGCGTCCAGCGCATGATCTCGCGGTCCTTGAACGTACCTGGTTCGGACTCGTCCGCGTTGCAGCAGAGATAGTGCGGCTTGCCGTCGCCGGGCTTCATGAACGACCACTTCATGCCAGTCGGGAAGCCGGCGCCGCCGCGGCCGCGCAGCCCCGACGCCTTCACGACCTCGACAATCTCGGCGGGCTGCATGCCGAGCGCTTTCTCCAAGGCCTTATACCCGCCGAGCTTTTTCCAACCGTCGAGCGAGCGCGCCGCGGCGTTGCCGAAGTGTTCGGACAGTATGGGCGTCTCGCGCTCGTGCGACTTGTGCGGGAATCCCATCAGCCCGCCGTAGCCAACAGCCAATAGCCAACAGCCAATAGCGCTCTCATTCGTATCCAGCCAGTAAATCGGGAACTCTTTCAGGAGTCACCGATTCAATGAAAGTCGAATTAATCATGATCGGCGTGGCGAAGCCGCAGGCGCCGAGGCACTCGACCTCGATCACCGTGAACTTCCCGTCGGGCGATGTCGCTCCGAGCTCGCCGCACTTGGTGTGCTTGAGCAGCGACTTGACCACGTCTTCCGCGCCGCAGATGGCGCAGGGCGATGTCGTGCATACCTGGATGAAGTATTCCCCGACCGGGTGCTGGTGATACATGTAGTAGAACGTCACCACGCCCTTGACGTACGCCGGCGTCAGCTCCAGCAGCTCCGCGACTTCCGCCATCGAGCCGTCGCTCACCCAGCCGCGCGAATCCTGCACCATCCAGAGCACGGGGAGCAGCGCCGCCATCTTGGTGGGATAGCGGGTGAGCAGCTCGTCGAGCTCGCGGCGCGCGTCGCCGGTGAAGACCGGAACGTGCGGCTCCGGCGCGTGGCCGGCCGGCGCCATCGCCAACGCGGGTGCATGCGTCATCGAGGACGACCCGCGATGAGGCGGACGGCGGTACCCGAGGCGGCCAGCAGAAGCATCTTGCCGAACGGCGAATAATCGAACTTCACGCCCACGACCGCGTGAGCGCCCAGTGCGTTCGCCTCCTCCCGAATCTCATCCAGACACACCTCTCTTCCCTCGCGCAACGCGCTCTCGAGAGAGTCGCTCCGCCCGCCGACGATGTCGCGGACACCGGCAAAAAAATCGCGAAAGAGATTGACGCCGCCCACCCACTCGGCGGTTACGATGCCGAGAGTCTCGTCCACCTCGAATCCGGCAACCGAATCGGTGGTGCTCAGGTGAACTGAATCCCGGCCGAAGCGTGTCACGCGTGGAGTCATCGGTCGATCTCCCCCATGACGATGTCGATGCTCGCGTTGATCGCGATCACGTCGGAGAGCAGGTGCCCCTCGACCATCTTCGGAATGGCGGACAGGTTCACGAACGACGGCGGCCTGATTCTCCAGCGCACCGGCTTCGACGTGCCGTCGGATACCATGTAGTAGCCCTTCTCTCCCTTGGGGCTCTCGACCGCGACGTACGCTTCGCCGATTGGTGGGCGCGGGCCTTCCATCACCAGCTTGAAGTGATGGATCATGGATTCCATCTCGTTCATCGCCTTGTTCTTCGGCGGCAGGATCACGCGCGGATCGTCGACGTTGATCGGCCCGTCCGGGAGGCGCGCCAGCGCCTGCTGCAGGATTCGCACGGACTGCCGCATCTCTTCCATCCGCACGAGGTACCGGTCGTACACGTCGCCGTGCGTGGAGACCGGCACGTCGAAGTCGTACGTCTCGTAGTCGAGGTATGGGAAGTCGCGGCGGACGTCGTACGCCACGCCCGAAGCGCGCAGCATCGGGCCCGAGAGCCCATAGTTGACGGCTTCGTCGGGCGTCATCACGCCGAGCCCGACCGTGCGTCCCACCCAGATCGCGTTGCGCGTGAGCATGCGGTCCACTTCGTCGATCGTCTTCGGGAAGGTGCGGATGAAGTTGTTGAGCCCCTGCGTCCAGCCCGATGGAATGTCCGCGCCCATCCCACCGACGCGGGTCAGCGTCGTCGTGAGCCGCGCGCCGATCCAGTCCTCGAGCAGCTTGTAGATGTTCTCCCGCTCCTGGAAGCTCCACAGGAACGGCGTGAAGGCGCCGATGTCGATGCACGTCGTCCCCAGCCACACCAGGTGCGACATGATCCGCGACAGCTCGCAGGCGATTACGCGGAGAACCTTGCACCGCTCGGTGATCTCGATTCCGAACAGGCGCTCGGCGCCGAGCGCGAACGCGACATTGTTGCCGGGCGAGTTGAGGTAGTCTTCGCGGTCCGTCCAGGGAATGATCTGGTTGTACTGCCGGTACTCGCCGATCTTCTCGAAGCCGCAGTGCAGATAGCCGATGTGCGGGATGCAGCGCACGACCGTCTCACCGTCCAGCTCGAGCACGAGCCGCAGCACGCCGTGAGTCGCCGGGTGCTGTGGGCCGAGGTTGATGAGCATGTGCTCGCCTTCCAGCTCGGGCTCGAGAGCAAGCGGCGGCTCGAGCGCGACGGCGGTGCCGCCGTCCGTGACGAGCGGGACGCGGCGCGGCCGGCCCTGCGCGTCGACGCCGGCGGTTGAAAGCTCGTACTCGACCGTTCTACGCGAGCTCATTCGCCGGTCTTCTCTCCCGAGGCGAGCCGCTCGCGCATGTCGGGCGGGAGGTCCTCGAACGCGTCGGCGACCGACAGCTCTTCCATCGAGTAGCGGGCTTCCGGGTCCTGGTCGAGCGCCTGGCGGAGCTGCTCGGAGCGGCTGAACCGGCCGCGCAGCGGGAAATCCTTCCGCAGCGGGTAGCCTTCCTTGAACGACTCCCACATCAGGATGCGACGCATGTCCGGGTGGCCGCGGAAGTTGATTCCGAACATGTCGTAGGCTTCGCGCTCGAGCCAGTCGGCACCCCTGTACACGGGCCAGACGCTGTCCACCTCGAGCTGGGTGCCCTTTGGGATTTTGACCTTGAGGCGCAGGAAGCGGCGGTACGGCAGCGACCGGAGGTGCCAGACTACTTCCAGCGGCCGGTCGGCGTCGCGGTGCTCGACCGCGGTGACGTCGGACAGGTAGTCGTACTGCTGCGAGGGATCGTCGTGCAGCCACTGCACGATTTCGAGCACGTGATTCCCCTGCACGTACACGGTCGTTTCGCCCCAAACGACGTCCACGCGCTCGATCGCGGCGCCGAACTTCGCCCGCAGCGCTTCAGGGGACGCATTGGCGGCCCCGCCCGTGTGCGGCAGGTTCTTTGGCGTAGCGGGCGCGCCCGCGCCGGGCGATGCGCTTCCCGGCGTGACGACTGCGAAAGGCGCCGTCACGGAGCGGAGCGAGTCTGGTGGATGGAATTGCCGAAAGGCTCCGACAGCTCGTCGATCATGTCCGGCGGGATGTACAGCTTGCTGTTCGGGTCCGGCTCCATCTCGTCCCGCACGCGCTTGTCGGCGCCGCGCTCGTTCATGACCTTCTCCTGCAGCATGCGGATCCCGTGCAACAGCCCTTCCGGTCGCGGCGGGCACCCGGGGACGTACACGTCCACCGGAATGATCGTGTCGATCCCCTGCACCACCGCGTAGTTGTCGAACATTCCGCCGCCGGACGCGCACGCGCCCATCGAGATGCACCACTTGGGCTGCGGCATCTGCTGCCAGATCCGGCGGATGATGGGCGCGAGCTTGAACGGAACGCGGCCGGCGCAGATCAGCACGTCGGCCTGGCGCGGCGAAAAGCTCATGCGCTCCATGCCGAAGCGCGCGAGGTCGTAATGGCTCGCGGCGGTCGCCATGAACTCGATCGCGCAGCAGGCGGTCCCGAACGGCATCGGCCAGAGGGAGTTCGCCCGCCCCCAGTTCACCAGGAAGTCGAGCCGCGTCGTGACCCAGCCTTCCTGTGACTTGGGATCGAAGGTGATGATCTGCCGGTCGCCCGGTTTTCTGGCGGCGAGCGTCAGTGTGTCGGCGAGCGAAGGGTGGCGGCTCAATCCCACTGGAGCGCTCCCTTCTTCCATACGTAGATGTAGCCCACGAGCAGGATCGCCATGAAGACGAGCATCTCACCCAGGCCGAAGAAGGACACATTGGCGGGGGCGCAGGCTCCCCCTGCGAGCGGGACCGAGCAGGAGAGCTGCTTGTAGTGCGCGCCCCACGGGATCATGAACACGGTCTCGATGTCGAAGATGATGAACAGCATCGCGACCATGTAGAACTTGACCGAAAAACGCTCGCGCGCATTGCCCAGGGGCGTAATCCCGGACTCGTACGGGATCTGCTTGTCCGCCGTGGGCCGGCTTCGGAGCGTGAGCGCCGACAGCCCGAGCATCAACACCGCGTTCATCGCGACGAAGCCCATCAGCAGCAGAACCGGTATGTAGGCTTTGACCATCGCTCGGCGTTACGGGCTCGTTGAAATGGGATGGCTCGACTTCGTGAAATTTTTCACGAGCGCCGACGGGGGGAAGTCTATCCGGCGCGAAAAGCTATTTCAACGCCATGGGCAATCGGCTTCCGATGCACTTTCGGCGCCGGTACATTGCGCCTTGCGCTACCGCCCTCCCCTCGACCCATATCCGAGTCCTTATGTCGATAATGAACGATCGCTGGATCACGCGCATGGCCGCCGAGCACGGGATGATCGAGCCGTTCGAGGGGCGGCAGGTGCGGGAGGGCGTGATCTCCTATGGAGTGAGCTCCTACGGATACGACATGCGGGTCGCCGGCGAGTTCAAGATCTTCACCAACGTGCTGAGCTCGATCGTTGATCCCAAGAATTTCGACCCCAAGTCGTTCGTGGAGTTCGAGGGCGACGTTTGCATCGTTCCGCCCAATTCGTTCGCGCTGGCCCGGTCGGTGGAGTACTTCAGGATCCCCCGGGACGTGGTGACCATCACCGTCGGCAAGTCCACCTACGCCCGGTGCGGGATAATCACCAACGTCACGCCGTTCGAGCCCGAGTGGGAGGGGCACGTGACGCTGGAGATTTCGAACACCACTCCCCTGCCGGCTAAGATCTACGCCAACGAAGGGATCGCGCAGGTTCTGTTCTTCCGAGGCGAGGAGGAGCCCGAGGTGAGCTACAAGGACAAGAAGGGCAAGTACCAGTCGCAGAGGGGAGTAACGCTACCAAGGCTGTAGCGGGCAGCCGTTGCGGCTTCTGAGTGCCGGTACACCCGGTGGGTAGGGCCGGATACTGAAACACCCCTACCTAATAGATGAAGCCTTGACGTGAAACCCAAGCCTGGTGCATGAATTACCTTGGTCTAATGGCTGCTGCGCTTGCGGTGGTATGTGCAATGGCATTGTTGACTTTCGCTCCACAGCGGGCGAGTGCCCAATCTGGCGCCAGTCCCGGTTTTTCCGCTCCGGCCTTCGATTTGGCGTTGCTCGTTCAGTGGCCTCGCACGAGCCAAAGCCATAGCTCGACGTCCCGGCCGGCTTGGTTCGAAGAGGCACCTTCTGCTAAGCGCTATATATTGCTTGGCGCTGGAATCGGCGCTGGTGTCGGCGCCGTCTTCGGTCTCACTCTAACATCAGGAGAGAGCTGGGTGCCTCCAGCGCTCGCGATCAGTGTGCCTGCTATCGTTGGCGCGGGGACAGGGGCCCTGGTAGGATATCTCGTCTATCGCGCCAGGCGATAAGTCGTGACAACACACTCGCCCTCGTAAGGAGGCTTGTGCCTGGGATGCGGGCAGGGTCTCGTCGCCGGATCGTGGTGCACCGTTTTTCGCAGGCCGCTGTCGTGTGCGCGGCGATCGGTTGCGGCGCTGCAGATATTAACGGGCTGCCTAGAATCCTTGTGGTTAGCGGCGACGCACTCGTATTAACAGTAGGACAGCGCGATTCGCTCTGGGCCACCATTGAAGGTCCACCGCTTATCACTGCCGAGTGGCAAAGCCGAAACCCGGCCGTGGCGACGGTCACCGCGCAAGGCGTCATTACAGCGGTGAGCCCGGGCCGCACGCATGTCATCGCAGGCAGCGGCGGCGACCGTGACAGCGCGAGCGTTACGGTGAGATCTCCAGACGCTCTCCCGCAGATGCGTTACTCGATTATTGCAGCGGGTGGCGCTCACACATGCGCGATCACAGAGAGTGTACGCGCGATGTGTTGGGGATCGAACTGGCACGGGGAGCTCGGTTTCGGGCGGCCGATTCGGTTCAGAAGTACCATGTCACCGATGCCGGTTGCGACCGGTAGTTTCACGGCGCTGGATGTCAGCACCACAAATACTTGCGCGCTTGGAGCCGACCGGCGGATTTATTGTTGGGGCGACAATCTCTACGGGCAGCTCGGCGATGGCGGGCGATCCACGCGCGCGGCGCCCGAACCTGTTCGCACGGATTTACGATTCGCAGCGGTGAGCGTGGGCGGAGCAATGGCGTGTGGCCTTACAGATGCCGGAGAAGCCTCCTGTTGGGGCCAGATCGGCTCGCGGCAGGAATCGCTGCCCGTTCGTATCCAGACCGCCGCACGCCTCAAAGTCATATCGGCTGGTGGAATGCACGGTTGCGGAATCACCCTGGACGGAACTCTTGAGTGCTGGGGGCGCAACGACCTCGGGCAGTTGGGTGACGGGACGAAAGAGCCACGTGTGCAGCCGGTGCGCGTGGAAGGAAATGAGCGGTTTCGCTCGGTGAGCGCCGGCTATGTCCACACTTGCGCGATTTCGGAAAGCGACGCTGTGTACTGCTGGGGCGATAACTTCGACGGCAGGTTAGGAATCGGAACGCAGGCCGGCACGTCATCACCAACTCGCGTTTCCATCCCGGACGGGGCGCGCGAGGTGAGCGCGGGGAATGTCCATTCGTGCGCGGTGACTCTGCGTGACGAGGCGTACTGCTGGGGAGACAACATCTACGCCCAACTCGGCAACGGCCACCCACCTGGCCAATCCGCGGCGGACTACAAAGAGTTGTCGCCCGTAAAAGTGACGGCCGCGGGCATCCGCTTCCGGACTATTACCGCGGGCGGACAGCACACTTGCGCGCTCAGCACTGAGGGAGAAGCGTTTTGCTGGGGCTTCAGCTCCGGGCAACTCGGCATCGGATACCGAGGCTCGTATCACCCTTCCAGCTTCCCTTTACGTACTGTTCCAACGCGAATAGCGGACTCGCCTACGCTGCCGTAGATCATGTCCTTCGGGCTTTACGATCTTCATTGTCGTCCGTAATTACTTGGCGTCTTGCCGCTCCGTGTAGCCCCTGAAACCGCCGACACCCACTTTGGCGACCATCATCGGCTTCAGAGAGAGGAGGCTTTCAACCGATATGTCTTCGTCGATCGCCGGCCAATGAATACCAATTCCGCCGCCGATGAGCTCCCATTCGGCACGCTGCTGCGGTGTTGCGTCGCGCAGCCGCGGGAACCAGGACAGCGGAGTACTGATCTCGCGTCCATCCGCCAGGATGACAGTAAAAGCTTCGGCACCGAAGGAGACATCCTCCGCGAAGGGATGAACTTCACGCAAAATACGCATACCAGGCCTCCAGTAATTCCGCACGATGTTGCTCGACCATGCGCTTCAGGATTGTAAGCTCCGACCGCCGGAAACCATAGTGTTGCACCAACTTTACCGATTCAAGCCAGAACTTCGCGTAGTCGCCTCCCCGCCTCACATGGATGTGAGCTGGCTCGACGCCTTCATCGCTCCAGAAGTAGAAGGTATAGCCGGAGATTCGGAGGACTGTCGGCACAAAAGTAGTTTGTCCGTCACAGACCTCAAGCGCGGCACCATTCTGCTGATGCCGCCATGTATCTAGTGCTTCGGACTATCCGTGTTCGCACGATCACTGCCTCGCTAGGCGTCTCAACAGCCTGCGCGTCGCCAGCGCCGGTGGGCGCCTTGGCGGTTGGTTCAGGGCGAGTCGTTTCCGGATTCTGATGCACGCCGGGACGGCGACTATGCACCGCACGCGTGTCGTCCCGCGAGCGCCCGGTCAGCGACCCGCGCGAACTCGCCGGGTCTTGGGAGCTAGTGGAGCGGGGTTCGCGCTCATGAACAGGGGGGAAGTCACGGATCTACAGCCGAGCTGGCCCTGTCATCGTCGACGTGGATGTAAGCGCGACGGGCAGAGTGCTGGGCGTTGATCTGGTTCAAAGGTCCGGAAGCCATTTTGTGGACGACCAGGCGCTCAAGACCGCCCGCGCAGGCAGTTATCGCCCGGCGTTAGTTGATGGCATACCCGTGGCTGGCCGTTACGAATTCCGGTCGCGCACGCGGGTACGGACGCGCACGCGGGCGGGAACGCGGTTGCCTGACTGACGCCGGGCCCGGAAAATGCGCCGCGGTCATCATTCTCGAACCATCTCCAAAATTATCTCCGAGTCATATCTGGACCGAACACTCCTCGCCCGATCCGCGTTTTTATTGCTGTTTGCCGGAGGCTCCGTAGCGGGATGCGCTGACGACCCCCTCGCGCCTAACACGGATGTCGGGCTAACCGTGTGGGCCGAAGTTTCGCCCTCGACTCTCAGCATCCGTGACTCTCTGATGCCGATACTGATTCGGGTAAATGTTCGCAATCCCTCGCTCGCAACGCTTCGGATCCAGAGCGGCGGTCCGCCGTACGTGTTCACTCGCGATCCCGTTGAGACTCGGGGATTGTGGGCGAGTTTTCGCATCGACTGTGATGCTAAACCGTTGAACTGCGGCCCGAATACCGACTGGTGGGGCAGTCCGGAGTATGTGCTGGCGCCTCGCACCACTTACATAAGCGAGAAAACCATGACGCTCCAGCAATGGCGAACTGGTGGCTGGCTCGCTGTAGTGGGAGAATATCGAGTCCGGGCCTGGTTCAACGGGCGTGAGGGCTGGAACGCCACGCTCGTCCTGCTTCCATGACGTCAGCCCAGCAATGTGGGCACGGACGCGGTTAGAGGATGATCGCCCCCATCGGCTCGCGCACCGCTTCACGCAATCGCACGCTCCGTGTCGCCCCGTTCAAAAAGAAAGCCTTGCGAAGAGAAGTTCGACGTCGAGGCGCATCGCCGGAGCTTGCGGTGACGGCCTCCATTCCAGCGTTCCGGGCTCGCGCACTGGCGCGTCGGAACGGGCCGTCCACCGTTCCACGCACCGGCCGTCCGGGTCCACTATCCAGTACTCTCCCACCGGCTGCCGCAGGTAAAGCCGTCGCTTGACTCCCCGATCGTAATCAGCTGTGCTGGGGGACAGGACCTCGACGACGACCAGGAGGCTGGTGATGTCCCTCCATGACGTCGGCGCTCGCCCTTGCACCAGCGGTATGACCGAGATGTCCGGTTGAACTACCGTGTCGTCGGCGAACTCGATGTCCGCGGGAGCTGTGACCACGACACCCAAGCCGTGTCGCTCCACGTATTGCGCCAGCTCCACCGCCACCAGTGTGACAATTCGCTGATGCATGAAGCGCGGCGCGGGGGTCACGTACAGCTCGGCATCGATGGCTTCGTACCGATTGCCATCGTCCGGAAGCGCCCGTACTCGCTCCGCCGTCCACCGCTCGGCAACCGCGCCCATGCCCATAGTATGTGCTCCCTCCGCGGTACATGCCAGCCGTCCATCTCCCGACGGTAACCGGCTCGGCGCCATGTCCGCGTACCGTTCGACGCGGACCGTCATCGGAGGACGCGCGGGGGATAGCCGCGCGCCAGCTAGCAGTGCTTTCCGTCAGCGAAGTCGCCGCACGTAGATCGACTGAGGTATACCCTCGACCTGCATCCTCCACCCGCTGCCCGCGGCAACGAGCGTCACCTTCGGCGACCGCGCGTACTGATGCAGAGTGCCGAACGACGCCTGCCGCCAAAGTTGCCCGTTGACGAACTCGAACACCGTGCCGCCATCCCAGCCGGTGAAATCGCCGGCCATGCGCGTCTCCATCATCCCGGGATTGCTCGACGGAGCCGGCTCGGGATTGAGCGCAGCGGTCCGCGCCAACTGCGCGACCATGAGCGAGTGATTTCTCACCCAGCTCGACAGCGCCTGCAATTCCGCCGGGCTGAGCTTCCTGAGCCCAGCGGCGGCGAATTGGTCCTGGGACATCAAGCTCAATACCGATGCGTTGGTGGCGAACGCCGTCGGGTCGCCGATTTCAGCTCCGGTTCCCTGCCCGCTCGCCGCCGCCGGTACCAGAGCTACCACGAGTGCAATCCAGATCCGTCTCATCACCGCCTCCCACCACCTGACCTGTAACGCGCGCGGCTAGAGCTTGATCGCTCCCATGGGCTCGCGCACGGCTTCCGCACTCTTTTCCAATGCCGATTTCTCGTCCGGCGTGAGCTCGACCTCGATGATCTGCTCCAGCCCTTTCCGGCCGAGCTTGCACGGCACGCCCAGGAACAGGCCGGACATTCCGTACTCGCCTTCGAGCCACGCGGCGCACGGGAGAATCCGCTTCTGATCCAGCACGATCGCCTCGCACATCTGCACCGCGGCGGCCGAGGGCGCGTAGTACGCCGAGCCGGTCTTGAGGAAGCCGACGATCTCCGCGCCGCCGCCGCGGGTGCGTTCGACGATCGCCTTCAGCTTGTCGGCGGCGAGCAGCTGGCGCACGGGGATTCCGCTCACGCTCGTGTAGCTGACCAGCGGCACCATCGTGTCGCCATGTCCACCGAGCACCATCGCCTGGATGTCACGCACGGAAACGTCCATCGCCTCGGCGAGGAACGCTCTATAGCGCGCGGTGTCGAGCACGCCGGCCATGCCGAGCACCCGCTCGCGCGGGAACCCGGTCACCTGCTTCGCGACCCAGGACATCACGTCGAGCGGGTTCGACACCATGATGATGATCGCGTTCGGCGAGGACTTCTTGATCTGCTCCGAGACCTGCTTGACGATCCCTGCGTTGGTGTTGAGCAGATCGTCGCGCGACATGCCGGGCTTGCGCGCGATTCCGGCGGTGATGACGACGATGTCCGAGCCCGCGGTCTCCTCGTAGCCGTTCGTCCCGATGAGGCGCGAATCGAACCCCTCGATCGGTGCGGACTGCCATTGATCCAGACCTTTGCCCTGCGGGACTCCTTCGACGACGTCCACGAGTACGACGGTGCGCGCGAGCTCTTTTTCCGCGAGTCGCTGCGCTGCAGTGGCGCCGACGTTGCCGGCACCGACGACTGTGATTTTAGAAACCATGCGGTCTGTTGTTGATGAGGATTGCTGCAGGAAGATAACGCGATCGGCCAACAGCTAGCTGCTAGCAGCGAACGGCGGCCCTCGGAGAGGCGGTTTGGCGCGGAGCAGTAAGCTGCTAGCTGCTAGCTGCTAGCAGCTTTTCAGCCTCCAACTTGCGACAGCGCTCGCAGCCCTCCCACCTGCATCTGCAACAGCGCGTGCTCCTTGGGCTTCTCCTCCAGCGCGCGCACGAATAGCGGCTCAAGCGGTTTACCGGCTCGCAAAGCATCGCGGAGGTTGACCTCGGCCTCGCCGAACAGGCACGTCCGCAGCCGGCCGTCGGCAGTGAGACGCACGCGGTTGCACGACGCGCAGTAAGTGTGCGTCATCGGCGTGATCACGCCCACAGTTCCCGGCGCGCCGGCGTAACGGTGGTACACAGCGGGCCCGTTACCACGCGCCGGCCCGTCGCACGGAGTCAGGGCGCCCAGCGCGGACAGCCGGTCGAGAATCTCGTCGCTAGGCACAACGTGCTCCCAGGTCGCACCGCGCATGTCGCCGACCGGCATCAGCTCGATGAACCGCACGTGCCATTCGTGCTCGAAAGTCAGCCGCGCGAAGTCCACGATTTCGTCGTCGTTGATCCCGCGCATTACCACGACGTTCACCTTTACCGGAGACAGCCCTTCCCGCTCTGCGGCGCGGAGCGCGTCGATCGGCGGAGTCGAGACCGTCCGTCGCGCGATGTCGCGCACCCGGCCGGGCTGGAGACTGTCGGCGCTGATGTTCACCCGGTCGAGACCCGCCGCCTTGAGGCGCGGGGCATGTTCGGGAAAGCGCGACCCATTCGTGGACAGCGCGATGTCCTCGATGCCGGGAATCGCGCGTAAAAGCGACACAAGCGTCTCGAGCTCCGGCCGGATCGTCGGCTCACCGCCGGTCAGCCGCAGCCGGCGCAGGCCCAGCGGCGCGAGCTGAGTCACGACTTCGGCGATCTCCTCGTACGACAGGATCTCGCTCCGCGGCAGCCACTGCAGCCCTTCTTCCGGCATGCAGTAAAGGCAGCGGAAGTTGCACCTGTCCGTCACCGATATCCGGAGGTACTCAATGCTCCGGCCGAAGGCGTCCTTCACCCGACCACCTCGGCGACGTGCGCTGACTGCTCCACCGGCTGAGCCCCGCGAGTGGGATCGACCCACTCACGCGTGCCATCGGCGTAGTGCTCGAGCTTCCAGATGGGCACTGTCTTCTTGATCTCCTCGATCGCGTAGCGGGTGGCGTCCATCGCGCCGTGCCTGTGCGGGTGGGCCGCGACGATCGCGATGCTCACCTCGCCGAGCCCGAGCCAGCCGAGCCGGTGCTCCACAACAATATGGTCGGTCTCGAAGCGCTCGCGCACGCGAGCAAGAGTCGCATTCATCTCGCGGATCGCCATGCCCTCGTAGGCCTTGTACTCGATGCCGGTGACGGCCTTCCCCTCATGCACGTTCCTCACCGTGCCCAGAAAAACCGACACCGCGCCGCAGGAATGGCTCGTCACTTCGGCGATGAGCGCGGTGACGTCGATCGGACGCGTCACTAGAGCGGCGCGCATCTAACCGCCTGCTACGGGCGGGATCAAGGCGATTTCGTCACCTTGGGCGAGAGCATCGTCATGCGTCGCGTAGCGCTCGTTGAGCGCTACCAGCGGCCGGGGAGGTATCGCGTCGGGAGCCTTGGCGCGAACGGCCGCGACGGCGTCGCCCACGGTGGAGCCTGCTATCAGTAGTAGTGGGACTTCCGCCGAGCCGAGAGCGTCGGCGTAGGAGGCGAACAGGAGCGCCTTCACCTGTATCTCGCCCGCCACTGGCCGCTACTCGGGGAGGGCGTGCATCTCAGCGTCGGTCAGATTTGCGACCAGGGCGCGGAGCTCCTTGGAGGGCTTGAAGACCGGCACCGGACGCGCGGAAACCTCTACAGGAGAACCAGTTCGGGGATTCCGCGCCATGCGCGTCTTCCGCTGGCGGATCTTGAACGTGCCGAATCCGCGAACCTCGATGTTCTTCTGCTCCTTCAGTGCGTCCTTGATCGCTTCAAGGAAAGCGTCGACGACTCGAGCACAGTCCTTCTTGGAGATCATCGGACCGGCCGTCTTCGCAATCTCGGCGGTCACGTGCTCGACAAGGTCGGCCTTCGTCATGTCCGGGCCCCAGTTAGATACGGCGCGACAAACGCCGTAAGTCTATCGAAGCTAGGACGTTAGTCGTTGTGTGTCAAGCGTTTAAAGGGCTTTTGCGGCTCCGGCAACAGCGGCCAGAAACTCCTGAAAAAGCGGCCTGGCGTCGTGTGGGCCGGGCGCAGCCTCCGGGTGGTATTGCACCGCGAAGACCGGCAACTCCCGGTGACGCATCCCCTCGATCGTCCCATCGTTGAGGTTTAGGTGGGTAACCTCGAGCGCCGGAGCGCCCGGAATCCCTGCCTCACTGCCCTCCACCGCGAACCCGTGGTTCTGCGAGGTGATCAGAACGCGCCCTGTGGAAAGCTCCCGAACGGGGTGATTCCCGCCCCGGTGGCCATAGGGCATCTTGACCGTCGAGCCGCCGAAGGACAGCCCTATGAGCTGATGCCCCAGGCAAATGCCGAACATCGGGATCCCCTGGCTGGCCAATTTGTTGATTGTATTCGGGGCGTACGTCACGGCCGCCGGATCACCCGGACCATTGGCCAGAAAAATCCCGTCCGGCGCCATCTCGAGAACTTCGTCCGGCGGGGTGTTCGCAGGTACCACAGTGACTCGGCATCCATTTTCGTCCAACAGGCGCAGGATGTTGCGCTTGATTCCGAAGTCGTATGCCACGATGTGATGCGGCGCCCGCGGGTTGCCCCACTTATAGACCTTCTTCGTCGAGACGACCGACGCGAGATCCTGCCCCTCCATCGAAGGGCACGCGTCCAGCTTCGCACGGGTCTCCGCGCTGGGCTCCGCGCCTTCGGCCACCACCCCGCGCATGACCCCGGCAGACCTCAAGTGGCGGGTCAGGCGACGCGTGTCAACTTCTTCCAGAACAGGAATTTGTGCGTCGAGCAGCCAGCCGCGCAGGTCGCCCGTCGCGCGCCAGTTGGAATACGTCCGCGACAGCTCCCGAACTACTACGCCAGATACCTGCGGCGCCGACGATTCGGGATCTTCCGTGTTGATGCCGTAGTTGCCGATCTGCGGCGCGGTCATCACTACTATCTGGCCCTTGTACGAGGGGTCCGTGAAGACCTCCTGGTACCCGGTCATGTTGGTCGTGAAGACGACTTCTGCGGCGGCGGCAGACGGATGTCCGTGGACCCGGCCGTGAAAAAGGGTTCCGTCCTCGAGGAGGAGGAACCCCGGACTGGAGGAGACCGCCGACACCGCCAAGCTAGGGCGTGCGCCCCGCCGGCGGCGTCTGGGTTCCCTGTGGCGTCGTGGGCGCGGGCGTCGCCGGAGCCGGCTCGAGCGGCACGGCCGGAGACGCGCCAGCCGGCGCGGTCGGCGTCGTCTGCTGCTGCGGTCCCGACAGCGGCCTGTCCAGCACCGATTCAGGCGTGCGCGGCCGCGACGACATCAGCTGCAGGATGAACGCGAGCGCGAGGAACACGCCTCCCAGCCACCAGCTCGCCTTGGTGAGCACGTTGCCGGCTTGCCGCGTCCCGATGATGGAGTCGGCGGATGAGCTCGCGCCTCCGAAGCTGGCGGCCATGCCGCCGCCCTTTCCAGCCTGCATGAGCACCACTCCGATCAGGAGCAGTGCGTCGATCATCAGAATGGCCAGCAGAAATGTGTACATCGAGTCCGTGTGGGGATTTGTTGGTGCGTCAATATCGCGGATGCGGGCGCGTTATCCAAGTCCGCGACCACTATCCGCCCGGCTCACGAGTCCGAGGCGAGCTCCCCCGGAGCTATCTCGGCGGTCAGCCGGGTGCGCACGATCGAGATCCAGCTGCCCGTGTCGAGACTCGCTCCGCCGACGAGCACGCCGTCCACATCGGGAGCCGAGAGGAGTGACGGAGCGGTCCCGGCGTTGACGCTTCCGCCATAGAGCACTGGGATGGCGCGCGCGCGATCGCCGACGATCTCCCTGAGCTCGGCGCGAATGACGCCGTGAATCGCGCTCGCGTCGTCGGCAGTTGCCGTGCGGCCCGTACCGATCGCCCACACCGGCTCGTACGCGACGATCGGGTTGAACGCGTCGATCTGCGCCAGCTTGGAGAAGCCCGCCCTGAGCTGACGCAGGACGACTTCCTCCGTCTTGCCGGCTTCCCGCTCCTCGAGCTTCTCGCCGACGCACAGCATCGGGCGTAATCCAGCGCGCTCCGCCGCTGCGCATTTTTTCGCGGTATCCTCGTCGGTCTCACCGAATACATGCCGCCGCTCCGAGTGGCCCACGAGCACGACGGTCGCGCCCGCGTCACGGGCGATCTGCCCGGAGATCTCCCCGGTAAAGGCACCCTGGTCTTCCCAATGAATGTTCTGCACCCCGACCAGAATGTCGGAGCGCCCCTCCACTTCCCGGTCCACCGTCTCGACCGACGCCGACGGTGGAAAGAAGATGATCGTGCGGTCGTAGTGCCGCGGGTACTGCGTGAGGAACGTCTTCATGAACGCGCGAGCCTCGCTGGGACCGTGGTTCATCTTCCAGTTTGCCGCGAAAATGGGGTGGTTCACGCCGCGCGATCCTCCAGTGCTTCCACGCCGGGCAGCGGCTTCCCTTCGAGGAATTCGAGCGACGCGCCACCGCCCGTAGACACGTGACTCATCCGATCACTAAGGCCGGCTTCGGCAACCGCGGCAGCCGAATCTCCTCCGCCCACTATCGTGATCGCGCCCTTGCCCGTAGCGGCGGCCATCGCGCGAGCGATCGCCTGCGTGCCGCCGGCGAACGCCGGCGTCTCGGCCACTCCCATCGGCCCGTTCCAGATGATCGTCTTGGCCGACGCGATTGCGCGCGCATACGACTCGGCGGTCCCGGGCCCGATGTCGAAAATTCCCTCGTTCGAGGGGATCGCTGTCCGCGTCACGGAATGGGCCCGGTCCGGCTGATCGATCCCGGGCGCGACGATCGCGTCGTGCGGCAGGATCAGCTTGACCCCGGCACGGTCGAGAATGTCCTTCGCCATCTCCACACGGTCTTCCTCGACGAGCGATTTGCCCGTCTCGAGGCCCATGGCTCGAAAAAAGGTGCAGGCCATCGCACCGCCGATGAGCATCGCGTCCACCTTCGGCAGCATCTGTTCGATCACGTCGATCTTGCCGGAGATCTTCGCGCCGCCGAGTATCGCGACGAAGGGGCGCTTGGGATCGGCGAGCGCCTTCCCGAGGTAGTCGAGCTCCTTCTCGAGCAGCAGGCCGGCGACAGCGGGTTGAAGATGCCCGGCGACACCGGCGGTGGACGAATGCGCGCGATGCGCCGCACCGAACGCATCGTTCACGTAGAAGTCACCCAGCTCGGCGAGCGCGCGTGACAGTCGCGGATCGTTGTCCTCCTCGCCGCCGAGGAACCGCGTGTTCTCGAGCAACAAGACTTCGCCGTCCTTCAATGAGCGCGTCGCCTTGATCGCTTCGTCGGTGTCGGTGGTCTCGACGAACTGGACCGGCCGGCGGAGCAGCTCTTCCAGCCGGATCGCCACCGGCTGCAGCGAGTACTTCGCGTCGGGCTTCCCTTTCGGCCTCCCGAGATGTGACAGCAGCACCACCCGGGCTCCGCGGCCGGCGAGGTGCTCGATCGTAGGGAGCGACGCCCTGATCCGTGAATCATCGGTGATCCGGGCGCCTTCGAGCGGCACGTTGAAATCGCAACGCACGAGCGCGCGTTTGCCGCGCATCTGGTCGTCGGTCACGTCTTTGACCGTCTTCTTGTCCATGGAGCTTCCGCGACTACAGCCGCGCGCCAACGAACCGCAGCAGGTCGACGCAACGCGAGGCGTAGCCCCACTCGTTGTCGTACCAGCCCGACACCGTCACCAGAGTGCCGTCGACGACGTTCGTGCTCTTGGCGTCCAGGATGCACGAGTGCGGGTTCCCCACGTAGTCGACCGAGACGAGCTCTTCCTCCGAATACGCGAGAATTCCCTCGAGCGATCCCTGCTCCGACGCTTCGCGAAACGCCGCATTCACCGCGTCCCGCGTAGTCGCCCGATCGACTTCCACCGCGAGCACCGTAAGCGACACGTCCGGGGTCGGCACGCGGATCGCCGTGCCGTCGATCTTGCCCTTCAGCTCGGGGATGACGAGCGACGTCGCCTTCGCCGCGCCGGTCGTCGTCGGAATCATCGAGACCGTGGCCGCGCGCGCCCGGCGCAGGTCCTTGTGGGGCAGGTCGAGGATCGACTGGTCGTTGGTGTAGCTGTGGATCGTGACCATTGAGCCGTGCTTGAAGCCGAACTTGTCCCGGATCACCTTGACCATGGGAACCAGGCAGTTCGTGGTGCACGACGCGTTGGAGATGATCGAGTGCTTCGCGGGATCGTACTTGTCGGCGTTGACGCCGAGGACGACAGTGAGATCCTCGCCCTTGGCCGGCGCGGAGATGATGACCTTCTTCGCGCCCCCCTCGATGTGCTTGCGGGCGTCCTTGGCCTCGGTGAATCGACCAGTGGACTCGAGCACGATGTCCACGCCGAGATCTTTCCATGGAAGCGCCGCCGGATCCTTCTCCGAGAGCACCTTGACTTCATCGCCGTCGATCACGACGGCGCCTTCCTTCGCTTCCACCGTGCCCTCGAACATCCCGTGCACTGAGTCGTACTTGAACAGGTGCGCGAGGGTCGTAGTGTCGGTGAGGTCGTTGACGGCCACGAAATCGAGATCGGAGACTCCCGTCTCCTTCGCGGCGCGCAGCACCTGCCGTCCAATGCGGCCGAAGCCGTTGATGCCTACGCGAATGGTCATTCGGGATCGTTCTTTTGGATGGTTATCGCCGGGGTCAGATCGCGTCGTTCAGGGAGCGCGCGCGACCGAAGGTAACGTAACTGATTATGCGGGCGCCGTGGTCGTACAGCACGGCCGCACAGGCGTTCATCGTGGACGCGGTCGTGATGACGTCGTCCACCAGCACGAGGTGTGTCCCGAGCAGCTTCGCCTGCGCGCCCGTCGCTACCGCGAACGCGCCGGCGACGTTGGCCAGCCGCTCGCCCGGAGTGAGCCGGGTCTGCGTCTTCGTCTTGCGCTGCCGGAGGAGGATGTCCTTCCACACGGGCAGTCCCCACCTGCCGCCAATCGCACGCGCCAGCAGCTCGCTCTGGTTGTAGCCGCGCTCGCGTTGCCGGTCGCGGGCGAGTGGAACCGGCACCAGAGCCGACCGCTCGGCGAGCACGTCCGCGGGCCACTCCGTTCTCGCCATCCTCTCGGCCATCGGCCCGGCGACTTTCAGCCAGCCGCCGTACTTGAGCGCGTGGACTATCGCGCCGCCGGATCCCTCAGGGACCCAGCAGACCGACCGGCAGGCGCGCACGTACTGCGGGAGCAGTTCGCACCATCCGCAAGTCCCGTCTGCGAGCGGGTGACCGCACCGGTCGCAGCGGGGATGGCGGAGCAGACGCACGCGAGACCAGCAGCGCGGACACACCAGATCGCGCTCGCTCTGCCCCGCCCCGGTCAGCTCGTCGCACGCGACGCACACGACTGGGAGCAGAAGCGATGCTACGTGGCTAAGTAACCGCCGCCCACATTGCCTGGCGGTTAGCCTCGCGCCCGAACCACCGTTGAAAAGAGAGCGCGGCCTGCTCGACGAGCATGGCGAGGCCGTCTCCTGCCCGGTGACCGCGCGCCCGCGCGGCGCGGACCCAGGGAGTATCTCCCTCACGATAGACGAGATCGATGACGGCCGCACGCTGGGGAATCCGCTCGACCGCCACGGGGAATCCTTCGTCGAGCAGTCCGATGGGCGTGGCATTCACGACAATCGTGGCGCCCGCGAGGGCTTCCTCGATCACCGTCTCGGCGCGCGCGACATCCGGATACCGCGCGCACAGTCGCCGGGCGCGATCCGCGTCACGGTTATAAACGCGGACCGTCGAATCATTCCAGTCGCCAACGGGGGTGAGCACCGCGGCCGCGGCACCACCCGCCCCGATCAGGGCGACGCGCTCGCAGCTCGGGGGGCAGCCGAGCACCCGGCGCGCGAGCGCGTGGAAGCCGGCGACATCGGTGTTGTCGCCCACCAGCTCTCCATCCTCGACCCACCACACGTTCACGGCGTCGGCCAGCCCGGCCGTGGGCGTCAACCGGTCGCAGATTTGCGCAAGTGCCTCCTTGTGAGGGATGGTCGCGTTCCCGGCCGCTCCTTCCGCGACGAGCGTTGCCATTCGGGGCTCGAGACGCTGGGGCATGACGTCCATCGCTTCGTAGGTGATGCCCAGCCCGGCGCTCGCGAGCCCCGCACCGTGCAGGATCGGCGAGAGCGAGTGCGACACCGGGTGCCCGAGCAGTACGAGACGGCTCGGCTTGACCGCGTGCGTCACCGACTCAGGGTGGCAGGTCGCGAGCCGCGAGCCGCTCGACGGTGAGCGCGACCTGGCGGTCGATGTCGTCGGCGGATTCCCGGTAGACTTCGATGCTCTGGCCGAACGGATCCGAGACCGGGTGCGAGCTCCTGCCGTCCGAAGCGAAATCGTCCAGGAGAAACGTCTTTCCCTCTCCTCCCATCTCGACGGCGGTCGTGACGTGATGCTCGGAGAGGCCGAGGATCAGATCGCTTTCGCGCACCAGCTCCGGAGTCAGCGGCCGCGACCGATGCGGCGAGAGATCCAGCCCACGCTCGAGCCCCACGAGAATCGCGCCATCCGAGGCGCCGGCGCCACCGAACGCTCCGGTGCCCGCGCTCGCGAAGGTCACGCCGGTCAGCCCTCGATTCGCGGCGTGCATGCGAGCCGTGGCTTCCGCGAGCGGGCTCCGGCAGGTGTTCCCTGTGCACACGAACAAAACCTTCATGAGCTCTCGCAAATGATGTCGGCTACGACTTCGCGGAGTGCAGACGACGCGACCGCGCCGGGGCGAATTACGCGCGGCTGCAGCGCGGTGCAATCCACCACGGTGGACGGCGCCGAGGTTGTGAGCTGGCCGCCGTCGAGCACGCGGAGCTTTCCGCCGGCCGCGGCACTCCGCCATTGCGTGATGATCTCTCCCGCCGATGTCGCCGGCGGCGAGCCTGGACGGTTCGCGCTCGTGGACGTGATCGGGTCCCCATACGCGCGGATGAGGCGGCTCGTGGCCGGGTGCGGGGTCCACCGTACCGCGATGCCTCCTTCGGGTCCGCGCAGCTCCGGCGGAACGCGCTTCTCGCCGCCCGGGAGGACGAGCGTCAGCGGACCGGGCCAGAACTTGGCGGCAAGCGCCGAGGCCGCGGGCGTGAGATGCAGCGCGAGGCGAGCGAGCATCTCGCTCCCGGAGATCAGCAGCAGAAACGGTTTGTTGGGAGGGCGCCCCTTGAACCGGATCAGCTCCTGCACCGATTCGTGATCCACCGCGCCGCCGAATCCGTAAACCGTTTCCGTGGGGTAGGCCAGAACGTTGCGGGCGTTGAGGTGCGCGATCGTGCCGGGCAGCGCGCCCTCGATCTCCTGGTCCGACCAGAACGGAATCGCGCGAACTTCGGCGGTCATTCCTGCAAGCTATGCAGCGCCTCGGCGCGCGCGAAGTCCGCTTCGTTGGTGATCTTCATCGCGCGCTCGCTCCCCGGCACGGCGACGACGGGCAGCCCAAGCAGCTCGCACAGTGCGGCGTCATCGGTCGCCTTGATTCCGTTCGCGCGCGCGTGCGTGTAGGCGCGCTCGATCATCTCGCGCGGAAAAGCCTGTGGAGTCTGCGCGCGCCAGAGCCCGCCGCGATCAACCGTGCCACTGATCTTGCCCGAATCCGTAACACGCTTGAGGGTGTCGGCGACGGCGATGGCCGGGACCGCGCCGTTCCCACGCCGCGCCTCGGCGATGACACTTTCGATCACCGACGCCGGAACGAGCGGGCGCGCGGCGTCGTGTATCACGATGATCTCGCATTCCGGCGGCAGATCTTCGATGCCGTTGGCGACGGAATCGGACCGCTCCCGTCCGCCCACGGAGATCAGCAGCCGCTCGACATCGCACTGGAACAGCCAGGCCGGCGGATCTCCGGCGTGCGAGCGCGGCAGCACGCATACGACGAGCGCGACGTCGTCGCGATCGTGAAATGCCTGCACGCTGTGGAGCAGCATCGGCTTGCCGCCGACCCAGCGAAACTGCTTGAGCTCAGCGGACCCCGTGCGGCTCCCCTTTCCCGCCGCGACGATGACGACGCCTACGTCGCGCGCTGGCGCACTCACGCAAAAACCGTCTCAAACAGCTCCTGCACCGTCGCCGTTCCACGTACCGTCACGCCTTTTACGGACCGTTGCGGAACGCCGCGTGTCGCGACGTACGCCCGCGTGATGCCGAGCTTGGCGCCTTCGGCGAGGCGGCGCTCCACCTGCGCGACCGGCCGGATCTCGCCGCCGAGCCCGACCTCGCCGATGAACATCGCGTCCGTCGGGAGCGCGCGGTCGAACACGCTCGACGCCAGGGCAGTCGCCACCGCGAGATCGCCGGCGGGCTCCTGCATCCTGATCCCACCGGCGATGTTCAGAAACACGTCCATCTGCGAGAACGAGAGTCCCGCGCGCCGCTCGAGGACGGCGAGCAGCAGTGCGAGCCGCTTCGAGTCGTATCCGGTCGCCACCCGCTGGGGCGTGCCGTATCCCGATTTCGCCGCGAGCCCTTGAACTTCGACGAGCAGCGGCCGGGAGCCTTCCATGAGCGCCGTCACCGCGCTGCCCGACGTGTCGCGCGACCTGTCACCGAGGAACAGCTCGGACGGATTGCCGACAGCCACGAGTCCCTCGCCGCTCATCCGGAACACGCCGATCTCGTCCACGCTGCCGAACCGGTTCTTGGTGGCGCGCAGCACGCGATGCTCGGCCGTGCCCTCGCCCTCGAAGTACAGCACCGTGTCGACGATGTGCTCGAGCGTCTTGGGGCCGGCGATCCCGCCGGACTTGGTGACATGCCCGACGACGAGCACGGCCGTTCCGCTGTCCTTGGCGAAGCGCATCAGCCGCGCGGCGCACTCGCGCACCTGGCCGACGCTGCCCGGCGCGCCCTCCAGCTCCTCGGTGTACACGGTCTGGATTGAGTCCACGAACAGCACGTCGTACCGCCCGGCTACGGCGGTCGCGACGATGGTTTCGAGCGAGGTTTCGTTCAGCAGCTCCACGTCGCCCGCGCCGTCGGTGAGCCGGTCGGAGCGCAGCTTGACCTGGAGCGCGGATTCTTCGCCGGAGACGTACAGCGACCGCAGCGGACGCGCCTGCAGTCGCGCGGCGACCTGGAGCAGCAGTGTGGACTTGCCGATGCCGGGCTCGCCGCCGACCAGGACCATGGAACCAGGCACCACTCCGCCGCCGAGGACGAAATCGAACTCATTGATGCCAGTGGTCCACCGCGAGCTCTCCGCGCCGCTTACGTCGCGCAGCATGAACGTCGGGCCGGCGGCGTGGCCGCTCTTCCGCGTGCGTGCCGGGCTCTTCCCCGTTTTGCGCGCGGCCATCGGCTCTTCCACGAGCGTGTTCCACTCGCCGCACACATCGCAGCGGCCGGCCCATTTGGGATGGTCGGCACCGCAGCTGGAACAGCGATGGATGGTGACGGCTTTCGGACTCACGCTTGGAAAATCCTGGATAGAGAGAGGGAATCCGAGTCCGGAGTGTGGCAGTAGGGAGTTAAGCAGTAGGGAGTTAAGCAGTCGGAAGTAATAGATGAAATCCCGGCAGTCACTCCAAACTCCCGGCTCCTAACTGCCACACTCCAAACCTGGATTCCAGCGCAACCCGCCGGGAGCCAGTGATAGAGGCCATTGTCACCCGGTCCTGACTATCTCCGGGCCCGTGGATCTCGCCGAGAAATTGTCGAAGCGCGTGTAGGTTTTGTTGAAGTACAGGTTGACCAGCCCCGTCGGTCCGTTCCGCTGCTTGCCGATGATGATCTCCGCGCGGCCTTCCAGCGAATTGCCGTCCTTGTCCGTTGCCCCGTCGTACACTTCCTGCCGGTAGATGAACATGACGAGATCAGCGTCCTGCTCGATCGCGCCGGACTCGCGCAGGTCCGACAGCTGCGGGCGCTTCCCTTCTCCCGTTCTCTGTTCCGGCGCGCGCGACAGCTGCGACAGCGCGACTACAGGAACATTCAACTCCCGCGCGAGCGCCTTGAGCGACCGGGAGATGTAGCTGATCTCCTGCTGCCTGCTCTCCACATTCGTTGGACCCTGCATGAGCTGCAGGTAGTCCACGATCACCATCTGCACGTCGCTCTCCATCTTGAGCCGTCTTGCCTTGGAGCGAAGCTCGAGCAGCGTGAGCCCGGGAGTGTCATCGATCCATATCGGGGCGTGGCTTAAGAGCCCGGCGGCGCGGCCGAGCCGCACGAATTCCTCGTCCTGGAGCTTTCCCTTTCGCAGCCGCTGCGCGTCCACGCGCCCCTCGGCGGTGAGCAGGCGCTGCACGATCGCTTCCTTGCTCATCTCCATCGAGAAGATGCAAATGGGGATGTTGTTGTCGAGCGCCGAGTTCTGCGCGATGTTCAGCGCGAAGGCCGTCTTCCCCATGGACGGGCGCGCCGCGATGATGACCAGATCGCTGGGCTGGAATCCGGCGGTGATCTCGTCCAGGTCCTTGAAGCCGCTGCCCACGCCGGTGAGCGACGCGCCGCTGCTCTGAAGCTTTTCGATCCGCTCCATCGTGGGCCAGAGCAGCTCCTTGATGCGCGTGAACGCCTCGCGCCCGCGCGACTTGTTGATCTGGAAGATCTTGTGCTCGGCTTCGTCGAGCAGCTCCGGCGCGGCCAAGGGCGAGTCGAACGCGTCGCCGACGATCGCCGTGGAGACCTCGATGAGGCGGCGCCTGAGCGCCTTCTCCCGCACGATCTTGGCGTGGTACTCGACGTTGGCCGCTGTCGGCACCATGTCGATCAGCTCGGAGATGTAGTCCTTGCCGCCGGCGGCCTGCAGATCGCCGCGGCGGGACAGCTCTTCGGAGAGGGTGAGCGGATCGATGACGTCTCCCCGCTCGGCGAGAGCGAGGATGGCGCGGATGATCCTGCGGTGCGCCTCGCGATGAAACATCGAGTCGTCCACGAACTCCGTCGCACGGAGTACCGCGTCCGAGTCGAGCATCATCGCGGAGATTACCGCTTGTTCGGCATCCTCCGAATACGGTGGCTGGCGGTCGCGAAAAGGATCACGACCCTTGCCTGGCGCTATCGAGAACTCTGCGGGCGAGCTGGACATCGTTCCACGTTGGTCGCTTCCACGCAGGATTGCGGAGAAGCGCAGCCGGGTGATAGGTGACGATCAGTGGCGTACCGTAATATCTGTGCACGAACCCGCGGAGCTGGCTCAGCGAGGACTTCGTGTTGAGTAATGTCTGTGCTGCAAATGTACCGAATGCGACGATCACCTTGGGCTGGATCAGCTCCAGCTGGCGGACGAGATAAGGCGAGCACGCTTCGACTTCGGTCGGAAGCGGATTCCGATTTCCCGGCGGCCGATGCTTGAGGACATTACAGATAAAAACGTCGTCGCGTGAGAGCTTGATAGCTTCGAGAATTTTCGTTAAGAGTTTTCCAGCTTCTCCGACAAACGGACGGCCAGTCGCGTCCTCGTTCGCGCCGGGCGCCTCCCCCACACAGACCAGATCGGCGTTGGGATCGCCCTCGCCGGGAACCGCGTTCGTCGCGCTGGCATGGAGCGGACAGCGGGTGCAACCGCGCACCGTTTCGGCGATCGATTCGAGCGACTCGAGGTGCGAGAACGGGCTGCGGAACAGCTCCGAGCTCGCGGCGCCCACGACGATCCCCGTCCTGAATTCGCTGGGGACGTCGGGCCCTCCCGCGGCGTGTCCGGGTTGCGGAAACGCGAGCCGTGGGACGCTCGGCGGCTTTATCGGGTCGCCGGGGGACGCGACCGCCTCCGGCGCGACCGCCTGAGCCTTGGGCTCGACCCTCGCGGGCGCGCTCGCATCCACCGCTGGCCGGCCAATTCCAGCCTCGCGCAGCGCCGATCGCCAATCTCCGGTGCCCGGCTCCGCGGCCCGCGCGCTCGACGGATGCTCCTTCTCGGCTGCTGCGGCGGCGGCAACGGCCGTCCCGCGCGCCGACGACGCCTGGCCCGCGATGATGCGGAGGACCTCGTCGATCGAAAGCTTGTCCAGCACGAGCTCGGTCTCGCCCGTCTCCCGCCGCTGCTCCAGGTAGATCCGCAGCTGCTCCCTAGGATCCATTCAGCATGGCTCCGATGCGGTCGAGCAGCTCTTCCGCCAGTTCGGTCTTGAGCATGAGGGGCAGCTCCTCGCGCTGCCCGTCGCGCGAGAGCAGGGTGACGCGATTCGTGTCGCCGCCGAACCCCGCACCCGCTTCGTTCTGGTCGTTGACCACGATCAGGTCGAGGTTCTTGGCTTTCAGCTTTTCCTCTCCGCGCCGCGCGGCATCACCTGTCTCGAGCGCGAAGCCCACCATCACCGCGCCCTTCTTCCTCGCCGCCGAGGCGGCCTTGAGGATGTCGGCCGTCTCCACGAGATCGAGCGGAGGCGCACCGCCTTCCCTTTTGAGCTTGCTCGTCCCCGCGCTCTTCACTGTGAAGTCAGCCGGGGCCGCGGCCATCACCAGCGCGTCCGCCGATGGAATCTCTTCAGCCACGGCGCGGGCCATTGCCTCGGTGGTGTCGATGTGGATCACCCGGGGCCCGCCGGGCAGTCCGACGTCGGTGTGCCCGGCAATCAGCGTCACGTGCGCGCCGCGCCGCCACGCCGCTGCGGCGATCGCCGCGCCCATCTTGCCCGTACTGTGGTTCGAGATGAACCGGACCGGGTCCACGGGCTCGCGGGTTGCGCCCGTGGTGACCAGGATCCGTCGCCCGCGCAGTGTGTTGTCCCCCTCGAGACTGCGGCCCACGTGCGCGAAGATCGTCTCGGGCTCCGGCATGCGCCCGGGTCCGCTCCCCTCGCCGATCGCGAGCGGACCGTCGTCGGGATCCAGCACTTTGTATCCTATCTCGCGCAGGTGCTCGACGTTGCGCACGGTCTGCGGGTGCGCCCACATGTGATCGTTCATGGCGGGTACGAACAGGACCGTCGAGCTCGTGGCTAGCAAGCTCGCCGTCAGCAGATCGTCGGCGTGGCCGTGCGCCGCGCGCGCCATGAGATCGGCGGTGGCAGGCGCGATCACCACTACGTCCGCCTCGCGGGCCAATCTGATGTGATCCAACGCGTGCCCGGGCTCGAATATCTCGGCGAGTGCCTGCCTTCCGGTCACCGCCTCGAACGTGATCGCGCCGACGAACTCCAGCGCGGCCCGTGTGAGAACTACGTCAACCTGCGCCCCCGCCTGCGTGAGAAGCCGCGCAAGCGATACCGACTTGTAAGCGGCGATCCCCCCGGAGACCCCGAGGAGAATCCGCCGCGAGTCGTAGGGGCGCGCGGGAAGCTACTCCGGCTTGCGCCGCGGAATGACCTTGTACTCGATCGTTCCGCTCGACAGCTCCTCCATCGCGCGCGTGGTCAGCTTGACCTCGCGGGACAGTCCGGCGGGAAACTCGTTCAGCACGCGCGCATACTTCGCGGCGACGAGCACGGCGAGGTACTTGTTGGTGGCGCTACGCGCCGCTTCTTCGGGGGTGAAAACTCGCATCTATCCCTTCTCCTGTTGTTTTCCGATTTCAAGCTGCAGCTGCTGGATGAGCGTGCCGACGTCCGCGTCGTGCGACTCCCTCTGTCGCTCGCTCCTGGCCGCCTCGGAGTCGATGATCGACGAGACTCGGGCAACCGCGATGTCCAGACGGTCGTTCGTGACCATGTAATGATACATCGAAACCGCTTTTAATTCTTGTACGGCCGTCTCCAGGCGGCGTATCAGGGCCTCAGGGCCCTCGCTCCGGCGCCCGCGGAGCCGTTCCACCAGCACGTCGGCGGAGGGCGGCAGCACGAAGATCAGCAAGGAGCTGGGAAATGCGTCGAGGAGCTGACGCGCACCCTGCACGTCGATGTCCATGATGACGTGTTTTTTCGCCGCCAGTACGCGCTCCACCTCCCGCTTCAACGTGCCGTACCGCTGCCCGTGCACCACTGCCCACTCCGCAAAGTCGCCCCGCGCCGCGGCCAGCTCGAACTCGTCCGCCGTGAGAAAGAAGTAGTCCACCCCGTCCACCTCTCCGTGGCGCGGCTTCCTGGTCGTGCACGACACGGAGTAGCCGACGTCGCGCCTCTGCGTGAGCAGCGCGCGGGCAATCGTCGTCTTCCCACCGCCCGATGGCGACGACAGGATGACCGGAAAAGGCGTCATTCGAGGTTCTCAACCTGCTCGCGGATTCGCTCCAGCTCTTCCTTTACGGAAACGACCTCGGCGAGCATCGCCGCATCGTTGGCTTTGCTCCCGGTCGTGTTGGCCTCCCGCAGCATCTCCTGCAGGACGAACGACAGGCGCTTACCGACCGGCTCGCGTCCCTCGTCGTCGAGCGTGTCCCTGAACGACTTGAGGTGCGACGTGAACCGGTCCAGCTCTTCCGCGACGTCCAGCCTGTCAGCCATGATGGCGATCTCCTGCGCCAGCCGCTGCGGATCGACCGCGACGCCGCCGGCCAGCTCGGTAACCGCGCGCTCGAGCCGAGCCTTCTGCTCCGCGAGACGAAGCGGTGAGCGCTCCGCCAGCCGGCCGAGCGCGTGCTCTATGACGTCCAGCCGCTCGCGAATGGACTGCGCCAGTCGCCCACCCTCCTCCGTGCGCATCAGCGTCAGCGCACGCGCCGCCTGCTCCACCACCGCCACCAGCTCGGCGGCGGTGCCGCCGGCCTCTTCCACTGCCCCTGTAACTACGACACCGGGCAACCTGAGCACGGTGGCCAGATCCAGCTCCGAAGCCAGGCCGTGGCGGTGCCCCAGCTCTCGCAGCTGCGCGACGTAGGCCGAGAACCTCGCCTCGTCGATCTGGACTGGTGAGTCCTCCCGTCGCTCGATCCGTGCGCCCATTGAGACATGGCCGCGCGCGATGTGCCGGCGCAGCGCGTCGCGCACCTCACCCTCCCACGCGCCGAACGGAGACGGAAGCTTGATGCTGGCGTTGAAAAATCGATGATTCACAGTCCGCACCTCGACCGTGACGCGCGCCTCCCCGACGGTTCCTTCGGCCGTGCCGAAGCCCGTCATGCTGTTTATCATCTCACGTCCCTCAAGTTACTGCGGCGCAAGGACATGGTCAATTCCAGAAGTCCCATCGCACGCCGTAGATCTGCACCTGGCGGACCAGAAAGCCGGGCACGATGGCGTGCTCGAAGCCGAACATGTTTCGAGTCTGATAGGTGATCGCCGCGCGCATGATCCGGATCTCGAGCAGGCCGGAAAGGACGTGGCTCGGGATCGTGATCTCCGGGGGGCCGCTGCGCGTCGGAAACGGGACCTCCGTTCTGTAGTCGTAGGCTATCCAGCTATGAACGCCGAAGTCCCCGCGCGGGAACCGTGACAGCCAGCGAGTGACGAAGTTCAGCTCCACGTGTGTCTGGTACTCCGGCAGGTAGCCCTGCCCCACCTCCCAGCGGGTGAAGAATGCGTCGGCACCGATGCCGCGCCAGATGGCACCGCGAATGCCGCCGTACGTCCCGGTCCGCGATTCCGCGCCCGACGCCACGTATGCGGTGTCGTACATCGACGGTGCTCGCGTGTGCACCGTGTCCGACCTAACCATCCCCGCGTACAGCCAGGGGCCGAGTAGCCGCAGTCCCGCTTCGCCACGCAGCGAGCGTGAGTCGGGTACGACCGCGCGAGGCCCGTCCGCCGTCAGCTGCGATATCCCGCCGGCCAACGCCGCGAACCGGAGCGGGGTGAATCGAACGTTCGCGTCCGCGCGCCGCACGTCGCGCTCGGCGTCGGATTCGGCGAAGACTCCCGCGGCCAGCAGCCCCGTGTTGAATTCGGCTCTTCCGCTGATGGAGTTGAACGCTTCGCCGCCGTAGCTGCGAAGGCGATCGGTCAGCGTGATGGAAGCGCCCCACCGGTTGAACCCGGCGGTAGCGACGAGCTGCGTGCGCGATCTGGCCGTGTCGGCGGCGTCCGCGACGAATCTGCGCGTCGCGATCTGCGACGCCGTGATCGTGGGGCTCGACTCCTTGATCTCGTGCGACGCGGCCACCAACTCGAGCCACGGTCCCGACGCGACCGCCCCGAGCGAGCCGCGGAGGTAAGCCAGGGTGTGCGTCGCATCGTACGGCGGAATGCCGCCCGCGGTGAATGCATCCTGCGGATCGCGCGCGAAGTGCGTGCGGTTTGCAACGGCGTCCACGCTCCACAGCCGCCGGCCGATTCCGACACGGGCGAACAGCGACAGGCCGCCGCCACCACCACCGAACCGCTGGTTTTGCGTGCTGGACTGCTGCGCGGCGAGCTGCAGCGCCTGGCCGCCGTTGAACCTCTTCCCGTAGAAGCCGCGGTAGATATCGGTCTCTTCGCTGCCGGTGATCACGTCGGTGCGCGTGTACGGGGTCGTTCGATCCACGTTCCAGCTCCGCATGTGCACGCGTATCTCACCTGCCGCGCGCTCGATCGCCAGCTCCTCGAGCGTCCAGATCTGAATGGCGGCGAGGTCGTGCAGCCCCTCGTGCCGCGGATCCATTGGATCCAGCTCGACGCCGTCGTAAAAGAAGCGAATTCGCTCGAAGCTGCCGTTGTGCGCGACCGTCTGCGGAGTGGCGATCCACCCGGAGCGGAACACGGTTAGCTCGGGGATCCTGGCGAGCAGGTCGGTCACGGTGAGCGCGCCACTCGCGAACATCGCTTCCCTGTTCCAGCGGTACTGCGGCCCGATGTCGTACGTCGCCGGGGTTCGAATCCGTCCGATCCCGGCCTTCACCGTGTCGCGCTTGGCGGAGTCCGCGCGCACCGCGGTGTCTGCCGGCTCCTTGGGCGGGATCGGCTGCTCGCTCGCCGGCGGCACGACCACCTGCGAGCGCAGCTCCGCGGGTGTCGTCCCGAAAGCCGTGATGAAAACGACCCCGGCGAGGGCGCCGAGGCGAACCGGCTTCATGCTGATCGCTTCAGCTCGCCCGACCCCGGACGAACTCGACGAACGTTCCGACCGGCACGCCTGTCGGGCCCTTCGGAAGCGAGACCAGATCCGTTTCCGAGTACGCCGTGCCGGCGATGTCGAGATGGATCCACGGCATCCCCTCCGTGAATTCCTTGAGGAACAGCGCCGCTGAGGTGGACCCGGCGGCGCGTCCGCCGGCGTTCTTCATGTCCGCGACGTCGGACTTTATCAGCTCCTTGTACTCGTCCCAGAGCGGCAGAGGCCAGCCGGGCTCGCCCGCGCGCTTTCCGGCATCGAGCACTTCGTTGGTCAGCGCGTCGTCGCTGCTGAACACGCCGGTCGCGGTATGTCCCAGCGCGATGACGACCGCGCCCGTCAGCGTCGCCGCGTCGATGGTCACAGCCGGCTTGAACCGCTGCACGTACGACAGCAGATCCGCCAGCACCATCCGCCCCTCTGCATCCGTGTTCACCACCTCGATGTACTTGCCGAGATGGCTTCGCACGACGTCGCCGGGCTTGAACGCCGTGCCCGACGGCATGTTCGTCGTCGCGCCGATCACGCCGATGACGTTTACCTCGAGCTTCATTCTGGCGATTGCCTCGAATGCGCCGAGCACGCCGGCCGCGCCGCACATGTCGAACTTCATCAGCTCCATGTTCTGCGGCGGCTTGATCGAGATCCCGCCGGAATCGAAGCAGAGGCCCTTGCCCACGAGCGCGATCGGCGCCGATCCGGTTTTCGCGCCGTTGTACTTGAGCACGATGAGCTTGGGATCCTGCGGCGTCCCCTGCGCCACGGCGAGGAAGGAGCCCATCCCTTCTTCCTGCATCTCCGACCTGCCCCATACGGTCACTTCGATCCCATGCCGTGCGCCGATCTCGCCCGCAGTCTCGGCGAGGTAGTCGGGCGTGCAGAGATTTCCGGGCATGATGGCAAGCCGCCGCGCAAGCGAGTGTCCTTCGGCCAGCGCAAGCCCGTTCGCGAGGCCGCGCTTCGCAGCTACGGAATCGGACGCCGCGATCGTTACCGACGCGAGCTGCGCACGCCGCTCATTTTCCGGCGGCTGCGTCTTGGTTTCCGTGTATTCCCAGGCCCCCGCCGATAGCCCCAGGACTATCGCCTCCACTTCCCGCTCACTCAACTCTCCGCCGTACCACGTCATCTCGCCCACGCCCAGCTTGTTGGCGTGCCGGGCCGCGATGGCGGCGGCGCGGCGAAACGCGCCGGGCCGATCGGATACTGCTCCCATGCCCACCAGCAGGATCATCCGGGCTCCGGAAGCGCCGCCAGCCAGCAAGAGGGTTTCGTCCCGCGACCCGCGGAAGTCCCGGCTGGAAGTAGCGCGGGCGAGCACGCCGCCGAGCGTGCCGTCGAGGACGTGCTCGCTGAAGTCGGACGTGTCACCGAGGGCGAGGGCGAGAAGCGGCGCTTTGTGGGACGCGAGGCTCCCCGCGCCGAGAGTGATCGTTGGGTTCAAGCGGCCATCCCCGCGACCACGGCCTCGCCGAAATCCGAGGTGGAGACTTCCGTCGCACCCGGCATCTGGCGCGCGAGATCGTAGGTGACGCGCTTCCGCTTGATGGCGTTCTCCATGCCACGGACGATCAGAGCCGCGGGCTCTTTCCAGCCCATGTAGTCGAACATCATGACGCCGGAGAGGATCACGGAGCCGGGGTTGATCTTGTTCTTGTTGGCGTACTTGGGCGCGGTGCCGTGGGTGGCCTCGAACACCGCTAGCCCGTCGCCGACGTTACCGCCCGGGGCGATCCCGAGCCCGCCCACCTGCGCTGCCGCCGCATCGGAGATGTAGTCGCCGTTGAGGTTGGGTGTCGCGAGCACGGAGTACTCCGAAGGCCTGAGCAGGAGCTGCTGGAACATCGAGTCGGCGATCCGGTCCTTGACGATCACGCAATCGGCGCGGGAGGCGTCGCCCTTGAGATCGGCCTCGGCGCACGCCGTGCCGGCGAACTCCTCGCTCGCGAGCTCGTACCCCCAGTCGCGGAACGCGCCTTCGGTGAACTTCATGATGTTGCCCTTGTGCACGAGCGTCACCGACTCGCGTCCCTTCTCGATGGCGTGCTGGATGGCCATGCGTATCAGGCGCTTGGAGCCAAACTCGGACATGGGCTTGATCCCGATCGCCGAATTCTCGCGCATGTCCTTCTTGAACTCCTGCTTGATGAAATCGCGGAGTCTGTTGGCCTCGTCGCTGCCCGCCTTCCATTCGATGCCCGCATATACGTCCTCGGTGTTCTCCCGGAAGATCACGACGTTCACTTTCTCCGGCTCCTTCATCGGAGCGCCTACCCCCTCGAAGTACCGCACCGGCCGAATGCAGGCGTAGAGATCCAGCACCTGGCGAAGCGTGACGTTGAGGGAGCGGATGCCGCCGCCGACCGGAGTGGTGAGCGGCCCCTTGATGGATACACGGAACTCCTGAAATGCATCCACCGTTTCCCGCGGCAACCAGTCCTTGTATTGCGTGAACGCCTTCTCGCCGGCGAAGACCTCCATCCAGGCGATCTTCCGCTCGCCCCGATACGCTTTCTCGACCGCGGCGTCGAACACGCGCTGGGAGGCTTTCCAGATGTCGGGCCCGGTGCCGTCGCCCTCGATAAAGGGGATGATCGGATTGGCGGGAACGGCGAGCTTCCCGTCGCGCCAGGCAATCTTCTCGCCGGCGGACGGGACGGTGGAGAGCTTGTATGTGGCCATTATCCGTGTGCGGGTGGGACGATTTCCAGGACTGCTCCGTGGCCGCCAAAGCTAGCCGCGGAATGCAGCTCACGCCACGCGGGGCGCGGCAACTGGGCGCGTATGCGCGTCGGCGAACATGAGTCCAGGGAAGCTGCGCTGCACTACGGTCCGGCATGCCGAGTTGCCTTATCTACGGCGGCACCGAATCGGGAAGGTTCTGACGGCACCGGCTGACGTCGTGTTCGGAAGCGTTCGCTGTACCAACGCGAGAACGTCGCGGAGTACTGGATCGTGGACGGCGACGCGCGGCTGATCGAGAGGTGGCTACCCGGCGACGAACGGCGCGAACGAGCCACACCGGAAAGGGCGCTATTGGCTATTGGCTATTGGCTTTTAGCTAACCGCCAAGAGCTAACAGCCAGGAGCGCCGTCGCAATACCCGGGACGAGAATCGAACTCGTAAGCCCCAAAGGGCGCGGGATTTTGAGTCCCGTGCGTCTGCCAGTTCCGCCACCCGGGCGTGGAGTGCAATCTAAACAGCTAGCTGCTAGCTGCTAGCAGCTAGCTGCTGGCGGCTACCGGCGGAACTACGGTCGCGGCGGCCCGCGCATCGGACGCTGTGGCTGACCAGGCCGTGTCACTCGGCCTCGCTGACGCATTCCCTCGATCCGACTGCGCAGCTGCGTCTGCAAACCCAGATACTTCGCGCGCTGGATGGGCGTGAGAAACCGCGCGAGGTCGCGCTGCTCCTGCTCCGTCATCGTCACGCGCTCACGGTGCACGGCCATGACCTGATCGAGCAGCGACGCCACCCGCTGCTGATCCGCCGCTACGCCTGGCAGAAGCTGCTGCCGCAGATCCTGCCGCACGCGCTGCTCGCGCTGCATCAGGTCCCGGCGACGCAGCTCGAACCGCGCCTCGGTCTCCTGCAGCTGCTGCGCCTGCGCGTCCGTCAGCTGCAGCCGCTCCTTCACCATCGCCGCGATGCGCTGGCGGACCTGGCTCTCGAGCGCCGCCCGCCGTTGAACGGCGGCGCTGTCCCGCTGCCGGCCCTCCTGCGCCGACGCAACGGACGACGCGACGAGCAAGCCTGCGAAGGCAATTGCCCCAATCTTCAGCATCACAGATCCTCCAGGGATTCAGGCACCACAGGCTCGATCGCCAGCGACGCCGGCTCCGCGCCGGGCATCGCCTCGAGCGCCGAGACTTCCTGCATGAGCGCCACGAGCTGATCGTCCTCGAGCTGGCTCATGTCGCCACCGAGGGCGAGCTGCACCGGCGCGCGCGCCGCTCGCGGCTGTGTCACGACCCGCGCCTGCTCGATGGTCGCCGGTGCATCGGCCGCGTCAATGGCCGCGTCAAAGGCCGCGACGCGTGGCTCCGTCGCGGCAGGCGCCGAGTCCCGCATGGACCAAATCCCGATCGCGCCCACCGCCAGGATCAGCGTCACGCTCGCGATGCGCGCGACTCGCGCCGGGACGCGCCGCGCGGCGAGCCGCTCTGCGGTAGATGCCTGCACCGCGGCGGCGATGCGCGTGGTGTCCGTCGGCGGGGCGAGCCGCATGGCCGCCCGCGCAGTGCGCAGCAGCTCGACCTCGGCCGCGCAGTCCGCGCATGCACGCACGTGATCCTGGACGCGCGCGATTTCGCCGGCCGGGAGGGTCCCGTTCACCAGCTCCGGTAGCACGTCTCTGATCTGACCGTTCACGCAGTCATTCATCGCTCAGGTACTCCTTTACCGCACGCATCGCGTTGTGATAGTGCACTCGCGCGGCGCCCTCGGTACTTCCGATGACGTCCGCTATTTCTTTGTAGGACAGCCCCTCCGATACCCGCAGAGCGAAAACTTCGCGCTGCATCGGGGACAGCTTCTCGATCGCTTCCCGCACCTGCTGCTCCGTCTCCGCCGCCACCATCGAATCCAGCGCCGTGAACTCCGTCGCCGCGCTCGACTCCGTCACCGGCACCACCGCCGGCGCCCGCCCCGCCGCGCGACGGCGGTCGAGCACCAGCCGCCGCTCGATCGTGAACAGCCACGTGCGGAGCGCGCTGGCGCCGCGAAACGAGTGCAGCGATCCGAATGCGCGCACGAACGTGTCCTGCACCAGCTCCTCGACGTCGTTGCGCTCGCCGAGATTGAAGGCGAACCGCGCCAGCGCGTCGCTGTGGCGGCTGACGATGGCCGTGGCCGCCGTCGGGTCGCCGCGCTTCCACCTGGCAATGAGTTCCCGATCAGCCTCATCGGCCGGGAGGTGTGCCTCGCTCATTAGCGCACAACTTATAGACGTTGCCATTAAGGAGCGGTTAAGGGGCTATTGGCTGTTGGCTATTGGCTGTTGGCGAACAGCGGTGGGTCGCCTCATTTGTTCGACGCCGCAGACCCCCGATTGTTAACGGCCCGCGCAGGCCCATATGTTCGGCGACATGATCGAGGCCATTTCCCATCGCGGCTCCCGCGCCGTCCACCCAGAGAACACCATCGGCGCGGTACTCGCGGCCGTCGAAGAGGGCGCCGACGGAGTGGAGATCGACGTGCACTCCACCCGCGACCGCGTGCTCGTCGTGCATCACGATTTCTGCCCGCGCGGCCGGACGCCCGATCGGGGGCTCGATTCGCGTCCGATCGCCGACTTGACCTTCTCCGAGCTCCAGCTGTTCGACATGGGCGGGGGCGAGCGGATCCCCTCACTGCGGGACCTGCTCGATGCCCTCGGCAACCGGGCCCGGCTATACGTCGAGATCAAGGGCCGCAAGCTCGACAATCAGCTCGCGCTCACGTTCCCGGCCGCGGCCACCGGCGTGGCCCTGCACAGTTTCGATCATCGCGTCATCCGACGCATGGCGAAGCTTCTTCCCCACGTTCCGCGCGGGGTGCTGCAGGGGAGCTATATGGTTGACAACTGCGCGGCCCTGAAGTCTGCATCCGCGACCGACCTATGGCAGCACTGGGAGCTGATCGATGCCGCTCTCGTTCGCGAGGTCCACGACTGCGGCGGACGGGTGATCGCGTGGACCGCCAACTTGGAGCGGGACTGGGACCGGCTGGCGGAGGCCGGCGTGGACGGCATCTGCACGGACGACGTCGCCCGACTGGTAAGCTGGCGCGACGCCCGAACCGAATAGCCACGCCCCCGACCCCTGCGTATTATGACTTTGGCGCCCGCTCTCCGGCGGGCGCGACACCGTTCAATCTTCAGGAGACTCCGAGTGAGGCAATTTCTTCTCGCCGGCTTCGCCGCCGTCACGATGGCGTGCGCGGGTCGCACTCCACCCCCGGCTACGGCGCCCGGAACGCGGGCCGGCGCGAGCGACAGCGGCCAGCGGAGCGGCGCGACCACATTGTCGCTCCCGAACGCCAACCCTTTTCCGAGCACTTACGCTCCCTTTTCCTCACGGCCCACGCTGATCAGGAACGCGACCATCATGACGGCCGCCGGCCCGACCATCCGTACCGGGTCGATCCTGCTGCGCGAGGGCAAGATCGTGGAGGTCGGGGCGACCGTGAGCGCGCCCGCCGACGCGGTTGTGATCGACGGCACGGGCAAGTACGTCACGCCCGGGCTCATCGACACGCACTCGCACATCGGCGCGGGTGGCGCTCCCGGCGGCCAGGGTACTCTTCTCAACGATGTGAACGAAGCCACCGCGCCGGTCACCGCGCACGTGTGGATCGAGCACAGCATCTGGCCGCAGGATCCGCAGCTCCCGCGCGTCCTGGAAGGAGGAGTCACGACCATTCAGGTGCTGCCCGGCTCGGCGAACCTGATAGGCGGGCGGAGCGCGGTCATCAAAGTCGTCCCGTCGCGCACCGTGCAGGGGATGAAATTCCCCGGCGCCAGATACGGGCTCAAGATGGCGTGCGGCGAGAATCCGAAGCGGGTGTACGCGACCGATGCCAATGGTCCTTCGACGCGCATGGCCAACGTCGCCGGTTACCGGGCGGCGTGGATCGGCGCTGAGCGTTACCGCCGGACATGGGACAGCTGGCTCGCCAACAGGAGGGGCGACGCCCCTGCGCGCGACCTCGGCAACGAAACCCTCGCGGAAGTTCTGCGCGGCAACATCCTGGTGCACAACCACTGCTACCGCGCCGACGAGATGGCACAGATGATCGACATCGCTCGCGAGTTCGGCTACAAGATCCGCTCGTTCCACCACGGGGTCGAGGCGTACAAGATCGCCGACATTCTGGCGCGTGAGGGCATATCGGGCTCGCTCTGGGCCGACTGGGGCGCGTTCAAGGTCGAGGCGATGGATGCGGTAAAGGCCAACATCGCGCTTGTCGACAGGGCTGGCGCCCGCGCGATCGTGCATTCGGACGATGCGTCCGGGTCGCAGCGACTGAACCAGGAAGCGGCCAAGGCAATGGCGGCCGGAAATGCCGCCGGCATCCCCGTGACCGAGGACCAGGCGATCAAATGGCTGACGATTAACCCCGCGTGGGCGGTCGGACTTGAGGACCGGATCGGTTCGCTCGAGCAGGGAAAAAACGCGGACGTCGTGCTGTGGACGGGCAATCCGTTCAGCGTGTACTCGAAGCCGGAAAAGGTGTGGATCGACGGCGCGATGCTGTTCGACCGGCTCGATCCGAACCAGAACTGGCGCACCGACTTCGAGCTCGGGTACGTGCCGCGGAGGGAACTGCGATGAGCAAGATCCTAATGAAAACCGCGCGGGTTGCGGCTGCGGGTGTGTTCGTGTTCGGCACCGCCCTCGCCGGTGCACAGACGGTCGCGATCACCGGCGGAAGAGTGTTCCCCGTCAGCGGGCCGGTGATCGACAACGGCACCGTACTGATTCGTGACGGCAAGATCGTGGCGGTGGGCGCGGATGTCGCTG
Organism: Gemmatimonadaceae bacterium; assembly: GCA_050998915.1. Classification (GTDB taxonomy): domain Bacteria; phylum Gemmatimonadota; class Gemmatimonadetes; order Gemmatimonadales; family Gemmatimonadaceae; genus JACDCY01. The sequence goes on from JBPCPS010000028.1 coordinate 61,143, forward strand.
TTCCCGCCGGGGCGCGCACGATCGACGCAACGGGAAAGTGGGTTACGCCGGGGCTGATAAACTCCTCCAGCCAGCTCGGCCTGAGTGAGATCGGGTCCGTTCAGTCCACCGGCGACGCAACGGCGCGTGGGCGCGATCAGATCGCCGCGGCGTTTACGGTATGGGAAGGGCTCAATCCACAGTCCATGCTGATCGCCCCCGCCCGCGACGAGGGGATCACGAGCGTGGTAGTCGTTCCCGGAGGCGGGCTCATCTGGGGCCAGGCTGCGCTCATTACCCTCGTCGAGGGGTCGCTCACCGATCTCGTTACCCGCGCTCCAGTGGCCATGGTGGCGCAGATCGGAAATCCCGGGCAGGGTGGCAGCGGTTCCCGGGGTGAGCAGTTGCTGCGGCTTCGCGAACTGCTCGAGGACGTTCGGTTCTTTCGTGACAACCGCCGCGCGTTCGACCGAGCTGAGACGAGGGAGTTCGCGGCGAGCAGGAAAGATCTGGAAGCGATGATACCCGTCCTCGAGGGCAGGCTTCCCCTGCTCGTCGAAGTCGACAAATCCAGCGACATCGAAGCCACGCTCCGTATCGGGCGCGAATACGGCCTGCGGCTCATGCTCGCGGGCGCGGCCGAAGGGTGGATGGTGGCGAACCAGATCGCCGCAGCCCGGATTCCGGTGCTCACGGGGGCCATGAACAACATTCCCGGCAGCTTCTCTTCACTGGGCCGGCGGCAGGACAATGCGGCGCTGCTGCGGCGCGCCGGAGTGGAAGTGTTGCTGATCGGCAACGCCGGCGGAGGAGGCGCGGACGGCCCGTTCAACGTCCGCAACATCAAGCAGGAAGCCGGTAATGCCGTCGCATACGGAATGTCATGGAACGACGCGCTCCGGGCGGTGACGCTCGCGCCCGCGCAGGTATTTGGAGTAGGCGAACGGACCGGCGCGCTGCAAGCCGGGCGCGACGCAGACGTAGTGATTTGGAGCGGCGACCCGTTCGAGCTCAGTACGCGCGTAGAGCACGTGTTCGTGCGCGGCGTGGAGCGGGACGTGAGAAACCGGCAGGAGCTGTTAACAGAACGGTACAAGACGCTCCCGCCCGCGAGGTGGGAGCCGTAGGGCAGCTAGCAGCTAGCAGCTAGCTGCTTGGCGACAACAGGCGGCGCGTCTTCGGGCGCGCCGTTCTGTTTTCCGTTCAGCGCGGGTTCAGCGCGGTTTCCGGGAGACCCATCCCCCGAAGAACCGCCTTGAATCTCGGGTCCCCGCGAATCCCGTCGAAGAGGGGATCGAGCGCCACAGAGTACGCCGTCAGTGCGACCACCCGCCGGTCCACCGCATTTTCCAGCGCCGTAAGCGCAGCATCCGAGTTGCCTAGCGCGGCGTACGCCATTGCCAGCGGAAACAGCACCCGGTCGTTGGACCGTTGCCGCTCCAATTCAGCTACCGCCGCCCTGGCTTGCGCGATCCGTCCACAGCGCGCGTGCACCGACGCCATCTCACCTAGGTTGACGGGGTTCGACCTGTCTACCTCGATCGACATGTTGGCGTATTGCAGCGCTCCCGCACAATCGCCGCTGTAGGCCAGCGCAATCGCCA